>NZ_JABERD010000031.1 GCF_013044505.1 Streptomyces sp. S3(2020) | reverse complement strand
TCGCCCAGGCAGCTGAGTGCCACCCGCGTCTCGGTCACCCTCAGCTTCCTGCGCGCCGAGGTCAGCCTCGACATCCGCGCCGCCGCCCGCGGCTTCGCCCCCCCCGCCGTCCCCGGCCTCACCGGCCGCCGCCCCGCTGCCGGCGTCCGGCCCCCACGATCGCCATCAGGAGCAGACCCGCGAACACGACCAGCACGATGATCCCGAGAGCCATGGACATGACGTCCCCCTCCTTCCGCGGCTCAGCTGCCGCCGCCGCAGCCGCCCCCGCCGCAGGAGGACCCGCCTCCGCAGGACGAGCTGCTGCCGCAGGAGGAGCCGGACGAACCGCACGACGAGCCGACGCCTCCGCTCGCCCCGCCGCCGGCCCACCAGCTGCCACTGCTGTCACCGCTACGGCGGCGGCGCCCCCGCGCCGCGGCCCGGTCCTTCGCGGCCGCCTTGTCCTCCCGGAGGCTGAGGCGTACGACCACGACGACGAGTACTGCGGCAATCGCCAGGATGATGCCGAGAACCATGGCGTCACCCTCCTTCCATGTCCCCCGAGGCGACCCCCCGTGGGCGCCTCGCGTTGTGCGTGCGATGGAGATGCCCCCGTGTCTCACCAGCCAAAGCAGAGTTGAGCGAATCCAGAGCTTGGGCGCAGGATGGCCGGGGTGACCGGGACGGCCGGTGACACGCGCGAGGAGTTGGCGAGGACATGGGCGACAGGGCGCTGCTGAACCGCAGGCTGGACGGATTCGGCACGACGATCTTCGCGGAGATGTCGGCACTGGCCGTACGGACCGGGGCGATCAATCTCGGGCAGGGTTTCCCGGACACCGACGGCCCCGAGGCCGTACGGGAGGCGGCCGTGCGGGCGCTGCGCGAGGGCCGGGGCAACCAGTACCCGCCGGGGCCCGGCGTCCCCGAGCTGCGCACGGCCGTCGCCGACCACCAGCGCCGCTTCTACGGCCTGGACTTCGACCCCGACACGGAGGTCCTGGTCACCGCGGGCGCGACGGAGGCCATCGCCGCGACCATGCTCGCGCTGCTGGAGCCGGGCGACGAGGTGATCGCCTTCGAGCCGTACTACGACTCCTACGCGGCCTGCATCAGCATGGCCGGCGCCACCCGTGTCCCGCTGACCCTGCGTGCCCCCGACTTCCGCCCGGACCTCGACGCGCTCCGGGACGCGGTGACCGACCGCACCCGGCTGCTGCTGCTCAACTCCCCGCACAACCCGACCGGCATGGTGCTCACCCGCGAGGAGCTGACGGCCATCGCCGAGCTCGCGGTCGAGCGGGATCTGCTCGTGGTGACCGACGAGGTGTACGAGCACCTGACCTACGACGACGCCGAGCACATCCCGCTCATCTCGCTGCCGGGGATGCGTGACCGTACGGTCTCCATCTCCTCCGCGGGCAAGACCTTCTCCTTCACCGGCTGGAAGGTCGGCTGGATCACCGCGTCCGCGCCGCTGATCGCCGCCGTCCGTACGGCGAAGCAGTTCCTGACGTATGTGTCGTCGGGGCCGTTCCAGTACGCGATCGCGGAGGCGCTGCGGCTGCCGGACAGCTATTTCACCGGCTTCCGGGAGGAGCTGCGCGCCAAGCGCGACATCCTGTCCGAGGGGCTCACGGCGGCGGGCTTCGAGGTCTTCCGGCCGCAGGGCACGTACTTCATCACCACCGACATCGCCGCCCTCGGCGAGAAGGACGCCCTCGCCTTCTGCCGCGGCCTGCCGGAGCGGTCCGGTGTGGTCGCCGTCCCCAACTCGGTCTTCTACGACGACAAGGAGGCGGGCCGCAGCCAGGTCCGCTTCGCGTTCTGCAAGCGTGACGAGGTACTGCGGGACGCCGCGGCCCGCCTTCAGCGCTGAGGACGGAGCCGGCGCCGGGCGCGGTGAATCCGTGCCCGGCCGCGCGCGCGATGCTCGCTTATGACCGCTTTCCCCTGCAATGTGCGGGTGTGACTCACGCCAGTACCCTCGCACCGCACGCCGTCGCACACACCGGCACCGCCGGACGGGCCGCCCCGCGCGCGCCCCTCGCGGCGACGCTCGGTACGGCTCTCGGCCTGTTCGCGCTCGCCCGGCTCACCGGCGTCGCCGTGCTCGCCGCGACCGCCTGGGCCACCGGGCACCGGCCGCTCACACTGCTCGGGCGGTCCTGGGACTCCCGGTGGTACCTGGGGATCGCCGAGCACGGCTACGGCCGCGCCCTGCACCTCCGCCCGGACCTGGTCTTCAGCGACCTGGCCTTCTTCCCGCTGTACCCGGCGCTGGTCCGGGCGGTGACCGCGGTGAGCCCGCTGAGCGGCGGCGCGGCGGGCCTGCTGGTCTCCTGGACCGCCGCCGCGGTCGCCGCCACCGGCCTCTACGTGCTCGGCGCCCGTCTGCACGGCCGGGCCGTCGCCGCCGCCCTCGTACTGCTCTGGGGCCTGCTGCCGCACTCGGTCGTGCTGTCGATGGCGTACACCGAGCCCCTGCTGACCGCGTTCGCCGCCTGGTCGCTGTACGCCGTGCTCACCGGCCGCTGGCTGTGGGCGGGCACGCTCGCCGCGCTGGCGGGCCTTGCCCGGCCGAACGGGTTCGCGGTCGCGGCGGCGGTGCTGGTGACGGCGGTGTACGAGATCTGGAGGCGGCGCGGAAAAGTTACCCACAGGCTGTGGACGGGTGTCGCGCTCGCCCCGCTCGGCTGGTGCGGGTACGTGCTGTGGGTCGGGCACCGCGAGGGCGACCTGCTCGGCGGCTACTTCGAGGTGCAGCGCCTGTGGGGCTCACGCTTCGACTTCGGCCGGGGCTCCCTGCGCTCCGTGCGCCATCTGCTGCTCCAGGGCGACCGGCTGGTCTCCCCCATGGCGCTGCTGATCGTCGCGGCGGCGGTCGTCCTGTACGCGCTGCTGCTGGCCGACCGCGCCCCGCTGCCCCTGCTGGCCTACAGCGGCGTACTCCTGCTGATCACGCTCGGCGGCTCGGGGTTCTTCGAGTCGAAGCCCCGCTTCCTGCTCCCCGCCTTCCCGCTCCTGCTGCCGCTCGCGCGGGCGCTGGTGCGGACGGCGAGAGCCCGGCCCTGGCACGCGGCCGTGATGGCCTGTGCCCTGGCCGGGCTCTCGTTCGGCTACGGCGCGTATCTGGTCGTACTCGCCGACACGCCCCTGTAGTCGCCGGGGTCTATTCGTCGTCCTCGGGCTTCTCCGAGTCGTTGACCTCCGATTCGAGGCCGAGCTGCTCGATGAGCCACTTGTCGAACTCGATGGCGGCCCGCACCCAGCTGACCGTCGAGGAGACGAAGTGCTCCAGGCTGACGCCGGTGCCGATCAGCATCTGCGCCTCACCGATCAGACGGACGGTGCCGTCGTCATGGGTGTGCGTGTAGACCTTGGGCCACAGGGTGCGGCGGTTCCAGTCGTCGATCGACTCCAGCAGCTGCGGCTTCTCGTCGATCTGGTGGGGCCGGTCGTAGAACGTCCGCACCGAGAAGACCTGCTGGTCACCCTCGCCACGGAACATGAAGTACGTACGGAACTGCTCCCACGGCGCGGCGAGGTCACCCTCTTCGTCGACGACGTACTTCAGCTCCATCTGTTCGAGGAGCTGCTTCACGAGGTCCTGATCCGGGACGACGGGACCCGCCGGTCCTTGGGGCTGCGGCTCGGGCTGCTGGCCCCCGAAGTTCGGAATCGAGGACGGATCGATGGTCACCGTGAATTTCCCTTCGTACGGATTCCGCCATCCTCCCCCATACGGGGAGGGGCGTGGCAACCCCGACGGGTACTGTCAGCCGTCAGCTGACAGGAACCGGTCGGCGGGACGCGAAGGGGCGGGGCACATGGCGATGGCACATGGCGGCGAAACGGCGGGACGTACCAGGTGGGGAGTGGTGGCCGCCATTCTGGGACTGCCCGCGCTGCTGCTGTTCGGCTTCGTCGCGATGATGGCGGCCTGGGTGCTGGTCGGATGACACAGGGGGCCCTTCGCGGGCCCCCTGCCCCTTACGGCCTCAGAGCGTCTTGCCCGTCGCCGGTCCGACGATCAGGCCGTCGCCGAAGGCGTCCACCCGGACCGTGTCGCCGTCCTTGACCTCGCCGGAGAGGATCTCCTTGGCGAGGCGGTCGCCGATGGCGGTCTGGACCAGGCGGCGCAGCGGCCGGGCACCGTACGCCGGGTCGTTGCCCTCGTCGGCGAGCCAGGCCAGGGCCTCCTCGGTGACCTCCAGGGTGAGACGGCGTTCCGCGAGACGCCTGGCCAGCCGGTCGATCTGGAGGCGGGCGATCCGGCCCAGCTCCTCCTTGTTCAGGGCCGAGAAGACGACCAGGTCGTCAAGGCGGTTGAGGAACTCCGGCTTGAAGCTGGTCCGCACCACCTCAAGGACCTGTTCCTTCTTCTCCGTCTCACTCGTCATCGGGTCGACCAGGAACTGGCTGCCGAGGTTCGACGTCAGCACCAGGATGGTGTTGCGGAAGTCGACGGTACGGCCCTGACCGTCCGTCAGGCGCCCGTCGTCCAGCACCTGGAGCAGGATGTCGAAGACCTCCGGGTGCGCCTTCTCCACCTCGTCGAGCAGCACCACGCTGTAGGGCCGCCTGCGGACGGCTTCCGTCAGCTGGCCGCCCTCCTCGTAGCCGACGTAGCCGGGCGGCGCGCCGACGAGACGGGCGACGCTGTGCTTCTCGCCGTACTCGCTCATGTCGATGCGGATCATCGCCCGCTCGTCGTCGAAGAGGAAGTCGGCGAGCGCCTTGGCGAGTTCGGTCTTGCCGACGCCCGTGGGTCCCAGGAAGAGGAAGGAGCCGGTGGGGCGGTCCGGGTCGGCGATGCCGGCCCGGGTACGGCGTACGGCGTCGGAGACCGCCCGCACCGCCTCCGCCTGGCCGATCAGCCGGCGCCCCAACTCCTCCTCCATGCGCAGGAGTTTCTGTGTCTCGCCCTCCAGGAGGCGGCCGGCGGGAATGCCGGTCCAGGCGGCGACGACGTCGGCGATGTCGTCGGAGCCGACCTCCTCCTTGACCATGGTGTCCTTGGCGGCCACCTGCTCGGCCTGGGAGGCTTCCTCCAGGTCCCTCTCCAGGGTGGGGATCTCGCCGTACAGCAGCTTGCTGGCGGTGTCGAAGTCGCCGTCGCGCTGGGCGCGTTCGGCCTGGCCGCGCAGATCGTCGAGGCGTTCCTTCAGCTCACCGACGCGGTTGAGGGACTGCTTCTCCTTCTCCCAGCGGGCGGTCAGCCCCCGCAACTCCTCCTCCTTGTCGGCGAGATCACGGCGCAGCCGCTCCAGACGCTCACGGGAGGCCGGATCGGTCTCCTTCTCCAGGGCGAGCTCCTCCATCTTCAACCGGTCGACGGAGCGCTGGAGTTCGTCGATCTCCACGGGTGAGGAGTCGATCTCCATGCGGAGCCGGGAGGCGGACTCGTCGACGAGGTCGATGGCCTTGTCGGGGAGGAAGCGGGAGGTGATGTACCGGTCGGAGAGGGTCGCGGCGGCGACGAGGGCGGCGTCGGCGATCTGGACCTTGTGGTGGGCCTCGTAGCGGCCCTTGAGTCCGCGCAGGATCGCGATGGTGTCCTCGACCGTCGGCTCGGCGACCAGCACCTGCTGGAAGCGGCGCTCCAGGGCCGGGTCCTTCTCGATCCGCTCCCGGTACTCGTCCAGCGTGGTCGCGCCGACCATGCGCAGCTCACCGCGGGCGAGCATCGGCTTGAGCATGTTGCCGGCGTCCATGGCGGAGTCACCGCCGGCCCCGGCGCCCACGACGGTGTGCAGTTCGTCGATGAAGGTGACGATCTGCCCGTCGGAGGCCTTGATCTCGGCGAGGACGGTCTTGAGCCGCTCCTCGAACTCACCGCGGTACTTGGCCCCGGCGACCATGGCGCCCAGGTCGAGGGCGACGAGCCGCTTGTTCTTGAGGGACTCGGGCACGTCCCCCTTCACGATCCGCTGGGCGAGCCCCTCGACGACGGCGGTCTTGCCGACGCCCGGCTCACCGATGAGGACGGGGTTGTTCTTGGTACGCCGGGACAGCACCTGCACGACCCGCCGGATCTCCTGGTCGCGCCCGATGACGGGGTCGAGCTTGCCCTCGCGGGCCGCGGCGGTGAAATCCGTACCGAACTTCTCCAGGGCCTTGTACTGCCCCTCCGGATCGGCTGTGGTCACCCGGCGCCCTCCCCTGGCCTTCTGGAACGCCTCCTGCAACTTCCTGGCGTTCGCCCCTTGCGAGGAGAGTACGTCCGCGGCCTGGCCGCCCTTCGCGGCGATGCCGATGAGGAGGTGCTCGGTGGAGAGGTACTCGTCGCCGAGGTCCTTGGCGCGGGCGCCGGCGTCGGCGACGACGGCGTGCAGGTCACGGCTGGGCTGCGGGGGCGCGACGGTGGACCCGGTCACGCTGGGGAGCCCGGCGAGGATCTTCTCCGCACCGGCCCGCACGGCGGCCTGGTCGGCCTCGACGGCGGCAAGAAGATCGACAAGGTTCTCGTTGTCCTGGCCCTGGAGCAGAGCGAGGAGCAGGTGAGCAGGGGTGAGATCGGCGTGCCCCTCGGCGGCGGCCCGCTTCTCGGCCGCGTTGATCGCGTCCCGGCTCCGGTTGGTCAGCTCGGCATCCACGTGTCCGTACTCCTCCTCGGTGTCGACTCTCCCTGGACTGACTCAGTCAACGTACACAAAGTTGAGTCTATTCCACTCAAGGTGGCGTTCGGGAGGCCTGGAGGGACTAACTTCCGGGCTATGACGACACCCGCGCCGACTCCCACCACGCCGCACCACCAGAACCTCGCGGCCCTCGACGAGCCGTATCTCAGCTTCTGGCGGGAGCGGCACCTGTGCACGCTGACGACCCTGCGCCCGGACGGCAGCCCCCATGTCGTGCCGGTCGGAGTGACATACGAGCCCGAGAGCGGACTTGCTCGGGTGATCACGAGCGGATCGAGCAAGAAGGCGCGGAACGTGCTGGCGGCCGGGCCGGAGGGGGCGCGGGTGGCGGTGTGCCAGACGGCGGGCCGGCGATGGGCCACGCTGGAGGGGCGGGCGTACGTCCGCACGGAGCCGGAGCGGGTCGCGGAGGCGGTGCGGCGCTACGCGCAGCGCTACGAGCGGGAGCCGCGGCCGAATCCCGCGCGGGTGGTGATCGAGATCGAGGTGACGCGGGCGCTCGGTCACGGGTGAGGACGCGGAAGCGATCTTTTTCGGCCAGTGATCGATTGGGTGGATACCCGGAAATGTCCCCAGAAACTGCAGCGGCGTCACCGTGTTCAGGTCACGGTGACGCCGCTGCGGGGGGAAGCACCTGCGCGATCTGTTACGACGGGGGAATCGCGTCAGGCACTGCGGGGGGTGGCTGGGATGGCCCGTGTGGTGGGGGATTCCGGTTCCACCAGCCGATGGTCTCGTTGGTCAAGATTCACAAAGATCATTCCGTACCGAATGGCACACCGCACTGGCTGCGGCGCCCCCCGAGGCCGCCGCAGACACCGGTACGCCCGCAGGTCCTCGTCCTCGTCCCGCGTGACCACGACCGGCTCACCGAACACGGTCACCATCAACGAGTCACCGGCGTGGGGGATCGCGGTGACCAGGTCGATGAAGTGCCAGCCGGAGCGGTAGGCCGTGGCCATTTCGCGTCGGAAGGAGCGGTCGTCGGGGGGAGTGGTCATGACTCCACAGCCCACGTGCTGTCGTCCGTGCCCCAGGTGCTGTCCGCCGGTTTGTCGGCCGCGACAATCACCCACGTGCTGTCCCCGGTCGCCGCGGCCGACACCGTCGTCCCGCTCCAGGTACTGTCCTGCGCGCTGTCGCCCTTCGTCCCCGCAAGGCCGCTCAGCACTCCGATGGCCACGACGGTGGAGAAGGCGGCGGCAAGCACCGAGCGAAGCATTCTCTTATGCATAGTCGGCTTCGTCCTCATTTGAAGGTCACCTCTCCCCCGCTGAATAAGACGATGGCCCATTCGGGCACGTCATGGCCACACAATCGATGCATCATGTTCCTGCACGTTCAGGACCCTGGGGGGTGGAGATTTGACGATAAACGAGACTAAGCGGACACATCCTCATGCGCTGACTGAGCTGTGCGAGGAGGGTCGCCGTCTTTATGCGAACGCTCTCCGCACGGGACGCATCGCCCGTGCGGATGTGGAGCCTGCTCCCTGCCTGATGGAGTTCACCCTCCTGCATCCCGACCCCGACGACGCCAACTGGCTGCGCCCGGTACCCCCCTCCATCGCCCTGGCCCAGCGTCTCAATCCGATCGAGCACGAGATCACCCAGCGCCGGCGGCACTCGATCGAGCTCGCCGATGCTTTCGAGCCGTTCATGGCCCTCAGCGCCCAGGCGACGGCGACCACGCACTCGATCACCGTGCTGGAGGGCATCGAGCGGATCAACGCGGCACTCGATCTGGCCACCGCTCAGTGCCAGACGGAGATGCTCACGGTCCAGCCGATGCGCCGCCGTCTGGAACACACCCTCTCCCAGGGACTGGAGCGCGACCGGCCCCTGGTCGAGCGGGGCTGCCGCATCCGGACCCTCTACCAGCACCCCGCGCGCTACAGCCCCGAGACGCTGGCCTACGTCGCCCAGTTCGCCGACGGCAAGGTGGAGTACCGCACCATCGACGAACTCGTCGAGCGGCTGATCATCTGCGACGAGACGGTGGCCTTCATCCCCACCCGCGACGACGGGGAGGTCGCCCTCGAACTCCGCCACCCCGGACTCGTCCGCTACCTGATCAAGGTCTTCGAGTTCATGTGGGGCCGCGCGGTACCGCTGAGCGCCGGCGCCCCCTACGAGACGGCACCCGACGGGATCACGGAGATCCAGCACTCCATCGCCAAGCTGCTCGTCGAGGGCCATGTGGACGAGGCGATCGCCCGCCGCCTCGGCATGAACGTCCGCACCTGCCGCGCCCATATCGCCAAGCTGGCCACCGCGCTGGGCAGCGGAAGCCGGGCGCAACTCGGCTACCTCATCGCGGAATCAGGCATCCTCAAACAGGAGGGAGTCCTGGAGTGATCCCGCCTCCACACTCCGAACACGGTGTGGACGAACTGTGTGCCACGGGACTCGAGCTCTACGAACGCGCTCTGCGCGAGGGCCGGGTGAGTGGTACCGACATCAGCGCGGCACCCTGTCTCGTCGACCTCGGGCTGCTGCACCCCGCCGTCACGGACCCGACCCGTCTGGAGCCCGCCGACCCGGCGATCGCCATGCACCGCCTGCTGCGCACCTCGGCGGAACGCATCGCCGACGAACGCCGGCGCGAGCTGCTGCTGGCCGAGACCTTCGCGCCGCTCCTGCGTCTCGACGGACGGCGCAACACGGCCTCGGACCTGCCCGGCATCAGTGTCCTCAGCGGGATAGCCCGGATCAACGAGGCCATCACCACCGCCATGGCCGACGCCTCCCACGAACTGCTCGCCATCCAGCCCTACGACGGCCGCAGCCCGGCCGCCCGGCTGGCCGCGAGCCTGGGCCGCGACCAGGCGCTGCTCGACCGCGGCGGCCGCATCCGCACCCTCTACCAGCACACCCAGCGCCATTCGCCCGCCGTGATCGCCCGCTACGAGCAACTGGACGGCGACGCCGAGGCGCGCACCCTGGACCAGGTCACCGAGCGGCTCGTCGTGGTCGACGGCACCATCGCCTTCATCCCCGCCAACAAGGACCGCACCCTGGCCCTCGAAGTCCGCCATCCGGTGCTGATCCACCACTTCGTCATCACCTTCGACCGCCTCTGGCACATGGCCACCCCCATGTACCCGCAGGCCGCCCCGCAGCCCGCTCCGGGCGGTGTCACGCCCCGCCAGCGCACCATCGCCGCCCTCCTCGTCGAGGGCCACACCGACGCCGTCATAGCCGACCGCCTCGGCCTGAACATCCGCACCGCCCGCGAGCACATCGCCAAACTCGCCTCCACCCTCGGCAGCGAGAGCCGGGCCCAGCTCGGCTATCTCATCGGACGGTCGGGGATCCTTGATCAGGGATCGTGAGGCCGGCGACCTCCGCGGCGCGGGCCGGGCCGTCCAGGCCCACCTGGGCGATACGGACGCCCAGTTGGGTGCGGCTGGCCGCGCCCAGGGTCTCCGACAGCCGGGCGATATGGGCCCGGCAGGTACGCACGCTTATCCCCAGGCGCTCCGCGATCACCGCGTCCTGGTGGCCCTCCGCCAGGAGCGCCGCGATGGACTGCTCGCGGTGCGAGATGCCCTCGATGCCCGTGTCGGGGAGCGGGGCCGTCAGCGGGATGGCCAGCCGCCACAGCCGCTCGAAGACCGTCGCGAGGAAGCCGACCAGGGCCGGGTGGCGCAGCTCCAGGGCGAGGGTGCGGTCCGGGCTCGCCGGGATGAAGGCGACCGTGCGGTCGAAGAGGATCAGCCGGTCGATGACCTCGTCGAGGGTCCTGGCCTCCACCGCCTCGCCCATCAGCTCCAGGTAGTTCAGAAGGCCCTGGCCGTGCCGCGCCACATGCGTGTAGAGGTCCCGCATCCGCACGCCCCGGCCGCGTAGCGCCAGCGCCCGGTGCAGACCCTCCGTCAGCTCGTGCTCGGGACGGATACCGCCCGGCTGCACGGTCAGGACCTCCGTCGTGCACGCCTCCGTCGCCGCGTCCATCGCGGCCTGGATCCGGGAGAGGCCGTCCAGGACCCGGATCGAGGAGCCCTCCGCGGCCGAGGAGCGCTGCTGCGGCGCCAGTCCGGCGTACCACTCGAAGGCGGCCACCGCCGAGCCCATCCGCCGCTGACTCGCGCTCACCTCGTCGTGGACCCCGCGCAGCAGCCGTGTCATGACCTCCTGAGGGGAGGTCGGCACGAGCCAGTCCATGTCGTCGGGGTCCGGGTGCAGCAGCGCCAGCTCCAGCAGACAGGGAACCGGCTCGGCGTCCTCGCGGGGCACGCGTCCGCGCCGTACGGCCCGGGAATACACGCGATCCCCGGCCTCGCACAGTCGGTCAGCACCGTGTGGGTGCTCGTCCGTCCCGTGCCCGGCCATCGCCCAGCCCACCCCCGCATCCAGCCTCTTGTGCCCGGCGTGCGCGCGCTCGTGGCACGGACACACCCCTACGGGTCCGCAACTATGCGCGGACCGGTCCTGCTCCGCAACACGGCTCCGTCCACTGTGACCGAGGGAAACCACCTGTATGCACCTGATTATCCGCGCCTCCGCCCGTCGAGTTGCAACAAGCTGATGCCCGTGGGCCGTACCCACAGAAGGCCTCCGCAAAAGGAATCCCGCTCTCCGCGTGCGCTGCCCGAAATGCGCGGGTGATCACCGCGTTACGTATCGCCTCTAACGTCCCCTCATGGCGGACATATTTGACGCGTACGCGTTGGCCGACGCGTGGGACGAGATGTTTGTGCGGCCGGGTGAGGTCAGGACCGCCTATGAGCCGGTGCTGGCGGCCCTTCAGCCGATCGAGCCGAGTGAACTGCGCTTCCGCGCCGACCAGATGGCCCGGGCCTTCACCGACCGGGGCGTGACCTACGCCTTCGCGGGCGAGGAGCGGCCCTGGCCGCTGGACCTCGTGCCCAGGATCCTGGACGGCCTCGAATGGGATCTCGTACAACGCGGGGTGAGTCAGCGGGTGCGGGCCCTGGAGGCGTATCTCGCCGACGCCTACGGGCACTGCCGGGCCTTCGAGGACGGTGTGGTGCCCTGGCGCCTCCTTCTCAACTCCCCCCATTTCCACCGGGCCGCCCACGGGGTCGAGCCACCCGGCGGTGTCCGGATCCATGTCGCCGGGATCGATCTCGTACGGGACGAGGCCGGGGACTTCCGGGTGCTGGAGGACAACGTACGGGTGCCCAGCGGGGTTTCGTACGTCATCGAGAACCGCAGGGCCATGACCCGGGTCTTCCCCTCCCTCTTCGCCGAGCAGCACGTCCTGCCCGTCGACGGTTACGGGCAGCGGCTCCTCGCCACGCTGCGGGCCGCCGCCCCCGGGGGCACCCAGGATCCCCGGGTCGTCGTGCTCACCCCCGGGCCCAGCAACGCGGCCTACTTCGAACACGCCCTGCTGGCCCGGCTGATGGGCGTGCAGCTCGTCGAGGGGCACGACCTGGTGTGCCGCAACAACCGGGTGTGGATGCGCACCACCCGCGGCGAGGTGCCCGTCCATGTCGTATACCGGCGTCTCGACGACGACTTCCTCGACCCGCTGCACTTCAGGCCCGACTCGGTGATCGGCTGCCCGGGGATCATGGGCGCGGCCATGGCGGGCCACGTCACCCTCGCCAACGCCGTGGGCAACGGCATCGCCGACGACAAGCTGCTCTACACCTACGTCCCCGACCTGATCCGGTACTACCTCGGCGAGGAGCCCGTGCTCCCCAACGTCGAGTCCTTCCGGCCCGACGAGCCGGGGCAGTTGGACGCCGTCCTCGACCAGATCGACCAGCTCGTCATCAAGCCCGTCGACGGGGCCGGCGGCCAGGGCATCGTCATCGGGCCCAAGGCGGACAAGGCGACCCTGGAGAAGACCAGGAAGGCCGTCATCGCCGACCCGCGCGGCTACATCGCCCAGCGGCCCGTCGCCCTGTCCACCTCCCCCACCCTCGCCGGCGAGCGCATGGCACCCCGCCACATCGACCTCAGGCCCTTCGCCGTCAACGACGGCGACGACATCTGGGTCCTGCCCGGCGGTCTCACCCGCGTCGCCCTCCAGGAGGGCAACCTGATCGTCAACTCCAGCCAGGGCGGCGGCTCCAAGGACACCTGGGTCCTCGCCGAGGGCCCGGCGGAGACACCCGAGCCGGTGAGCCCCGGGACACTGCCGGACGTCGCCCCGCGCCAGCTGGGACCCGACGGCACCCCCACCGTCGTACAGGAAGGAGCGCAGCAGCAGTGAGCGACGTGATCCTCTCCCGGATAGCCGAGGCGCTGACCTGGACCGGGCGGTATGTCGAGCGGGCGGACGCCACCGGGCGCATCCTCGACGCGTATCTGCACCGCATGCTGGAGGACCCCTGGCGCGACGAGGACGCGGCCTGCCGGTCGCTGTACGCGATCCTCGGCGTCGACGCCGGCGACCAGCGCGTCGACATGCAGCAGGTCCTCGACCAGCTCGCCTTCGACGCCCGCTCGACCTGCTCGATCGAGGGCGCGCTGGGCGCGGCGCGGCTGAACGCCCGCAGCGCCCGTGAGGCCGTCTCCTCCGAGATGTGGGAGTGCCTCAACTCGACCTGGCACGCGCTCGCCGACCGGCGGCGCGCGGCCCGGCGGACGGGCCCCTACGCCTATCTGGAGCTGGTACGCGCGCGTGCCGCGCTGTTCTTCGGGCTCGCCGACTCCACGATGAGCCGGGACGACAGCTGGCGGTTCGTGGTCCTCGGCCGCAGCCTGGAGCGGGTGGACATGACCGTACGGCTGCTGTCCGTGCGGGTCCTGGACGCCGCGCACGCGCCCGACTGGACGACGCTGCTGAGCGCGTCCGGCGCCGACGAGGCGTACGCGCGCGTGCACAGCGGTTTCGGCGACAGCGCGCGGGTGGCCGAGTTCCTGCTCCTGGACCGGGGCTTCCCGCGCTCGGCACTGCACGCGCTGACCACCGCTGAGGAGTGCCTCAGCGCCCTCGGCCGCCCCCGCCAGGACCCGGCGCGACGCCCGATCGGCCGGCTGCGCACCCGCCTGGAGTACCTCGACTCGCACGCCCTCCAGGATCAGCTTCCGGCTCTGCTGGGCGACTTGCAGCAGGCCTGCATGGCCTCGGCGGAGGCGGTGGCGGAGCGGTTCTTCCCGTACCAGGGGCCCGTCGAGTGGGCCCAGGAAGGAGCCTGACATGACCAGTCGCCTCCGTATCCGGCACATCACCCGCGTCTCGTACGCCCAGGCCGCCGTCTCCTCGCACAACGAGGTCCGGATGACCCCGCTGACGCTGCCGGGGCAGACCACGCTGGACTCCCGGGTCACCGTCACCCCGGCCACCGCGACCTGGTCGTACTGGGACTACTGGGGCACCCAGGTCACCGGTTTCGACCTGATGGACCCCCACGCGGACCTCACCATCACGGCCTCCAGCCTGGTCGAGACGTCCCCGCCGGAACCCCTGCCGACCGCCCCCGACTGGGAGCGGGTGGCCGAACGGACCGTGAACTCCCGCCTGTTGGAGTTCGCCGGCCCCACAGGCCGTACGACCGTCCCCGCGAAGCTCGTGAAGAAGGCGCGCAAGGCCGCGGCGGGCCTCGACCCGCACGAGGCCGCCGTCGCCGTCTCCGCCCTGGTCGCCGACCGGGTCTCCTACCTCCCCGGCGCCACGAGCGTGAACACCTCCGCCGCCGAGGCCTGGGAGCAGGGCGCCGGTGTCTGCCAGGACATCACCCATCTCACCCTGGGCCTGCTGCGGGGTGTGGGCCTGCCCGCGCGGTACGTCTCCGGCTATCTCCACCCCGAGCGGGAGGCGGAGCTGCACCGGCCGGTCGCGGGCCAGAGCCATGCCTGGATCGAGTACTGGGCGGGCGACTGGTGCGGCTACGACCCGACCAACCGGACCCGGGCCGCCGAGTCGCACGTGGTCGTGGGGCGCGGCCGGGACTACGACGACGTGACACCCCACAAGGGCATCTACCGGGGTGTGCCCGGCGGACCGCCGGAGGTGACGGTGGAGTTCACGCGGGTGGCGTGAACGGGAGGGGCGGGGCCGGGTGGTAGTGCCCGGCCCCGCCCCTCCCCCTCGGCGCGACTACGCCGGTGCGAAGACGAAGAAGCCGTCCTCCGTGGCCAGATACCCGTACCCGGTCCGCGCGTTCACGTCCGGGACGGCGGTCAGGTCCTTCGCGAGCACCTTGCGGGTCTTGACGTCCACGGCCAGCTCGCCGTCACCCGTGCTGCCGTACAGCACCTCGCCGTTGCCGGAGAAGCGGATCGGGTCGAGCGCGTTCTCGCCCTCCTCCTGGGCCCACAGACGGCTGCCGTCGGCCGTCTTCCAGAGCGCCGTGCCGTCGAAGCCGGTGTCGAACTCGCTCTTGTCCAGGGCGGCGAGCGAGCCGTCGGCCGAGTACACGACGAGCTGCCCGCCCTCGTAGGACGCGGTCAGGGCGCCGCTCGCCAGGTCGTACCAGGCGTAGACCTGGGGGGCGGGGCTGAGGCCGATGTCCTTCTTCCAGGCGACCAGGAGCTTGCCGTCGCTGACCTTCACGACCCGGATCGTGCGGTCCCTCGGCTCGCCGTCGTCGAGGACGACCCCCTTGGGCACCTCGGCGTCGGCGGAGGACCAGACCTGCTTGCCGGTGGTCAGGTCGTTGAGGGTGACGTCGGAGGGGTCGTAGTCGTAGTTGCCGGCCGCCTCGAAGCCCGGGTAGTAGCCGCCCGCGATCACCGGGGCGAAGGTCTTGTCGCCGCTCGCGATGCCCGTCTCGGCGTCGAAGTCGCACTCGGCGTCGTCGTCGCCGTTGCAGGGGACCGTGCGGGCGGTGCCGCCGCCGACCGGGGTGAGGGTCACGGCCCCGTCGGCCGCGGCGACCGCGTAACCGGCGACGACGTGGCCGAACCCGTAGCCGGACGTCTCGCCCAGCTTCGTGCCGTCGACGGAGTACAGGGTCGCCGAGGTGGTCGTCTCCTCCTGGGTCAGACCGTCGGACTCCTTCGTCGCGGACGTGCCGACGGCGATCGCCGGGGCGCCGTCCTTCCAGGTGACGCCCTCGACCGACTGCGCGGTCACGCCGAGGGTCTTGGTGACCGCGCCGGTCCTGACGTCCCGGAACTCCAGCGTGACCTTCTGCGCCTCGTCGGAGGAGAACAGGACGCGGTTGACGTCGTCGGGCTCGCCGTCCACGGTGGCGTCGGTGAGGTATTCGCCGCTCGCGTCCCTGGCGAACAGCAGGACCGCGCCGAGGTCGAGGACACCGAGCTCGGGGTTGTCCGTGGGCAGGCTCCAGGCGGCCTTCCGCGCGTAGCCGGGCAGGGCGGCGCCCTGGTACGCCGGGCCGCTCGCCACCGGCTTCCCGGAGGGCTTCTCGCCGCCGTCGGCGGCGGACTCGGTGCCGTCGCCGCCGCCGCAGCCCGTCAGCAGCGCCATGGACAGCGACAGCCCGACGACCGCGGCACGCGTGCGCACGCGGCGCCCCTTGATGGGCGGCGTGTTCGTGAGCGGCAGGTTCATGGGCAGCAGGGTCGTGACCGGCATGTTCTTCCCCCGTGTTCGAGACATGACAGCCCGGCATCCTAGACCAGTTCTTGATCTTGCCCTTGCCACCCACAGCCCCCGCGGGCCGAAGCGCCCAGAACGTTCACTTCTCCCCACCCGGGGCGCACAATCGCCCGTATGCCGACAGCGCGCCTGCTCCGTCGTACGGTCCCCGTGCTCGCCCTGCTGCTCCTCGCCGGCTGCGGGGGCGGGGACTCCGGCGGGTCGCCGCCGTCCTCCGCGTCCCCCTCCCAGAGCCCCTCACGGGCGTACAAGGACGGGCATCTCACCTTCACCGTCCTGTCGTTGCACTGCGGCATCACCGGGGTGACCGGATCGCACGCCGACGCGCCGCCGCAGGGGCAGTTCTGCGCCGCCCGGCTGCGGGTGGAGAACCGGGACCCGAACTACCACGTCTACGAGTCGGCCCGGCAGCGCCTCGCGGGCGTCACCGGCGTCCGGGCCCGGCCCGACTCCTTCGCGATGGCGGTGCGGCGCCAGTCGGACACGGTGAAGCTCGGCGGCCACACCCTGATGGAGGTCGAGCTCTGGTACGACGTCCCCAAGGACGCCGAGGTCACCGGCCTGCGCGTCTCGGGGGACAACGACCCGTCCAGCTTCACCAGCACCGTGCCGATCGGACGGGCGCCGAACGGGGTGCTGGTGCCGGTGAAGCCGGTCCCGGGCTGACCTACTTGAGCTTGATCGCCGCGCAGGCCGCCGCGTACTTGGCGGTGCAGATCTGGTCCACGGTGTAGATGCCGTCGGCGACGACCGTGCTCTTGATGTTCGCCTGCGTGAGCGCGGACACGGTCACCAGCTGCGCCGGGATGCCCTTGTCGGTGGGGCTGTCGACGGAGTCCTGGGTGAGGGAGTCGAACAGGATGTCCTTGCCCTGGACCTTGGCCACGGCCATCTCCGCGGCGGCCTCGGCCTCCAGCGGGTAGGACTTGTACACGCTCATGTACTGCTCGCCGGTGACGATCCGCTGCACGGCGCTCAGTTCCGCGTCCTGGCCGGTGATCGGCGGCAGGTCGGTGATGCCCGCCTCCTCCATGGCCTCGATGGCGGTCTCGGCCATGGCGTCGTTGGCGGAGTAGACGGCGGCGATGTTGTCCTTGCCGATCGACTTGATCGCCTCGGCCATGTCCTTCTTGGCGATCTCCGGCTTCCAGCCGTCGACGTCGTACGTCTCGGAGATCGTCACCTTGCCGTTGATCTCGGAGAGCGCGCCCGCCTTGAACTGGCCCGCGTTCGGGTCGGAGGGCGAGCCGTTGATCATCACGATCTTGTCGGAGGTGTCGATGTCCGAGCCCAGCGACTCCACGAGGGTGCGGCCCTGCACCTCGCCGACGAGTTCGTTGTCGAAGGAGACGTACGCGTCGATGGGGCCCTCGGCGAGACGGTCGTAGGCGATGACGGGGATGCCCGCGTCCTTCGCCTTCTTCACCGTGGACGCGATCTTCTTGGAGTCCACGGCGTCCAGCAGGATGACGTCGACCTTGTCGGAGATCATCTTCTCCATCTGGGTCGCCTGCTTGGCCGCGTCGGCCTCGCCGTTGGCGTAGACCGTATTGCCCTTCTTGTCGGTGAGCTCGGCGACCTTCTTCTGGATGATCGGGTAGTCGAACTCCTCGTACCGCGAGTTCGTCCGCTCCGGCATCAGCACACCCACGGTGACGTCGTCGCCCTTGGTCGGAGTCGCGTCCGCACTGTCCCCCGAGACTCCCAGCGCCCCGCAGGCGGAGAGCGAGAGGGCCATCGATGACACGGCCACGCATATGGCGGTACGACGCATTGGGGAGCTCACTTCTGGTGCCTTCCGGACGTGGGCGCATATTGCACACCCAGCTGACGGAAGCCAACGCGGCCTTCACGAATCCGTCAAGAAGCAACCGTCAAATGAGATAGCAACGTTAACGCGTGTAGCTTCCGTGTAGATCCGTGGCCTCAGGACACCCCACGCACCGGCAAAGACAGCACAACCAACGCGGTTCCTCGCGAGTCGTGATCACGACGGCCCACGCCCGCCGTTCCCACTCCGCTCAGAGGACCGCATGAACCCAGCCAGACGTACGACGGCCCTGGCCTCCACCGCCGTCGTGCTCGCCACCGCGGGCACCCTGCTCACCGCCCTGCCGGCGGCCGCCGCGACGACCTGTGCCTCGCCGGTCTTCACACGGCAGTTCTTCGCGAACACCGCCTTCTCCGGCACCCCGAAGAAGACGGACTGCGACAGCGCCGTCGACCAGACCTGGTCCGGCGCCCCCGCGTCCGGCCTGCCGTCGAACAACTTCGGCGTGCGGTGGACGGTGACGAGGGACTTCGGCTCCGGCGGCCCGTTCACGTTCTCCGCCTCCGGCCTCGACGGCATCCGCGTCTACCTCGACCCCGGCACCGACAACGCCCGCAAGATCGACCTGTGGAAGAACACCTCCACCACGGTGAGCAAGAGCGTCAACGTCACCGTCCCCAAGGGCAAGCACACCCTCCGGATCGACTACGTCAACTGGACCGGCTCCGCCAAGGTCAAGTTCGGCTACACGCCCCGCACCTCCGCCACCGCCGACAAGGTCAAGCCCCTTGCCCCGACCGGGACTTCCGTCGCCTACGACTCCACGACCGGCAAGGCCAAGCTGACCTGGGCGAAGAACAAGGAGATGGACCTCGCCGGGTACAAGGTCTACCGGCGGCTCAAAGGCGACGACATCTGGAAGAAGCTGACCACGACCACGGCCGGCTCGTACACGGACGCTCCGCCCACGACCGGCGCGACCTACTACTACGAGATCCGCTCCTACGACAGGGCCGGCAACGAGTCCGCCGGCAGCGTTGACAAGCCCGTCACCACGGCCGACAGAACCGCTCCCGTGATACCCACCGGGGTCGGCGTCGCCGACGGTCAGCCGGGGGTCACGGTGTCCTGGAACGCGGTCGCGGGGGCGGCGGAGTACCTCGTGCACCGGCGCTGGGAGACCGACGGCCAGGACGAACCGGTGGTGCAGGTGGCCAGGGTGAGCGGCGCGTCATGGCTCGACACCAAGGTCGAGGACCGCCTCATGTACAGCTACTGGGTCACCGCGGTCGACACCGCCGGAAACAGGTCCGCCAGGTCCACGTCCACCATCGCCGAAAGGGGCGACTGGGCACCGTCCGCGCCTACCGGCCTCACCGCCACGACACAGGCGGGCACCGGCGTCACGCTGTCCTGGAAGGCGCCCACCAGCCCCGTCACGCGCGACATCGGCCTTTTCCGGGTCTACCGCGACGGCCTGCTCGTCGACGAGGTCGGCGCCACGAAGACCTCGTACACGGACTCGGGCGTCCAGCAGGGCGCCTCGTACACATACACGGTCACAGCCGTGGACACCCAGGACCAGGAATCCGCCCCGTCGGCCCCGGTCACCGGTACCGCACCCGCCTCAGGTCTCGCCCCGGCCGCCGTCGGCGGTCTGCGCGGCGAAATCAACGGCACCGACATCGAACTCGCCTGGCAGCGCAGCGCCGAGGAGGACGTCGACCACTACGAGGTCCACCGGGGTGTTCTGGTCGACGGCGGCTGGCAGTACGAACTGTGGGGCGAGGTCCGGCAGTCCTGGGTGGACGAGCCGACTCTGTACTACTCCCACGAGATCTACGCCCCCCAGGGCGAGACCGTCCGCTGGGCAGTCGTCGCCGTGGACGAAGGTGGCAACTCCCGTCTCACCAGCGGCGAGGACTTCTCCTACATCACGGTCACCGAGCCCGTCGCGTAGCGAAGGGGCCCGGAGATTCGGTGAACCTCCGGGCCCCTCAGCTCAGTACCACTTCGGCTTGGGCCGGTAGATCCAGATCTTCATCTTCGGCTTGACCTTCTTCTGCGCCGCCAGGCTGCGGTACTTGTAGGCCTTGGTGTGCTGCGTCACATAGATCTTCCCGTTGCTGATCTTGGTGATGATCGACGTGTGGTCGATCTTGCCGTCGTTCGTCCAGTCGTAGAAGATCACGTCACCCACGAACGCGGTGCTGGTGGTGCGCTTCGAGTGAAGCATGTGCTTCAGCATGAACTTCCTGAAGTAACTCGCGTTGATCCAGGTCATGGTCTGATCGCGGAAGAAGGTGCTCGGCTCGTACCACCAGAGGTCCGTGTCCTTGTAGGTCCCGTTCCCCTTGCCCTTCATCCTGACGTCACCGCCGTAGTGGATGGCGCGGGAGACGAAGTTCGTGCAGTCCGCGTCATACATCTCGGGCGAGTTCCAGTGGCCCACGGCCCACGTGGCCGCTCCGGTACGGAGGTAGGTGCCTGCCTGCTGGGCGTCGAAGGAGACCGTGGCCGCGGTGCTGGTGGTCTCGCTGCCATCGTCCGTGGAGTCACCGTCGAACGCCGAGGGATCGGTGTCCTCGATGATCTCCCCCTCGATGGCGTTACCGAGATCGACGAGCGCGGCGCGGGTCGGCCGTACCGCCATCTCCTCGGCGGACGCGCTGACCTCGGAGAGCAGTTCAGGCTCCGCACCGGCGCTGAGGGTGTAGCGCATGTCGAAGCTGCCCGTCTCGTCCGTGGGGTCGGCTGCCTCGGTGCTCACGTCGGTCACGACGACGTTCGTGCTGGTCACCGTCGCGCGCAGGGTGACGGTGCTGCCGTCGGCCGACGGGATGGCCAGCACGTCACTGAACGAGGCCTCCTCCGGGTCGCTGTCCGTGTCGTCCTCGGAGACGGCGATCCGCTCCCGCAGGAGCGACTCCTGGTCCCTGGCGAGCAGGTCGACGAACTGCGGGCCGTAGAAGCTGTTGCTCGCGGCGTCGGCAGAGTCGGTGTAGCTGCCGGAGACCAGGCCTTCCCGGGCGAAGTGGTAGGCGCTCACAGCGATCTCGTACGCGGACGTCCCGTCCACCAGAGCGACGGGGACCACGGTGTTGGATGTGGCGGCCGGGCTCGTGCCGTAGTCGTTCTGCCCGGTGACCTTGAAGGAGTATGAGACACCCTCGTCGAGGTCGGTGAAGACGGCCGACCGGCCTGTGGTGGTCTTCGTCCCGGCCGTCGTGCCGTCGGCGGCCACGGCGGTGACGGTGTACGTGACGACGTCGTCCGTGTCACCGGTGAACACCGCCGCGGACCAGGTCACCAGGGCGCCGTGATCGCCGGCCACGGCCTTGAGGTCGGTGACCGCCTCGGGCGCGGTGCCCGTGGTGGCGGAGGTTTCCGTCTCCTCCTCGACCACGTCCAGGGTGAACGTCTTCAGAGGGGTGTAGGCGGAGCACACACCGTCGGCGCAGGCGCGCATCTTCCACTTGTAGGTGGCGCCGTCGGTGAGCAGACCGTCCGGCACCATGGCAACGGCCCGGTCGCCGTCCTGGGTACCGGCGGTGAGGGTGCTTCCCACCGGGTTGCCCGACGCGTCGGACAGCAGGTACTCGGCGCTCAGGGCACCGTTACCGGCCGCTGTCACGACGCCCGTGAGCAGCGGGGTGGTGGTCTCGGTGGCTCCGGTCGCCGGGTCCGTGGGCACCTCCGGCGCGGGAGCCTTGGAGGTGTCGACCGTGAAGGTCTGCCAGGAGCCCCACGCCGTCGAGTAGTCGGTGCCGTCGTAGGCCCGGGCCCGCACCCGCAGATGGGTGCCGTCGACCAGCGGCGTCTCCTCGGGCACGGCGAGAGCGGCGGTCTCCATGCTGTCCACGTAGGGGGTGTCGGCGGTGAGCGTGTAGGTCGTGTCGTTGTACGCCGGGTCGGGCTCGATGGCGTACTGAGCACGCTGACGCTGCGGGTCGGCGTCGTTCACCATCGTCGACAGGACCGGCGTGAGCGAGGTGACCACCTTGGCGCCGCCACTGGTGGTGGACGGCGACAGGACGGGAGTGCCGGGGGTCTCGGGGTACGAGTTGTACGTGATCGTCAGGTGCGGCTCGGTCGAGCCGTCGCCGGAGACGTAGTTGGCGGAGCGGAAACGCCGCCAGGTCAGCGAGTCGGTCTCGTCGGTGCCGCGGACCAACAGCCCGTGGTTGGAGGCGGATCCGCTCGTCCACGCACGGACGATGGTGTCGATGTCGAAGTTCATCGTGCCGGCCGGGCAGCTGGTGGAGTACCCCTTGGACGCGGTGTTGATCACCTGGCCCGTGGTGGTGGCGGCGGGCTTGTCGGCCCACGTGATCGTGGACGACGACCAGGACTCGGTGATCCGTCGCACCGCGGTGCCGGTGCCGACGTCGCAGGAGGAGGACCAGTACGAGTACAGCGCCAGGTCGGTGTCGATGACGTGGACGCCCTCGTAGCCCGACACGTCGAACTTCAGATACGAACGGGCCACCGTGTCACCGGCGTTGTACGTGCCCGACTTCAGCTCGGTCGAGGAGACCTGCGAGTCGTTGTAGTTGGTGGCCACCCAGGTGTCGGTGGTGACGGCCAGGGTGGAGGTGGGGTCGACGGTGACCGGATAGGTCAGGTCCTGCGCGAAGTAGTCGGCGTCCGGGGCGAGTACGAGGGTCTGGGAGCCGTCGGCGGCGGTCTCGATCTCGGTGTCGACCAGGGCAAGGTTCTTGGACTCGCCGGACTTCGCGTCCTTCGAGGAATCCCACATCATCGGCGCGGGCGCTTCGGCGACCAGCTTCCCCGCCGCGTCCTTCAGCAGCAGGCGTCCCGAGTCGGCCTCGGACAGCGTCAGGCCCTTGAGGGTGACGGGGATGCGGTAGACGAGCTCGCCGGTGGGCGCCGAGTCCAGGAGGACGCTCTGGGAGAAGCCCTGTTTCAGGGCGGTGACGGTCAGCGTCTGCCCCTCGCCCAGGTCATAGGCGGCGGTGTCGTCCTTCACCGTCGGCGTGGGCAGGGTCTCCTCCCAGCCCAGCGCCATCGAGGCGCCGCCTGCGGAGACCGAGGCCAGCTTCTTGTCGCCGCCGTCCGAGACGGTGATGTCGGCGGCCGCGGCCACCGGCTCCAACGCGGCGCCCTCGTCGGACAGTTCGGTGTCGATGTCCTGCCAGGAGCCGTCGTCCTGCTTGATCCTGACCGGCCCGGCGAACGACTCGGCCGTGAAGGTTCCGTCCGGATTGACGTACACGGTGGACGTCTCGCTGCGCCGCGAGACCAGCTCGACGCGCTTGCCGTTGATCTTCGCGTTACGCCGGGCCGCCTGCTCCTCACTGAGGCCCAGCAGCTCGGCTATGTCCGGCGCGTCATCACCGAGCGTGACGGCGCGAGCCGGGCTGTTCACTATGTCCTGCTGCGCGCCGGTGCCCTGCGCAGCGGGCGACGAGACCAACGGGTCGCCCGCCAGAAGGCCGGCCAGCGTCATCGCCGCGGCGGCCGTGACCCAACGTCTTCGGTTTCTGTCCTGCACTCCAACTCCCATTCAGGTTCCCCCGGTTGGATTCGTGAGGGATGAGGAACGAGATATACACGCGATCTTTATCGAGCCTTTACTCAGAACAGGGAGATCGATGGTGATTTTTTTAGATAAGGGAACTTCGTGACGAAGAAAGCGTGATCTAAAAGTGATCATGATCGGGCGGCGGCGTACAACCAATCCATCGCCCAGGGGGTCCTGTTCCGCGACGCCTGATCTTGCGCGTCGCCGAACAGGACTGAAGGACCGCATGAACCCAGCCAGACGTACGACGGCCCTGGCCTCCACCGCCGTCGTGCTCGCCACCGCGGGCACCCTGCTCACGATCACGCCCGCGTCCGCCGCGACGACCTGCGCCTCGCCGGTCTTCAAGCGGCAGTTCTTCGCGAACACCGGCTTCTCCGGGACACCGAAGAAGACGGACTGCGACAGCGTGATCGACCAGAACTGGGGCACGGGCGCCCCGGCTTCCGGGCTGCCGAAGGACACTTTCGGCGTCCGCTGGACCGTGACGAGGGACTTCGGCAGCGGCGGCCCGTTCACCCTGGCCGCCTCCGGTCTGGACGGCATCCGGGTCTATCTGGACCCCGGCACAGCAGACGCCCGCAAGATCGACCTCTGGAAGAACGTCACGACGACCGTCTCCAAGACCGTCAACGTCACCGTCCCCAAGGGCAAGCACACCCTCCGGATCGACTACGTCAACTGGACCGGCTCCGCCAAGGTCAAGTTCGGCTACACGCCCCGCACCTCCGCCACCGCCGACAAGGTCAAGCCCCTTGCCCCGACCGGGACTTCCGTCGCCTACGACTCCGCGACCGGCAAGGCCAAGCTGACCTGGGCGAAGAACAAGGAGATGGACCTCGCCGGGTACCGGGTCTACCGGCGCACCGGCGACGCCTGGACGTCGCTGACCACGACCACCGCGACCTCGTACACGGACGGCACGCTTCCGGTGACCGGCGCGAGCTATTACTACGAGGTGCGCGCGTACGACAAGGCGGGCAACGAGTCGGCGGGTACGGCGGACCAGCTCGTCACCACGGCCGACCGCACCGCGCCCGCCGTGCCCACCGGGCTGGACACCTCCCTCTCGCTCTCCGGAATCCAGATCGAGTGGACCGAGGTCGCCGGAGCGGCGTCCTACCGGGTGTACCGGGCGCCGAAGGGAAGCAGTTCGTACGTCGGGATCGGCGACCCGACGACGGCCTCGTACCTGGACACCTCGGCGGCCGAGGAGAGCACGTACACCTACCGGGTGACCGCCCTCGACGCGGCCGGCAACGAGTCCGCGCGCTCCGCCGCCGTCACGACCACCCGCCCGGACACCACCGCGCCGCCCGCGGTGACGGGGCTGGAGGTCACACCGACCGGGTACGGCTTCTCGCTGTCCTGGGACCCGAACCCGGCGCCCGACCTGGGGCGTTACGTCGTCTACCGGGGTGAACTCCTGGGCGACGACGAGGAGAAGGTCTGCTCCGTGCACGAGGTGGAGTGGCTGTCCGCCGACACCACGTCCTACGAGTACGCGACGCTGCCCGACGGCGAGGAGGCCTGCCTCTTCGTGGACGCGTACGACGACAACTGGTGGTCCGCCTGGAAGACGGCGGGCGAGGCCAACATCGTCACGGCGACGGAACTCGACGTGACGCCGGGCGTCGTGACTCCGGAGGGTTCTCCGCTGGAACTGGACGCGTCCGGGGCGGAGGGTGACGAGGGCAATCTCCTCGACTGGAACTGGAGCGCCGGTTCCCAGGAGACGACCGGCTACCGCGTCTACCGCTGGAACACCGCCACCGAGGCGTACGAGAAGATCGCCGACGTCGCCGGCGATGTCACCTCGTACCACGACACCGGCGCCCTGCGCGGCACCGCGTCCTTCTACTGGGTGACCACCCTGGCCGCGGACGGCACCGAGTCCGTGCCGGCGGGCGACTACGCGGTCTCCACGCCGTAGCCGCGGGTCGGGCGGCTGCCGCCGCACCCCCGGCAGCGGAACCGAACACCTGCCGGCGGGCGACTGGACAGTCAGAGCTCCGAACTCCTGACGACTCCACGAGGACGGTATGACCATCAGCGAAGGCTCCGTCACGGACGCCCTCTTCGGCCCGCTCACCGTCCGTCTGAACAGCCGGCGGGGTGAGGTCGTCGTCGAGGGCGAGGCGATACCGCGGGTCGTGCTGAGCCGGGCGAACGGCACCAAGGCCGACGAGCACACCCCGATCGGCACCCGGGACGCCGGTCTGCTCATCCTCACCGTCGGAGGCGAGGCGGCCGCGCTGGCCCCCGGCCGGGGACGGCTGATCCGGCGCTCGTACCGGGTCGACGTCCGGCACGCGGGCCGGCACTGGCGGCTGGTGCCCGACTCCATGCCGGACAGCCGACTGCTGCGCGACGGGCGGCGGCTGGGCGACTTCCACTCGAAGGGCGACGGCCGGGTGGCAGCCGACTGGCGCTCGGACGCCAAGCCGGACGCCATGGACGCGGCCGTCGGGTACGCGCTGGCCGCCGCGTTCGGCACGGGCGCGGAGTCGATGTGGACGGCGGCCGTCGACAGCGTCTTCGACGCGTTTCCCTGAGTACGCCGTACAACCAATGCGCGGTCCGGTCGGTCGTGATCGTCAACGGCTTTGCCTTCCGTTGACGATCACGACCGAAGGAACCGATGAACCCAGCCAGACGTACGACCACGGCCACCGCGACCGCCGTCGTCCTCGCCACTGCGGGCACCCTGCTCACGCTCACGCCCGCCTCCGCCGCGACGACCTGCGCCTCGCCGGTCTTCAAGCGGCAGTTCTTCGCGAACACGAGCTTCTCCGGAACGCCGAAGAAGACCGACTGCGACAGCGCCGTCGACCAGAACTGGGGCACCAAGGCACCGGCTTCGGGCCTGCCGTCGAACAACTTCGGCGTGCGGTGGACGGTGACGAGGGACTTCGGCTCCGGCGGCCCGTTCACGTTCTCCGCCTCCGGACTCGACGGCATCCGCGTCTACCTCGACCCCGGCACCGACAACGCCCGCAAGATCGACCTGTGGAAGAACACCTCCACCACGGTGAGCAAGACCGTCAACGTCACCGTCCCCAAGGGCAAGCACACCCTGCGGATCGACTACGTCAACTGGACCGGCTCCGCCAAGGTCAAGTTCGGCTACACGCCCCGCACCTCGGCCACCGCCGACAAGGTCAAGCCCCTTGCCCCGACCGGCACTTCGGTGACGTACGACGAGACCACCGGCGAGGCCGAACTCACCTGGGCGAAGAACAAGGAGATGGACCTCGCCGGGTACAAGGTCTACCGCCGCACCGGTGACACGTGGACGCGGCTGACCACGACCACCGCCACCTCGTACACGGACACCCCACCGAAGAACGGCGACACCTACTACTACGAGGTCCGCGCCTACGACAAGGCCGGCAACACCTCCGCCGGCTCCACCGACAAGGCGGTCACCACCGTCAAGGCCACCGCCGACACCACCGCCCCCTCCGCGCCGGCCGGTGTGGAGGAGAACTGGGGCGTGGGACCGGTCGACACGGTGACGCTGTCCTGGGACGGCAACTCCGAGTCGGACCTGGCCGGTTACCGGGTGTACCGCTCGACGTCCCAGCCCGTCGTGCCGACCGCCGAGAACCTGATCGGCACCCCCTCCAGCGCCTCCTTCGCCGATACCCCGGCCAGGACCGGCGACTGGTACTACTACGTCGTCACCGCCGTCGACACGCACGGCAACGAGTCGGCCGTCTCCGGCACCGCCGGGTTCGAGACCTACGACGACACCGCGCCGACCTTCGTCCCGGACGACCTGACGGCCACCAGCGGCGACACCGCCGTCACCCTGACCTGGTCCTGGAACCGGGACCAGGACGCCGACCTGGAGAACTTCCGGGTCTACCGCGACGGCGCCTACATCGGCGACGCCACCGGCGAGTTCGTGGACCACGACGTCGACGTCGACGCGACGTACACCTACTACGTCCGCGCCGAGGACGACGACGGCAACCTGGGCCCCGCCTCGGCCTCCGTCACCGTCCAGCACCTGGGTGACCGCACACCGCCCGGCGCGGTGACCGGTCTGGTCGCGACATCCGCCGAGAACGGCATCCTGCTCGACTGGGACGACAGCACCGCCGACGACTTCGACCACTACGAGGTCTACCGGAGTGTCGACGCCGACGGCGTCTGGTCGCCGTACACCGACATCACCGACAGCCTGGTGTACGGCTCGACGCAGTCCTCCAACCGGGATCCGAACCTGCCCGACGACCAGAACCTGCGCTACGCGGTCGTCGCCGTCGACAGCGACGGAAACGCCCTCGATCTCGCCTCCGCGGCCACGGACGACGTCAACGAGTTCAAGATGACGCCGGACCAGATGTACGCCGAGGAGACCGACATCCTCACGGTGAACGCCGCGAACGGTGAGGTGTACCTGAACTACGACGGGTCCGCGGACACCCACGGCACCGCGACCGGGTACCGCGTCTACCGCTGGGACAACCCCTCGCAGACGTACGTCCAGCTCTTCGACGTGCAGGGCACCGACCCCTACTGGTTCACCGACAGCACCGCGAAGTCGAACAGCACGGTCTTCTACAAGGTGACGGCCCTCTACGCGGACGGCACCGAGTCCGCCCCGGCGGGCAGCTGGACGTTCAGCTGAGTCCACCCCGCACAGATGAAGGGGCCCGGAGGTTCGTCCTCCGGGCCCCTTTCATCTTGATCGGACCGCGTCAGTCCTGCCGCCCCTTGGGCCGCCACACCACCAACGCGCTGGTCTGCTGCACTTCCTGATACGGCACCAGGTCACGGCGGTACGACGCGTGCACCGCCGCCTCCCGCTGCTGCATCGCCGCGGCGGCGCCCTCCAGGGCGGCCTCCATCTCGGCGACGCGGGACTGCAACGCGGCGACCTGGTTCTCCAGCTCGATGATGCGCTTGATGCCGGCGAGGTTGATGCCCTCGTCCTGCGACAGCGCCTGCACCGCGCGGAGCAGTTCGATGTCACGGGCCGAATAGCGCCGGCCCCGGCCCGCGGTGCGGTCCGGGGAGACCAGACCCAGGCGGTCGTACTGGCGCAGGGTCTGCGGGTGCAGGCCCGAGAGCTGGGCCGCCACCGAGATGACGTAGACCGGGGTCTCCTCGGTCAGTTCATACGGGTTGCGTCGACGGCCGTCCATCTCGATCAAGCTCCCTTCGCGGCCTGGAACAGCTCCGCCCGCGGGTCCTCGCCCGCGGTCGCCTCGCGATACGCCTCCAGTGCGTCACGAGCCTTCCCCGTCAGGTCCGTCGGGACACTCACCTCGACGGTGACCAGGAGGTCACCGCGGGTGCCGTCCTTGCGGACCGCGCCCTTGCCCCGGGCGCGCATGGTGCGGCCGTTGGGCGTGCCCGGCGGCAGCTTCAGCGTGACGGAGGGGCCGCCCAGGGTGGGGACCCTGACCTCGCCGCCGAGGGCCGCCTCGGTGAACGTGACCGGGACCGTGACCGTGAGGTTGTCGCCCTTGCGGCCGAAGACCGGGTGCGTGTCGACGTGCACGGTGACGTACAGGTCGCCGGACGGGCCGCCGCGCTCGCCCGGTGCGCCCTTGCCGCGCAGCCGGATCCGCTGGCCGTCCGTCACCCCGGCGGGGATACGGACCTGCATGGTCCGGGAGGACTTGGCGCGGCCGCTGCCCTTGCACTCCATGCAGGGGTGCTCGGCCATCAGTCCGCGGCCCTTGCAGTCCGGGCAGGGGTCGGTGAGGGAGAAGCCGCCACCGGAACCCCGCGCCACCTGGCCGGTGCCGACGCAGGTCGGGCACACCCGCGGTGTGCCGTTCTTGTCGCCGGTGCCGGAGCAGGCCTTGCACGGGGACTGCGAGGACATCCGCAGCGGCACCGTGGCCCCCTCGATGGCCTCGGTGAAGCTCAGGGTGACCTCGGTGTCGATGTCCTGGCCGCGCCGGGGCTGGGTACGGGTGGTGCCCGCACCGCCCCGGTTGAACAGGCCGCCGAAGACATCACCGATGCCGCCGCCGAAGCCGCCGGAACCCCCGGCGCCGCCGCCCTGGGCGCCGCCTCCGAAGAGGTCGCCCAGGTCGAAGTTGAAGTTGCCGCCGCCCGCGCCCGGCCCCGGGCGGAAGCCACCGTTGCCGAAGAGGGCGCGGGCCTCGTCGTACTCCTTGCGCTTCTTGGGGTCACCGAGGACGTCGTTCGCCTCGGAGATCTCCTTGAAGCGCTCCTCGGCCTTGGCGTTGCCCTTGTTGGCGTCCGGGTGGAACTCGCGGGCGAGCTTCCGGTACGCCTTCTTGATCTCGGCCTCGGTGGCGTCCTTGGGGACGCCGAGGACCTTGTAGAAGTCCTTCTCGATGAAGTCCTTGGTGCTCATCCTCGACGCGCCCCCTTTCCGGTGTTCCGCTCGATACGGGTGACCTCAGCCCTCCTCAGGGCCGCTGTCCTTGTCCTCGCCGGCCGTCGTGGTCTCGTCGGCCCCTTCGGCCTTGACCGGCTGCGCGCCCGGCTGAGGTTCGGCGACGGCCACCCGCGCGGGGCGGATGGTGCGCTCGCCGAAGCGATACCCGGGCTGGAGGATCGCCACGCACGTCGTCTCGGTGACGTCCGGCGCGTAGCTGTGCATCAGGGCCTCGTGGATGGTCGGGTCGAAGGGCTCGCCCTCCTTGCCGAACTGCTGCAGACCCATCTTCGCCGCGACGGTCTCCAGCGACTCCCCGACGGACTTGAAGCCGCCGACGAACTCGCCGTGGTCCCGCGCGCGGCCGATGTCGTCGAGCACGGGCAGGAGTTCGGTCAGGAGGCTCGCGACGGCGATCTCCTTGACCGTGATCCGGTCCCGCTCCACACGGCGGCGGTAGTTCTGGAACTCGGCCTGGAGCCGCTGGAGGTCCGCGGTGCGCTCTTCGTGCGCCTTGCGGGCCTGGTCCAGCTGGGCCGTCAGACCGGCGATCTGTGCTGTTGCGTCCCCGGCCTGGGCCGCCCCCGCCTCCGAGGAGGGGGCGGCGGCCTTCGGCTCGGCGTCGTCGGGGGTCGCGCCGGAGGGGACGTCGGGCTTCTCCTCGAAGCCCGGGGTCTCCTCGGTCACGCGGCACCGTCCTTGCGCTCGTCGTCGACGATCTCGGCATCCACGACGTCGTCGTCGGCCTTGGGGGCTTCGGTGCCGGCGTCGGCGCCACCCGCGGCCTGCGCGGCGTTGGCGTCGGCGTACATGGCCTGGCCGACCTTCTGCGAGACGGCCGCGACCTTCTCGGTGGCGGTACGGATCTCGGCGGTGTCCTCGCCCTTGAGCGCGGCCTTCAGCTCCTCGACGGCGGCCTCGACCTCGGTCTTGACCTCGCCGGGGACCTTGTCCTCGTTGTCCTTGAGGAACTTCTCCGTCTGGTAGACGAGCTGCTCGCCCTGGTTGCGGGACTCGGCGGCCTCGCGGCGGGCGTGGTCCTCCTCCGCGTACTTCTCGGCCTCTTCGCGCATCCGGTTGACCTCGTCCTTCGGCAGCGAGGAGCCACCGGTGACGGTCATCTTCTGCTCCTTGCCCGTGCCGAGGTCCTTCGCGGTCACGTGCATGATGCCGTTGGCGTCGATGTCGAAGGCGACCTCGATCTGCGGGACACCGCGCGGGGCCGGCGGCAGACCGGTCAGCTCGAACATCCCGAGCTTCTTGTTGTACGCCGCGATCTCGCGCTCGCCCTGGTAGACCTGGATCTGCACGGAGGGCTGGTTGTCCTCGGCGGTGGTGAAGATCTCGGACCGCTTGGTCGGGATCGTCGTGTTCCGCTCGATGAGCTTGGTCATGATGCCGCCCTTGGTCTCGATACCGAGGGACAGCGGGGTCACGTCGAGGAGCAGGACGTCCTTGACCTCACCCTTGAGGACACCGGCCTGGAGGGCGGCGCCGATGGCGACGACCTCGTCCGGGTTGACGCCCTTGTTGGCGTCCTTGCCGCCGGTGAGCTCGCGCACGAGGTCGGCGACGGCGGGCATCCGGGTGGAGCCACCGACGAGGACGACGTGGTCGATCTCGTTGATGGAGACGCCGGCGTCCTTCATGACGTTGAAGAACGGGGTCTTGCAGCGCTCCAGGAGGTCCGCGGTCAGCTGCTGGAACTGAGCCCGGGTGAGCTTCTCGTCCAGGTGCAGTGGGCCCTCGGCGGAGGCGGTGATGTAGGGCAGGTTGATCGAGGTCTCGGTGGAGCTCGACAGCTCGATCTTGGCCTTCTCGGCGGCCTCGCGGAGGCGCTGGAGGGCCATCTTGTCCTTGGCGAGGTCCACGCCGTGGCCGGCCTTGAACTGCTGCACCAGGTAGTCGACGACGCGCTGGTCCCAGTCGTCACCACCGAGGTGGTTGTCGCCGTTGGTGGCCTTCACCTCGACGACGCCGTCGCCGATCTCCAGGAGGGACACGTCGAAGGTGCCGCCACCGAGGTCGAAGACGAGGATCGTCTGGTCGTCCTTGTCGAGGCCGTACGCGAGCGCGGCCGCGGTGGGCTCGTTGACGATCCGCAGGACGTTGAGACCGGCGATCTCGCCGGCTTCCTTCGTCGCCTGGCGCTCGGAGTCGTTGAAGTACGCCGGGACGGTGATGACCGCGTCGGTCACCTTCTCGCCCAGGTAGGACTCGGCGTCGCGCTTCAGCTTCTGCAGGATGAACGCGGACATCTGCTGCGGGTTGAAGGGCTTCCCGTCGAGCTCGACCTTCCAGTCCGTGCCCATGTGGCGCTTGACGGAGCGGATGGTCCGGTCCACGTTCGTGACCGCCTGGCGCTTGGCGACCTCGCCGACCAGCACCTCACCGTTCTTCGCGAAGGCGACGACGGACGGCGTGGTCCTGGCACCCTCGGCGTTGGTGATGACGGTGGGCTCGCCGCCCTCCAGAACGCTGACGACCGAGTTCGTCGTGCCCAGGTCGATGCCGACCGCACGTGCCATGGTGATTTCCTCCAGCTGACTTGAGTGGAACGGACTCAAGTGTGCATGACGTCCGCCGCTCGGTCAACAGACCTGAGTCATGGAGGCTCAACTCTTATCCGTTCCTTACACGCAACCGAGGCCTGACCTGCGGGGACGGCTTCGCACGAAGGAGTGCGAGTACGACGACCAGGGCGCCCGCGACCACCCAGAGGACCCCCGACTCGGCGAGCCACCCGAGGTGCACGAGGACCGCGACGAGCACCCCGCAGAAGGCCCCCGCGCCGAGGACGACGATCACTCCCTGCGGGGTGAGCCCCAGCCGCCGGAGCCGGTGGGCGAGGTGGCGGGTGCCGGCGGCGCGGCGGGTCAGGGCCAGGAGGAGGACCTCGGCGGCGACCAGGGCCGTCAGCGCGAACAGCACCGCAGCGCTGGAGCCGAGCCCGTATCCGGCCCGGGTGACCACCGCGGCCGAGGCGAGCACGAACCCGGCGAACAGCGACCCGCACGAACCGAGCCCCACGCGCGCGGGCGGCCAGTTGTGCATGAGGAACCCGGTCAGCGCGGCGGCCAGCACGCTCAGCAGGACGGCGAGCCCGTCCATCACCTCGGCCGCGGCGCAGGCGCCGACCCCGAAGGCGGTGAGGACCCCGACGGACCCCGCGAGACCGTCGGCATGGTCCAGGGCCCGGAAACCCACAGCGACCAGGACGATCCAGCAGACGGCGAGGAGCCCTCCGGCGACACCGGTCTCCCCGTACGGCACGACACAGGCCGCCGCCACCGCCGTACCGGCGACCAGCGCGCGGGCCTTGACCCGCCGTACGTCGGCGAAGAGCCCGAGCCCGGCGACCGCCGCCCCGGCGACGAGCAGTTCGACGACGCCGGAGCCCAGCGGCGCGACGCCGGTCCGGTCCCCCACGACGGCCACCAGGCAGGTCGCGAGCACCACGGCCACACCCCCGAACAGCGGCAGCCTGCGGTGCTGCCACCGCCGGTCGACGACCCCGAGCCGCAGGGCGGCGGTGCGGAGCAGTCCGGTGAGGACGGCGGCGAGGAGGAGGGCGGTCGTGGCGGCGGCGATCCCGTAGAGCACGGGTCTAAATTAGATGCGAATGTATCAATTTGATACGAGTAACACGGTCGGTTCTTAAGGCAACCCTCAGCGACATAGATCACCGCACGCCTGGCTACAGTGCGGGGGACGATGCGGGTACTCTCGTAGAACTGCATAAGTTACCGCTTAGTAATGTAGCTCCACCCCGTTTCACCCCTCTCGAAAGAACCCCCCATCGCAGGCCCGAGGAGCCCCGACATGCAACTCGCCGCGATCATCGTGTCGCTGGTCCTGACCGTGGTCGGCGCGGCACTGTTCGCACGCGTCATCGCCCAGTTCGTCCGGTTCTTCATGCTCGGCCAGCCATTGCCCGCCGGCACCCGGATCGACAACCCCTACCAGCGCAGCGTGACGCTGGTGAAGGAGTTCCTCGGCCACACCCGGATGAACCGCTGGGGGATCGTGGGCTTCGCCCACTGGTTCGTGGCGATGGGCTTCCTGACCCTGATCCCGATCCTGGGCCAGGCCCTCGGCCAGCTCTTCAAGGCCGACTTCGTCCTCCCGGTCATCGGCGGCTGGCTGCCGTGGGAGATGTACGTCGAGTTCATCACCGTGATGACCGGCCTCGGCATCGCCGTGCTCATCGCGATCCGCCTGCTGAACCTGCCCTCGCGCCCCGGCCGCAAGTCCCGCTTCACGGGCTCCAAGGCCTGGCAGGCGTACTTCGTCGAGTACGTCATCCTCACCATCGGCCTCGTCATCTACGTGCTGCGCGGCCTCGAGGGCGCGATGCACCACGTGGACCACTACGAGGCCGCGTTCTTCGCCTCGTACCCGCTGGTCGCCGCCTTCCGTTCGCTGGACGTCTCCACGCTCCAGACGCTGGTCTACCTGTTCGCCGGCATCAAGGTCAGCGTCTCGTTCATCTGGATGATCGTCGTCTCGCTGAACGCCAACATGAGCGTCGCCTGGCACCGGTTCCTCGCGTTCCCGAACATCTGGTTCAAGCGCAACGCGGACGGCTCCACCGCGCTCGGCGGGCTCCAGCCGATGACGTCGGGCGGCAAGCCGATCGACTTCACCGACCCGGGCGAGGACGACGTCTTCGGCGTCTCCCAGGTCGAGCAGTTCTCCTGGAAGGGCCTCCTCGACTTCTCGACCTGCACCGAGTGCGGTCGCTGCCAGTCGCAGTGCCCGGCCTGGAACACCGGCAAGCCGCTCTCCCCGAAGCTGCTGATCATGTCGCTGCGGGACCACTCGCACGCCAAGGCGCCCTACCTGCTGGCGGGCGGCGGCAAGACGATGGAGGGCGAGGAGAAGGCTTCGGCCGAGGCCCTCAAGGACGTGCCCGCCGCGGCGCTCGCCGAGGCCGAGCGGCCCCTCATCGGCACCGCCGAGGAGAACGGCGTCATCGACCCCGACGTCCTGTGGTCCTGCACCACCTGCGGCGCCTGTGTCGAGCAGTGCCCCGTCGACATCGAGCACGTCGACCACATCGTCGACATGCGCCGCTACCAGGTGATGATCGAGTCCGCGTTCCCGTCGGAAGCCGGGACGATGCTCAAGAACCTGGAGAAGAAGGGCAACCCCTGGGGCCTGGCGAAGAAGCAGCGCCTGGAATGGCTCAAGGAACTCGACTTCGAGGTGCCGGTCGTCGGCAAGGACATCGAGGACCTCTCCGAGGTCGAGTACCTGTACTGGGTCGGCTGCGCGGGCTCCCTGGAGGACCGCGCCAAGAAGACCACGAAGGCGTTCGCCGAGCTGCTCCACATCGCGGGCGTCAAGTTCGCGATCATGGGCGGCGACGAGAAGTGCACCGGTGACTCGGCGCGGAGGCTCGGCAACGAGCCGCTGTTCCAGGAACTCGGCATGGAGAACGTGGCCGCGCTGAACATGGCCTTCGGCGAGGACGACGACGACCCGGAGACCAAGAAGCCCCGTTCGGCGAAGAAGATCGTCGCGACCTGCCCGCACTGCCTGAACACCATCGGCAACGAGTACCCGCAGCTCGGCGGCGACTACGAGACCATCCACCACACCCAGCTGCTCCAGCACCTCATCGACGAGGGCAAGCTGCTGCCGGTCACCCCGGTCGACGGTCTCATCACCTACCACGACCCCTGCTACCTGGGCCGTCACAACAAGATCTACACGCCCCCGCGCGAGATCATGTCGGCCGTCCCGGGCCTGCGCCAGCAGGAGATGCACCGCCACAAGGAGCGCGGCTTCTGCTGCGGCGCCGGTGGTGCGCGGATGTGGATGGAGGAGCGGATCGGCAAGCGCATCAACAACGAGCGTGTCGACGAAGCCCTCTCCCTCAACCCCGACATCGTCTCCACGGCCTGCCCGTTCTGCCTCGTCATGCTGACCGACTCGGTCAACGGCAAGAAGAACGAGGGCAAGGCCAAGGAGTCCGTCACGGTCGTCGACGTGGCCCAGCTCCTGCTGGAGTCCGTGAAGACCCCGGTGGACCCGCAGGACGCGGAGGAGCCCGAGTCCGCCCCGGAACCGGAGCCGGTGAAGTAGCCCGATCGGCACCCGAGGCCCCCCGCACCCACCTGGGCGCGGGGGGCCTCGTCGTTCCCGTGCCCGGTGATGTCACTGGCGAGGACGCCGTCCTGTCGTAGAGGACGACGACAACTCGCTCGCAGACTCAAGGAGTGGACGATGAACCTCGCCCTGTGGATCGGTGCCGCGCTGCTCGCCGCGGTCGCCCTGGCCGGTGGGCTCACCAAGACGTTCGTGGCCCGGGAGAAGCTGGCCGCGGCCCCCGGCGGAGGGTGGACGGCACAGGTGAGCCCCGGTTTCCTCCGGACCCTCGGGGTCCTCGAACTCCTGGCCGCCGTGGGCCTGGTCCTGCCCGCCGTGGTCGGCATCGCCCCTGCGCTGGTGCCGGTGACCGCCGTCTGCTGGATCCTGCTGATGGTCGGTGCGATGATCACCCACGGTCGGCTCGGCGAGCCGGGGTTCGTGGCGCTGAACTCGGTCTATCTCGTGCTCGCGGTGTTCATCGCGTGGGGCCGGTTCGGCCCCGAGTCCTTCGCCGGCTGACCGGACTCGGGAATCGAGAACACGTCGGTCAAGGGGAGCGGCATGGTCAGGACCAGGACCGAGGAGTTCCAGGAACTGCGGCCGCTGCTGTTCTCGATCGCCTACCGGATCCTGGGCAGCGTCAGCGAGGCCGAGGACGCCGTCCAGGAGACCTGGCTGCGCTTCGAGGCCTCGCCGACCGAGCCCAGGTCGGTCAGGGCCTATCTCTCGACCGCGGTGACCCGGGTCTCGATCAACGTGCTCCGCTCGGCCCGCGTCCGGCGCGAGGCCTACGTCGGCCCGTGGTTCCCCGAGCCGCTGCTCGCGGACCCCTACCAGGATCCGGAACGGTCGGCGGAGCTGGCGGACTCGGTGTCGATGGCCGCCCTGTTGCTGCTGGAACGGCTCAGTCCGCTGGAGCGGGCGGTGTTCGTGCTGCGCGAGGTGTTCGACTTCGGCTTCCCCGAGGTCGCCTCGGCGGTGGGGCGCTCGGAGGCGGCGTGCCGTCAGCTGGTGGTGCGGGCGCGGCGCCACATGGCCGAGGGCCGGCCGCGGTTCGAGGCCGGCCGCGAGGAGCGGGCGGAGCTGGCCACGCGGTTCTTCGAGGCGCTGCGCGAGGGCGATGTGGAGGGGCTGCGGGATCTGCTCGCCGCCGAGGTGGCCCTGGTCGGGGACAGCGGCGGCAAGGCCCCGCAGCTGGCCCGGTCCGTCGTCGGCGCGCGCGATGTGGCCCGGCTGCTGGCCGCCGTCTTCCCCCGGATGGCCCGGGCCGCGGTGACGTTCGAGCCGGCCGAGGTCAACTCCGAGCCGGGCGCGGTCTTCCACGACCGGGACGGCAAGGTGCTCCACACCATGGTCCTCGACATCCACGACGGACGGATCCACACGATCCGCAACGTCATCAACCCCGACAAACTCCACCACCTGGGCCCGGTGGCGGACGCCTGGGCGGTCCACCACGAGGTGCGGAACACACCGTGACACGGGCCCCTCGGCGGGCGGCCCCCCATCCAGATCGCCCGGGGCGGCAACGGTTGGCGCGGGCCTCGGGCCCGATGCCGGGGGCGTCCGTGAAGCAGGCGCCGTCGCTCCCCTCCGGGGTGTCGGCGTACTTCTCCGAGCAGCGGCGCTGAAGGGCGGGCGGGCGGTACCTCCCGACGAACAGCAGCCAGGCCGGGACCCGCCAGGGCCCCTCACGAAGGCACGGTCGCGGCGCTCCCCCGGTCCACCGGCCGCAAACCCCGGCTGAACTCCCCCTTAACCCCGGGCTCGAACGCGTGCATCATTGCCGGGGTTCGTTGTCGATGATGCTGACGAGGTGTGCGGTGCGTGTGCGAATGGCCGGAGCCGGTACGGCGGTGCTCTGTGGCGCTCTCCTGCTCGTCTCCTGCGGACCCACCCAGCACACCGGGAGCGCCGACCGCAGCACGCCGCCCGTGCGTGCCGCGAACGCTCCGGCGAAGCTGCCCGTCCCGCGCGGCAAGGGCAGCGAGGTCGCCGACGACTTCAACGGCGACGGCCACCGGGACCTCGTACTCGACGACCTGGTCAAGGCGCAGGCGCACGCGGACGACGCCGGCATCGGGATCGTGTACGGGAGTGCGCGCGGGCTGACTCCGGGCGCGAGACAGCTGCTGAGTCCGGCGAAGCAGGCCGTCGCCACCAAGGGACAGCTGCCCGCCGTGTTCGAGGCGGAGGCCACCTGTGACCTCGACGGGGACGGCTTCACGGACCTCGTCGTGTCGACCGATCCGCCCTACGACGGGCAGGGGCAGCCGCCGGTCCCCCTCCAGATCCTCTTCGGCTCCCCGTCAGGACTGACCGGCAAGGCGGTCAAGCTCGTCGTCCCGGCACGCGCCCGGGCCGGCAACGACTGGCCGGACCAGCCGGTGTGCGGGGACTTCGACGGGGACGACGCCCAGGATCTCGTCCTGCACGCCTCCGGGTCCCGACTCACCTATCTGCGCGGCCCGTTCACCAGGAAGGGCGCCCCGAAGGAGGCCGCCGCCCCCGTCCCCGCACCCGGCGAGCTCCCCACGGGCCCGGCCACCGACGTGAACCGTGACGGATACGACGACCTGGTCGTCCGTACGGCGGACGGCACCGCCACCTCCGCCCTCGTCCTCGGCGGCCCCACCGGACCGGACCGCACCGGCACCCTGCTGCCGGCCGGCATCGACGTCGCCCTCGGCCGCTTCGGCAAGGGCAAGGCCCTGGACGCGGCGATCGGCGCGATGGGCGGCACCGCCCTGCGCTACGACCTGCCCACCGCCGGCCGCGCCACCCTCGCCTCCCCCGGCTCCATGCTCGACGCGGCCGACTTCGACGGCGACGGGCTGAGCGAACTCGTCTCCAGCGGGTCGCGGATCAAGGTGTTCCGGGGCCGTACGGCCGGACTGTCGGCGTCGGGCATGGTCACCGTCGAGCCGGGGGCCGTGGGCACCAGCCGGGTCATCGCCGTGGGCGACTTCGACGGGGACGGGCGGGCGGACCTCGCGGTGCGGACGTACCGGGGCGAGACCAAGGACACCGTCGCGGTCTTCCCCGGCGCGAAGAAGGGGCTCGTGAGCAGTGAGCCGGCCGTCACCTTCTCCACCTCGGAGTTCCTGTAAGCCGGCGGGAAACCCCGGGAGTTCACCGGACTCCCGCACAACCCACCGGCCCCGCCGGGGGTCCCCTGATCGCCGTACCCGTGACACCCATGCGATTCCGCCGCATCGAGGTCACGCGCCCTGTGCGACCGCCTTCCTCCTGGAGCCCCTGACCGCGAAGCACCCGCTGCGCGCCACCACCGCCCTCGCCGCACTGACCGTCGCGGGCCTCACCGGTCAGGTCGCCGTCGTCCACGGCTCGGCGAGCGGTCCGGACCCGGCGAAGCGGAAGGTCATCAGCCAGAACACCCCGGGTGTACCGGGATCGGCGGAGGCCTACGCCAAGTTCGGCGCGACCCTCCTCGCCTCCGACGTCCCCGGCGACGGCCGCGCGGACCTCACCGCGATCGTCGCCCAGGAGAACGACCTGGCGGGCTGACCGGCCCCCTTTCACAGGGGACACAAGTTCACAGGGGGCACAAGAATTTACCGAACACACGTACAACCCTTACGGATCTCCAGAGGTCTCCTGTGCGCCGACCGACCTGTGTAGCCGAGGAGAACTCCCGGCGAACACGGTCGGTCCGCCCCCATCGACTGTGGACGCCCCGCCAGGCGTCCCCGCATGCCGCAGGAGAACCCGCATGCACCAGCACCACCTGCGACTCGCCCTCGCGACGGCCACCGCTGCCGCGCTGACGGGCGGTCTGCTGACTTTCTCGGCCGCGACGGCGACCGCCGCGGACTCCACGGTCGTACCGAAGGCCGACTTCAACGGTGACGGCATCGGCGACGTGGCCTTCTCGGCCGAAGGTGCGTACGTGAACGGCAAGAAGGGCGCCGGCCAGCTCATCGTGCTGTACGGCACCGGCACCGGGGTGTCGTCCGCGAAGCGCTCCGTGATCAGCCAGAACACGGCCGGCGTTCCGGGCAGCGCCGAGACGGAGGACCTCTTCGGCGGCGATTCCGCGTACGGCGACTTCAACGACGACGGCTACGACGACCTCGCCGTCTCCGCCCCCTGGGAGGACGTCGGCAGCGACACCGACGGCGGCACCCTCGTCGTGCTCTGGGGCTCGGCCAACGGCATCACCGGCAGCGGCGTGACCGTCGCCGACCCGGCCGTCTCCTCACACGACAACTGGGGCAAGTCCCTCGCCGCCGGCGACTTCGACGGCGACGGCAAGGACGACCTCGCGGTGGCCAACACCTCCAGCACGATCTACGTCTACAAGGGCGGCATCAGCGCCTCCGGCACCGCGGTCGGCGGCCGCTCCACCGTCAAGCCCCCGATCAAGTCCGGCGGCACCGCCCGCGGCCCGCTCAACCTCACCGCGGGCGATGTCACCGGCGACGGCCGCACCGACCTGGTGGTCGACGGCTACGAGACCGAGACCGACCACGGCTGGAACACCAACTACCTGGTCCCGGGCACCGCGAGCGGCCTGTCCGCCGCGTCCGCGCAGACCCTCAAGCCCGGCGTCATCACCGCGATCGGCGACATCAACGCCGACGGCTTCGGCGACATCGTCACCGGCATGTACTGGAACAAGACCACCAGCGACGGCGAGACCACGTTCCCGGGCGGCGTCGACGGCGGCAAGGTGTGGATCACCTACGGCTCCGCGAGCGGCGCCGGTTCGGTCACCGGGATCACCCAGAACACCGGCAACGTCCCCGGCACCGCGGAGAAGGACGACTGGTTCGGCTACGAGCTGGACCTCGGCGACATCAACGGCGACGGCTTCCAGGACCTCGTGGTCGGTGTCGCCGGCGAGAGCATCGGCAGCGCCGCCGACACCGGCATGGTCACCGTCCTGTACGGCTCGGCCGCCGGCCTGAACACCGCCTCCGGCATCCAGTCCTTCGCCCAGTCCACCGCGGGCGTGCCCGGCGAGGACGAGCCGAACGACCGGCTCGGCCTCGACGTCAAGCTCGACGACGTCACCGGCGACGGCCGCGCCGACCTGATCGCGGGCTCGTACGAGAACGACGGCAACGGCGCGGTCCTCTACCTGCCCTCCAACGGCACGAAGATCACCACGACCGGCGCCCGCACGGTCTCCCCGAGTACCTCCGGCGTCCTGACGACGGGCACCCCGGCCTTCAGCGCCAACTTCGCCGACTGAGCCGACGTACCCCCAAAACGGAAGAACCCCATGCGACTTCTGCGCATCGCCACCGCCGTGGCGCTCACCGGCGGCCTGCTCACGCTCGCGGCCCCGGCCGCGACGTCCGCGACGGCCGCCTCGCCGAAGCGGTACACCGCGGACTTCAACGGCGACGGCTACGGCGACGTCGCGTTCGCCGCGCCCTACGCGAAGGTCGGCGGCAAGGGCATGGCCGGCTATGTCGCCGTCCTCTACGGCACCAAGAACGGCCTCGACCCCGCCAAGCGCACCGTCCTCAGCCAGAACACCACGGGCGTGCCCGGCACCGCCGAGGCCGAGGACGGCTTCGGCGAGGCCCTCGCGATCGCCGACCTCGACAAGGACGGCTACACCGACCTCGCCGTCGGCGCCCCTGGCGAGGACGTCGGCACGGACGTCGACGGCGGCTCCGTCACCGTGCTGTGGGGCTCCGCGAGCGGCGTCAAGGGCGGCACCGCGGTCAAGGACCCGGCGGTCTCCTCCCACGACGGCTGGGGCCGGCTCCTCACCACAGGGGACTTCGACGGCGACGCCAGGGCCGACCTCGCCGTCGGCACGGGCGGCACCAGGTCGTATGTGATCCGCGGCGGCTTCACCAGGTCCGGCACCACCGGCACGGTGAAGAAGATCGGCCTGCCTCAGACGGCGTACTCCGTCGACGCCATGAAGGCCGGTGACACCAACGGCGACAAGAAGTCCGACCTGGTCCTCACCTACCGCACCCACGACACCTCGCACGCCTCGGGCAGTTGGTCCAGGGGCGTCGCCTACCTCGGCGCCGCCGCCGGCCCCGACACCACCTCGCCGCGCCCCCTGAACGGCGGCACGTCGATCGCGCTCGGTGACATCGACGGCGACGGCTACGACGAGATCGCCCTCGGCAACGTCTTCACCGAGGAGGACGACCAGTCCGGCAGCCGCGGCGGCAAGGTCGTCGTCATCGGCGGCTCGGCGGGCGGACCCGTCAACGGGGACGCCCCGCTGGCCGAACTCACCCAGGACACCGAGGGAGTTCCCGGCACGGAGAAGGCGGGCGACGGCTTCGGCGCCGCGGTCTCCCTCGGCGACTTCAACGCCGACGGCTACGACGACCTCGCGATCGGCGTCCCCTTCAAGGACACCAGCAGCGAGATCCAGGACTCCGGCTCCTCCGTGGTCCTGCCCGGCCCGCTCCTCTCCGGCGGCCGCGAGCTCTCCCAGGGCACCTACGCCGTTCCCGGTGTCCCGGAGTCCACCGACTACTTCGGCTCGGACGTCCTGCTCTCGGACGTCGACGGAGACGGCCGCGCCGACTACACGGTGGCCGCCGGCTTCGAGAACGAGGGCACCGGCGCCGTCTGGTCGTTCCGCGGCACGACGAGCGGCATCACCACCGCCGGCGTCCGTTCCCTCGGCCCCGGTTCCCTCGGCATGTCCAGCGGGTACGGCGCGTTCGGCGCCGGCCTCATCGGCTGACCCACAGGAGCGATACCCATGCGCAGAAGCACCGCAGCCGCCCTGACCGTCACCCTCGTGGCAACGGGCCTCACCCCGCTGTTCCTCGCCGCCCCCGCGTCGGCGGCGGTCGCCAAGCACTACGACGACTTCAACGGCGACGGCTACCGGGACCTGGCGTACCGCCACTTCTACTCCGGCATCTCCGGCGCGGACGGCTGGAAGGGCGGCGCCGTCAACATCGTCTACGGCAGCGCGAGCGGCCTCGACACCACCCGCACCCAGGTCGTCCACCAGGACAGCCCCGGCATCCCCGGCACCGGCGAGGACGACGACCAGTTCGGCGAGTCGATCAGCAGCGCCGACCTCAACAAGGACGGCTACGCGGACCTGGTCGTCGGCAACCCCATGGAGAAGGTCGGCAACGCGGCCTACCGCGGCACGGTCACCATCGTCTGGGGTTCCAGGTCCGGCCTGTCCGGCGGCACCAGCGTCGCCCCGAAGTCCGGGGCGGGGAGCTACTTCGGCCGCGCCCTCGCCACCGGCGACTTCAACGGCGACGGCTCGCCGGACCTCGCCCTGATCGGCGGCGAGGAGACCTGGCTGTACCGCGGCGGCTTCACCAAGGCCGGCGGCACGGGCAGCGTCAGCAAGATCGACAAGGCGGGCCAGGGCTGGTACTCCACCGGCCTCGCGGCCGGCAAGGTCAACGGCGACGGCAGGACCGACCTGGTCGTCCTCGGCACGCAGTTCGTCGACAACAAGCCCGCCCACCGCATCTGGTACCTCAAGGGCGCCTCGTCCGGCCTGACTTCGGGCGCCTCCAAGACGTACGCCAGTGAGCCGTGGAGCGCCGCGATCGGCGACTTCGACAAGAACGGCTACGGCGACATCGCCGTCGGCCTGCCCGACAACAACGACGGCAAGGGCATCGTCAGCGTCTGGCGCGGCACGTCCTCGGGGCCGAGCGGCTCGATGACGTACAACCAGGCCTCCTCCGGTGTCTCCGGCACCCCCGAGGCGGGCGACAACTTCGGCTACTCCGTCTCGGCCGGCGACACCAACGGCGACGGGTACGCGGACCTCGCGGTCGGCGTGCCGCAGGAGGACGTGGCCGGCAAGGAGGACCAGGGCGGTGTCACCGTCTTCCGCGGCGGCTCCGACGGTCTGACCGGCAGCCGCTCCACCTGGATCCCGCAGACGGTGCTCGGCCCGGCCGACTCCTACGTCTCCTTCGGCTCCCCGGTCCGCCTGCGCGACCTCGACCGCGACGGCAAGGCCGACCTGACGGTGGGCGCGAACGGCGACGCCCTGCTCATGCGCGGCACGAGCACCACACCGACCGCGACAGGCTCCGTCCACCTGCCGGAATACGGCGGCGGCTTCCTCAACTGACCTTTCCCTTCCCGCTCTTCCAGGAGAATCTCAATGACCGTGTCAAGCCGTCTGCGTGACTGGCGGGGTGGAGGTGAACAGTCTGTTGTCACGCAGCATCGCCCAGAGGACATTGATACGGCGGCGGGCCAGCGACAGCACTGCCTGGGTGTGCAGCAGCCCCTCGGCGCGCTTCTTGAGGTAGTAGTCACGCGATGGGCCTGGCCGCATCATGGCGGTCTGCGCGGACATGTAGAACAGCCAGCGCAGACGCCGGTTGTAGCGCTTGGGCCGGTGCAGGTTGCCGGTACGACGGCCGGAGTCCCGCGGCACTGGGGCAAGGCCGGCTGCTGCTGCGAGACGGTCGGGGTTCGTGTAGCTGCTCATGTCGCCGACGGCGGCGATGAACTCGGCTCCCAAGATGGGGCCCATGCCGGGCAGGGACTCGAGGATCTCCGCGCGGTCGTCCAGGCGGAAGGTCTCGCGGATCTCCCGGTCGTTGTCCTTGATCCGCTCGTCCAGGGCAAGGATCTGGTGGGCGATGTCGCAGACCAGCTTGGCCGTCCGCTTCTCCCCGGGCAGCGCGGTGTGCTGGGCCTGGGCCGCCCCAACGGCCGTGGCGGCGACAGTGGCAGCATTGCGGATCTTGCGCCGCTCCAGCCAGGTGGTCAGCCGCTTGACACCGATGCGACGGATCGCGGCCGGCGTCTGGTACTCGGTCAGCAGGACCAGACCGCCTCTGGCTGCCGAGTAGTCGAAGGCACGTTCCAGGGCCGGGCTGATCCCCATGAGCCGGTCACGCAGCCGGTTGATGAGCCGGACACGGTCGGCTATCAGATCGGCCCGGTGGGCGGTCAGCAGCTGGAGCGTGGTGACCAGATCGTCCTCGGTGCGGACCGGTGCCAGATCGCGGCGCATCCGGACGGTGTCCGCGATGACCAGTGCGTCTTTGGCATCGGTCTTCCCCTCGCCGCGGTAAGCGGCGGACATCCGGTGCACCGTGCGGCCGGGGATGTAGAACACCTGCTGAGCGTGGGCGACGAGCAGGGCCAGCAGCAGAGCCGAGGACCGGCCGGAGATATCGACGGCCCAGGTCACCGACTCGGCCGACCCGCAGGCCAGCACGATCAGTTCAAGGATGGCTGTCTCGTCGTTGTCGACCTTCCGCGAGAACAGCTTCTCGCCATCGATGCCGACCGCCACCGCCCAGTGGTGGCTCTTGCCGGCGTCGATACCGACCCAGATCCGCTCAGCCGCTGTACTCAACGCGCTGCTCCCTTCCGCCAGACCGTTACTTCATGGCCCGAGGAACACCCCGCCGGCAGGTCCTTAATCAGCGATGCTTCGCAGCTCTCAATCAGCGGCCGGAGCGTCCCGGAGGACCGGGTGGCCATTCTCCTGGAGCCATCGAGGGCACTCACCCGATCAGCCACGCCCGGTCCTCCCGGACCGGCACTAATTCTTAAGGAACCCGATGCGTCACCTCAGAACCGCCCTCGCGACCGCCGTCGCGGCCACGCTCACCGGCGGTCTGCTCACCCTCTCGGCCGCGACGACCGCGAGCGCCGCCCCCTCCGGTCTGGACGGCGACTTCAACGGCGACGGCTACCGCGACGCCGTGATCGCCGCTCCGATCGCCAAGGTCTCCGGCAAGACCGGCGCGGGCTACATCGCCGTCGTCTACGGCACCAAGAGCGGCCTGGACACCACCAAGCGCCAGATCATCAGCCAGGCCACGGCCGGGATCCCCGGCACCCCGGAGAGCAGCGAGTACTTCGGCGACCGTCTCACCACCGGCGACCTGGACGGCGACGGCTACACGGACATCGTGGTCGGCGTGCACGGCGAACAGATCGGCTCGACCGACGACTCGGGCGCCCTGACCGTGCTCTGGGGCGGCGCGACCGGCATCAAGTCCGGCACCGACATCTCCGCCCCGCTCCCGGAGAACCGCAACGAGCTGGGCTGGTCCGTCGCCACCGGCGACTTCGACGGCGACGGTGACACCGACCTGGCCGCGGTCAACCTGGCGTTCCCGGAGCTGAACATCTTCCACGGCCCCGTCTCCCGTACCGGCAAGGCCGCTTCCCTCACGGCGATCGACACGTACGACCAGACGGGCATCAACTCCGACCGGCTCGTCGCGGGCGAGGTCAACGGAGACGGCCGCACCGACCTGCTGGTCATGGGCCAGGAGGAGACCAGCTCGGGCGACTACCGCACCCGCAGCGTCCTCTACACGGGCAACGCCACCACCACCCTCAAGGCCGGCAAGGAGCTCGCGGGCGGCTACGCCGGCGTCATCGCCGACGTGAACAAGGACGGCTACGGCGACATCGTCACCGGCAACTTCATGGAGAAGGACGCCTCCGAGCCGAACGGCGGCCTCGGCGGCGCGGTGACGGTGACCTACGGCGCGTCCACGGGCCTGTCCACCCGCACCCCGGCGAAGTTCACCCAGGACTCCGCGAGCGTCCCCGGCACGGCCGAGAAGTTCGACTTCTTCGGCTGGAGCCTGTCGGCGGGCGACGTCAACGGCGACGGCTACACCGACATCGCGGTCGGCTCCGAGCAGGAGACCATCGGCTCGGCGAAGCACGCGGGCACCGTCACGATCCTGCGCGGCTCGGCCTCCGGCCTGACCGGCACCGGATCGAAGTCCTACTCGCAGAACACGGCGAACGTCCCCGGCACGGCGGAGTCGTACGACCACTTCGGCTACGCGGTCCACCTCACGGACATCGACAACAACGGCCGCACGGAACTGGTCACCTCCGCCTCCGGCGAGAACAGCGGTGACGGCGCCGTCTGGTTCCTCAAGTCCACCACCTCCGGCATCACCGCCACCGGCTCGAAGTCCTTCAGCGGCCCGACCCTGGGCGGTCCCGCGGGCGACTCGTACTTCGGCGACGTCCTGGAAGGCTGACCCATGCGCGTCCGTACGACGGCGCTCGCGGCCCTGCTGGCCGCGGGCCTCACCCCGCTGACCCTGTCCGCACCGGCCGCGGCGGCCCCCTCGGGCCTGCCCGGCGACTTCAACGGCGACGGCTACCGGGACCTGGCCGTCTCGGCGGGACTGGCCACCATCGGCTCCGCCGAGTACACCGGCGCCGTGGTCATCACCTACGGCTCCGCCACGGGGCCGAAGGCGGCCGACTCCAAGGTGATCTCGCAGAGTTCGAGCGGCGTCCCCGGTACCTCGGAGACCGGCGACGGCTTCGGCTCGGCCACGGCCACCGGCGACTTCAACAGCGACGGCTACGCGGACCTCGCCGTCGGCACCCCGAACGAGGGCACGAGCGCGGGCCTCCTCTCCGGCTCCGTCACCGTCCTGTGGGGCTCCAAGTCGGGCCTGTCCGGCGGCACCGTGCTCGCCGCCCCCACCGCGGACAAGCCCAAGTACTTCGGCGAGCACCTGGCCGCGGGCGACTTCGACGGTGACGGCCGCGACGACCTGGCCGTGGGCTCGGGCAACTACAACGGCATCTCGATCTACCGCGGTGGCACCGGCAAGGGCAGCACCCTGTCCGGCCGCACCGGCTTCGCCTCGGGCGGCCTGGTCCCGTTCGCGGGCATCCTCACCCTCGCCGCCGGCGACATCAACGGCGACGGGACCGACGACCTGGTGCTGGGCGGCAGCGGAGTCAACTCGGCGCCGGACAACCGGCAGATGGTGTACCTGTCGCCCGGGGGTTCCGCCAAGAAGTACATCGGGGACGCGGCCCCGGGCTACGCCACCGCGGTCGGTGACATCGACGGCGACGGCTACGACGACATCGTCAGCGGCAACTACTCGCGCGGCGCGGTCGGCGGCAGCGTCACCGTGACGTACGGCTCCGCGACCGGCCCGTCCACCTCCCGCGCCGCCGTCACCATCAGCCAGGACACGGCCGGTGTGCCCGGCACGGGCGAGGAGGGCGACTGGTTCGGCTGGTCGGTGGCGCTCGGTGACATCAACGGCGACGGCCGCGCCGACCTCGCGGTCGGAGCCCGCCACGAGACGATCGGCAGCGTGGAGTACGCCGGTTCGGTCACGATCATCCCGGCCGGCACGAAGGGCCTGTCGCCCGGCACGTCGTACAGCTACCAGCAGGACAGCGCGGGCGTCCCCGGTGCCTCCGAGACGTTCGACCAGTTCGGCACCGCCGTCCAGCTGGCCGACACCAACCGCGACGGCAAGGCCGACCTGTCCGTCGGCGCCCCCGGCGAGAACGCCCGCGACGGCGCCGTGTGGTTCCTCAAGGGCACCTCGACCCGGCTGACGACGAAGGGCGTGGTCAGCTTCGGCGCGGGCACCGTCGGACTGGGCGCACACCCCCAGCCGGAGCTCGGCACCCCGATCACGGGCTGACCCTCACGATGTGTCAGGGACAGCCATGACAACCCCTTAGGGGATGTCACAGCTCGGCAGCAAAGCCGGGCCCGAACCCCCGGGCCCGGCCCGCGGATCTCCAGGACCAGGTACGTTCGAAGGCGTGGCTGGATTCAGGATCGGACGCGGCCGGGACAACGGCGCTCCTCACACGCGACCGCAACAACCTCCGTACGGGCAGCAGGCCCCGCAGGGACCGTCGTACGGCGGCTACCCCGCGCCGCCGCCGGGGCAGCAGCCGTACGGTGCTCCCCGGGCCGGCGGCTATGACGAGCCGGAGTACTTCGGCGACGGCGGATACGGGCAGCAGCCCCAGGGCGGCCACGACCCGTACGCGGCGAACAACCCGGGCCACACCCAGGCCTTCTCGGTCGGCGAGGACCCCTACCAGCAGGGCGGCACCTACCGCGCGGGCTCGGCCGCCCCGTCCGCCCCGGTGGGCCCCCGCCTGCACTGGAAGGACCTCCTGAGGGGCATCATCACGGCCCCCAACCAGACCTTCCTCCAGATGCGCGACTACACGATGTGGGTCCCGGCCCTGATCGTGACGTTCCTCTACGGCCTGCTCGCGGTCTTCGGCTTCGACGGCGCCCGCAAGGACGCCATAAACGCCACCCTGGCCAACGCGGTCCCGATCGTCCTGACGACGGCCGTGGCGATGGTCCTGTCGTCCTTCGTCCTGGGCGTGGTCACCCACACCCTGGCCCGCCAGCTCGGCGGCGACGGCGCCTGGCAGCCCACGGTGGGCCTGTCGATGCTGATCATGTCCCTGACGGACGCCCCCCGTCTGGTCCTCGCCATGTTCTTCGGCGGCGACGCGACCTTCGTCCAGGGCGTCGGCTGGGCGACCTGGGTGGCGGCGGGCGCCCTCCTGACGCTGATGGTCTCCAGGTCCCACGACCTCCCCTGGCCCAAGGCCCTGGGCGCCTCCTCGATCCAGCTGATCGCCCTGCTGTCGATCGTGAAGCTGGGCACGTTCTGACGTAGCACGCGAAGAGGGGCTCCCCGTTGTCGCGGGGAGCCCTCACTCGTCCCCGGCGGCCTCACGGTGCATGCCCGCGCACAGCGCCCAGACGACGAAGAGATTGACGGCGACCAGGGTCAGCGCCCACAGCGGGTAGTACGGCACCCACAGGAAGTTGGCGATCGCCCCGAGCCCCGCCACGAGCACGCCGAAGAAACGCCCCCACAGCGCCCCGCCGAGCACTGCGCACCCCGCGAAGATCATGACCGCGCCCAGAACGAGATGCACCCACCCCCAGCCCGTGAGGCTGAACTCGAACACGTAGTGACGCGTCACGAGGAACAGGTCGTCCTTCGCGACGGCCGCGATCCCCTCGAACAACGCCATCGCCCCACCGAAGATCATCAGTGCCGCGGCGAGAACGGTGGTGCCCGAGGCGGGCGCATGCCACGGACGCGGGGCGGGCCGGTCCGTTCTGGGTGGAACGACATCACTGGCCATGTCGGACTCCTCAGGTCGCAGAGCCGTCCGCCGCCCCGGCCCTCGGAGCGGAACAATCCCTTCCACCCTGTCACGCCACCTCTCCGTCGGCATTCCGAACGCCCACCCTGCTGACGGCTGGCAGGACGGCCCGGGCCCCGACGACGACGGCAGCCCATCGCCGTAGACGGCGAGGATTCACGTCTCGGATACTCGGGATGCGCAGGAGGCCTGCTTGCCCCTTGGGCGGCATGCCGGACAGGGGGAGAACTTGCTGGCGAATCTGTTGCCGGGCCTTCGTGACGTCCGAGCGCCACTCTCGACAGGCTGCATCTGGCTCCTGACGCTCTGGCTCCTCCTGGAGGACCGCGTACCCGCCCCGCGACAGGCCCACGGCATCTGGGCTTCGCTGTACCGCCTCGGCGACCTGATAGGTCCCGCCGGAGTGCTCGCGTCCGGAGCCTTCCTCGCCTATCTGATCGGCGCCATGCTTTCCGTCCGCGTGGTCACCGTGAACGCGAAGGAAGCCCCGAAGGCCGCTCGGTTCTGGGACGCCAGGACGACCCTCACACCTCGCGTGTCGCGTCTCGCGTACGACGACCTGGTGGGCTTTCTGCGCGATCAGGGACGCGTGCCCCCGAAACCCGAAGTCGCCGCGAACGGGGATCTGGAACGCGAGCGCGGAGAGCGTCTCGTGGTGAACCTGGCCGCCCGGGACATCCTCGGTGAGACACGCCAGCTGCGCACGAAACTGCTGATCGCCAACTACGACCTGTTCAACGAATACGACCGCGCCGTGGGTGAAGCAGAGTTCCGAAAGAACGTCGCCTACGCCCTCGTAGGCCTGACGGCCACGCTCAGCTGGCTGCAATCCCCCTGGTGGGCACTTCTGTTGATCGTTTCCGCCCGGCTGTACATCGCCGGCGTAGGAAGCGAACGAGCGGCCAACGACGTCATCGTCCAAGCCGTGGTGGCGGACCTCATCACTCCCCTCGCCCTGACCGGGGCCGCGGGTGTCCCGGCTGTCCCCGCGGCGCGGGGCCAGTAGGCGGGACCACCCGAATGCACATCACCGGTCAGCGCCACACAGACTCGACCAGCCTGCTCATCACGGCGCCGCCCAAAATCCGGCAGCAGTAGAGACAGGGGTCGAAAGCCAGGGGCGAAACGATGATCCTCTTCACCTTCGCGGCCTGCGTCAGCCCGACAAGCTCGGCCACGACGGCAGCCAGCCCGGCTGCCTTCGGCCACTGCTGCGCCGGGGTACGCCCAGACGGGCCGACTCGCGAGGTAGGGCACCCGCAGCGACTACGACAAGAGGCAGGCCAGACCGCTTCCCTGTTCTCCCTCGGCGCCTCACCCGATACCCCAACCGGAAGCAGCATGCTCCAGGCGACCCCGCCGGCTGTTCACGATGCGCCGGGAAATCGGTAGTGGCCGACCTCTGGATCCGGCAGGCCGTTCATGCCCAGGTCTCTGCGCATGGCCTCACGAAGATGAGCGTTCTCCCGCCAGAGACCGGCCCGTACCTGAAAGTACGCGTCCCCTCGGAGGTCTGGATCTGCGACAAGCCCGTCCCTCATGTCGGTCAACGCGCGACAGGCTTTCACCGCCAGCTCGATGATCTCGGCCGAAGCAGTGAGGGACAGGCTCTGCCTCAGCCGCCATATGCCCGAGCCGTCCAGAGCCTGATGGAGGTCGGCATAAAGTCGATCATCGGTCGCGCCATCGGATCGGAACACAACCGTCCGCATGTCTGAGTGTCCGCGACTCAGCGCCATGAGGAATTCCGAGTACACGACCCTGCGTGTCTGGACGCCCTCCTTCTCCTGGTCACGACGCCAGCGAATGCGCTCAGCGAGCAGAGCGGAACTCACGCCGACCACGGCACCAGCCAAGGTGCTCACCGGAGATATCCAGTCCACCTGGACGTGCTACCCAGGTGAAGGACTTCCGCTAACGCCGGATGCCGACACGCGCCGATGAAGGCGTACTAGACCGCTTCCTTGTTCTCTTTAGGCGCCTCGCCCGACTTCCCCACCGGAGGCAACACACTCCAGGCTGACTGAACTGAATGAGGGTAGTAGGCTCTTCCCCTTGCATCGTCGCAGCATGGCGCAGGCCGGGGAGGCCCCGACAGTGGCACGCAAGGTGGGGATCTACACCCGCATCTCGCGGGATGACGAGGGCGACGCGTTAGGCGTGGCACGGCAGCGTGACGACTGCGAGCGGCTTGCCGATCTCCGGTCCTGGCAAGCCGTGAAGGTCTACGAGGACAACGACGTGTCCGCGTTCAAGCGCAACGTGGTGCGCGACGAATTCGAGCTGATGTTGAAGGATCTTCGGGCCGGACTGATCAACGGAGTGGTCGCGTACGACCTGGACCGGCTCGCCCGCCAACCGCGTGACCTTGAGCGGTTGATCGAGATCTTCGACGAGCGCCCGCGACTGGAGTTCGCGACGGTCACTAACGACATCAACCTCGCGACACCCGACGGACGGACCATGGCTCGGGTCATGGTGGCGTTCGCCAACAAGTCCTCCCACGACACCTCACGCCGGATCAAGCGCAAGCACTTGGAGTTGGCCCAGCAGGGCAAGTCGACCGGAGGTGCGGCCCCGTATGGGTGGCGCAAGGACGACCGCAACAAGGTCGACCCCGAGGCAGCCAAAGCCATTCGTGAGGCGCAGCGCGATGTACTCGCTGGTGTCCGCATCGGCACTATCCGCACACGATGGCAGCAACAGGGACTCGGAAACCCCCGCGCTGGCACGAAGCGCATGGCACACCATCACGTGGAGCAGATCCTCACCAGCCCTCGTTTGGTCGGCTACCAGACGTACCACCGCGAGATCTTGTTCGGCGAGGACGGCCGCCCCGTCATGGGCGAGTGGGAGCCGATCAACACAGTCGAGGAGTGGGAGGCCGTGTGCGTGGTCATCGCCGAGCGCAAGCGCAAGGATCCAGGCCGCTCTCTAGCCCGCCGGTACCTGCTCTCGGGGATCGCACGGTGCGGGCTCTGCAAGAACAAGATCAGAGGGCAGAACAACCGTCTGTGGAAGCCCGGTTCCAAGGCCACGAAGTACACGTATCAATGCTCCGTCGTCAACGGCGGTTGCGGCAAGGTGGGCCGCGTGGGCGAGCCCGTGGACAGGCTGATTGCTCGGCTGGTACTTGAGGAACAGCGCGAGAAGGCTGCCGCGACAGGCGTACCTATCGAGCAACAGTGGGCAAAGGAACAGGAGTTGGCGGATGTCGTCGGTGACATCGCTCAGCTCTTGGAGGCCGAGAAAACCAAGCAAATTACCGTGTCCACACTCTTGCAGTTGCTGCCTCCGAAAGAACGGCTCCGCGACGAGCTGAGGTTGGAGCGCTCCCGCTTCTTCAAGGAGCAGAAGCAGAAGCAGGCCAAGGGCAACACGGCCGATCTCACAGAGGATGAGTTCTTCGATCTCCCCATTGAGCGCCAGCAGGAGATCATTCTTCACAGCCTGTCAGCAGTGATCATCAATCCGGTCGGGCGAGGGAATCGCAGGTTTGATCCAGACCTGATCGATCCTGTCTGGCGAGAGTGACGCCAAGCGCCATACGGAGGCCCCGGAGTGTCACATCCGGGGCCTCCCTCGTGCGATCACTTCCGATGCAGTCTCCGTACACGCTCCGCCCACTCCCTGTTTCGCACCGGGGCTCGCGCCAGGTGCTTCCTTATCCACTCCTCCCCGCTAATGATCTCCTTCGGCTCAGTCATAGGCCCACCCACCGTTCCGGGACTCGCGGACCATCTCGCGGTTCAGCACGTGCTCTTCGGCAATCCCGACTGCGATGAGCGCGGAACCGGGGGTGTGGCCGGAGCCGACGTAGCGCCAGCTCCGTTCGGTGACCGTGTCGGGGATGTCGGCATGGCCCATGTGCTGGGCGCGTTCGGCGCGGAGCGCTGCGTAGGTCGTGGAGTAGGCGCGGGATTTGGTGAGGATGTGGCCCCGGTAGCCGAGGGCGTGAGTCCAGGCGCGGAGGCGGAGAGATTCGTACTCGGGGAGGCCGCCGAGGCGCCAGCAGGTGCGCATGAGGGTCCGGACGTGTGCGCTGACGAGGGCCGACTCGATGTCGGCGCAGGTCGAGAGCGGGTGGTCTACGCCGGCGCCTGTCTCGCTGGCTCCTTTGGTGACGTACTTAGCGACGTACGAGGCGACCGCGTCATCGTCGGGTCCGTCACCGTCGGCACGCAGGAGCCGGGCGTCGACCTGGACGCCCCAGCGCAGAGCCAGCTCACCCACGGCCGGGCTGTAGGGAGTGCGGACCAGAACCCGCTGCGCGGAGGCGTGCACAGCATTGGTGAGCACTTCGGCCGTGCCCCAGGCCGGGGTTTCGTCGTCGAGTCCAGCCGGGCCGTCGAGGCGGACGACGGCGTGCACGTGGACAGCAGCCCGCTTCTGGTACTCAGCGACGCGGGCGAAGGACAGTCGGGCGTGCCGGGCGAATTGGGACTGTACGAGGCCGACCGAGGAGGCGAGGCGCCGCCTCACGTCGATCACGAACCGGTCCCACAGCTTGGAGGCGTGCGCGTGCCAGAGCACGTGAGCCGGGTAGTCGTAGCAGTCGGGGCACAGCGGTTGGCCGACGTCGGCAGCATCCGGGAAGTGAACGGCGCCGCAACCAAGAGGCCGACCGTGCTCACACCGGCCGCCATCACGGCGAGGGCGACACAGTTCCCCAGGCCGGTGCACGGCCCCGAAGGACGGAGCGGTCAGGGTGACGAAGAGCCGGGGCCGGTATCGGATCGTCTCGGGGATGTTCTTGCCGCCGAGGAGGCCCGTGCGGACGAGGTGGAAGGTGTCTCCGGCGTGGAGACGGGAGCACGGAGCGCAAACGGTCGCGCGCCGGTTGCGACACCGGACGAGGAGGCGTTCGCCGGGTTCATGGCCAGTGTCGTACTGGCGGAGGATCTCGCCGGTTGTGCCGTCCAGGGTGGTGGTCGAACCCGAGAGGTGAATGGGGTGGGAGCAGCCGCCGGTCGCGGTGATCTGCTCCAGCAGGCGGGAGAACTTCGGATCTTGGGCGAGGCGAATCGCGTCGCGGTCTGCTTCGGGAAGCTGACGCAGACGCGCCGCGCGGTCGAGGGCGGCGCGCCTGTCAGCCGGGGTGAACTCCGGGGTGATGGTGGTGGCCTTCCGGGGTGGGCCGCCGCGGCGGCACGTTGGTTGGGTGGTGGTGCGCCGTGAGGCATGGGGATCACTCCCTTGCGTGTGTCGAATAGGGCGGGGTTCAGCGGATGGTTCCGGTGCCCCGGCAGACACGGCAGCGCCGCAGTCGTCCGGTCCAGGTCCTGCGTGCTCCGTCGCCCTTGCAGTTCGGGCACCTCACGCGAGGCATGGGCATGACGTGGGTCCTTCCTGATCAGAAGTGGGAGAAGCCGCTGAGGAACCAGGTGATGAAGCCGTTGATCGTCAGAGCGACGGGCGTTTCACCGAGGTACATGCCGAACAGGGCGATGCAGACCGCTTCCCATGCGCGTACGTCGCGGGAGCGGACGAGGAGGAAGGTGATGATCCCGAAGAGCACGACGAGCGAGATGGCCGTACCTGTGCTGATCACGTTTCGTCTCCTTCCAGCGCTGCGAGGGCGCGGTCTATGGCGGGCAGTTCCGGGGTCAGCGCTGCGTACTTGCGGGCCGTGGCCACGGCCTCATCCGTGTCGGTGAGGTGGGAGCGTGCCCGGCTCCAACCGCCGTCCGGTCCGGTGCAGACAGCCACACCGCGTTCCCCTGCGGTGATCGACTGGGCGACCGCCACGGCGTCCTTGTTCAGGTCGCCCAAGGTCATCTCTGCCGTGCCGGGGTCATTGACCCGATGGCAGATCCGGCCGCCGAGCTGGGCCCGAAGGGCGGTGACTCCGGGCCCGAGGTCGGAGCCGACGCGTTGTCCGGCGACGACCAGGTGCAGGCCGAGTGCGGCCCCGAGCTGGGCGAGCCGCAGCAGGAGCGTGGAGCACTGCTCCGCTTCCGCCCTGCTCTCGCGGGTGCCGTCCGAGAGGTACAGTTCCGCGATCTCGTCGACGATCACGACGACCGGTACCGGCCGGAGCTTGTCAGGCAGCTCCCAGATCGAGCGCACTCCGGCCGCCCGGCACGCGCTCATCCGGTCCTGCATGTCGATCACCAGCGCGGAGAGCACGGCGACCGCTTCGCGTCGGCACGTCGCCAGGGCGCTCAACCGTCCGGTGAACAGTCCGAGTTCCATGCCGCCCTTGCAGTCGATGCCGACCAGGGCGACCGGCTGCGTCGCCAGCTGGGTGATCAGCCGGGCAAGGAGTGTGGACTTGCCCGACCGGGTGGCCCCGGTGATCAGCCAGTGCGGCACGAGGCGCAGGTTCATCACCCAGGCGCCGCCGGTCTCCAGGGCTCCGATGAGTGCTGAGAGGAGTTCGGCCGGAGCCGTGACCAAGCCGGGCCGTTCCAGAGGATCAGTGGCCGTCGCGGCGAGGAGCACGAGCCCGCGTTCCGGTGAGGTGACCCGGACGGCGTGGACCTTCCACGCGTGCACCAGGGCGTCAGCTGCCCTCATGTACGTCGCCGGGGTCTGTCCCGCGTGCAGCCGCACGATCACGGTCAGGCCCATGCGGGTGGCGCGCGGGAACGAGTACCGGGGAGCCACCGGCCGCAGCGGATCGCCCTTGACCACCAGGTCTCCGAGCAGTCCGCGCGGCGGACGACGGGAGACAGCCAGGTCGTTGAGGATGGCGATCTTGCGCCAGGTCGTCAGCACCCGGCATGCGGTGAGCGGGTAGCCGATCAGGTACCAGTGCCAGGCCGGACGATGCCGACGCACCAGGTCACCGACGACGAGCAGCCAGGCCAGCACGGCCAGGGCTAAGGCGAGCAGGATCGGCCCCATCAGGCGTCACCGCCCTTGCCCTGCCCGGAAGTTGCGGGTGTGGCCGTGATGGCGTCGGCGCGGAAGCTGACGCCGTGCCGGTCGCCCATCGACCACATGAACGCGGTCAGCCCGGTGACCTTGACGACGTGCCCCGGCTCGATGCCGCGGGGCTCACCGCTGACGGCGATCTCTATGACGGAGATCCGCCGCCCGTCCGGCCGCACGGTGACGGCGACGGTGTAGACCGGGTTGCCGTCCCGGTCCCTCTTCACCTCCTGTGTCTCAGAGTTGACGATCTTCGCTTCGGGCACGTTGGCGCACCGCAGTACGCCGAGTCGCGCCGTGTCCACGGGAATGGACTGCATTTCTCTGGCCTCCTTGGCCATCGGAACGCCAGCTCTAATGCTGACGTCACTTGTCCTTACGAGTTATGACTATGGAGTTCTGTACGGTGCCTCTGCAACTACTTATGCTGACGAGTGATGTCGCGCGTGCGACGTGACTACGACCTCACACCGGAGATGACCCGATGTCGGAGATCCAGCGCCCCGGAGCCCTCTATCAGCAGGTGGCCGCCGCGATCCGCGAAGCGATCCTGTCCGGCGAGTTCGCGCCCGAGTCCCTGTTGCCGTCCGAAGCCCAGCTCATGGCCCGCTACGGCGTCTCGCGCCCCACGGTGCGCAACGCAGTCGCGGCGCTGCGGGCGGAAGGACTCATCGACGTCCATCACGGCAAGGGCAGCTTCGTACGCTCCAGCGGACAGCCCGCCCTCACCATCGAGCGCCGCATCAGCCGCACATCGGACGGCCGTTTCGTGATGCCCAACGGCGATATCTGGCAGAAGGCCGAGGAGCCGAGCACGTACCGCACCCGTACCACCAAGGCCACCGGCCGACTCCTCCAACTCGGGGAGGAGGAAGCCCTGTTCGGCTGTGACCGACTGCTCATCGACCCGAGTACCGGGACCCGCGCCCTGCACCGCACGCTGATCCCGTTCGAGGTCGTCGAAGCTGTCCCGCCGCTCGGCAAGGAGCCGTGCCATCCCACGGCAGCGATCTACCAGCTGCTCACCCAAGCCGGATACAAGCTGTCGTGGACCGAGACGGTACGCGCGCACATGCCCCTGCCCGACGAGCGCACCGCACTCCAGCTCCCGGACGCAACCCCGGTCCTGCACGTGTCCCGCGTTGCACACGATGCCGACGACCGCCCGCTGTTCCTCGAAGAGCTTCGATTCGGAGCCGACCGCGCCGAACTCGCCTACCGGATCACCGCCGACAAGCAGCCCGCGCGACGCGCCCGCAGCTGAGCGCCGAACAGCATCGGTCGAAACAGCCTTCACTGCCTCAAGGGCGCGCCTGCGGCGCGCCGGGTCGCCCGGCCGCCCCGGCCGGGCGTGCGGCGTGACCGCCGGTCCCGTCCGGTCGCCCGACGCCCCCGCCCGCAGCACACCCAAGAAGCCGAGGCGTCGACCAGCGGTCGCAGGCAGGGGCCCTCGGGGCTGGGGGTCGACGGCCTCCGAGACTTTAGGCAGCCGCCATGGGGCGAGCCTCGAAGAACAGGGGGCCGATCGGGCTCTTGCGGGCAGCTCCAAGGACTGCCCGATCCGCGGGCGAGCGTAAGGCCCCCTGTTCACTCGCCCCATGGCAGCTCCCGCCCAAAGTCTCTGCGGCCGGCGACGTGCCCACGTGCACCGCTCACCAGCAGAAAAACCCTCACGCCGCACCATCGTCGCCGTCCCCAAGGACCTCCAGGAGCCGAGCAAGCCGCTCCACCGCACCAGGCGAACCCAGCAGACGCACGACCCCGCACCCGTCCTCATTCGCGGAAGCCGTGGCCCGTAACTCGAAGGGCTCGAACTCCGCTCCAAGGAAAGCTAAGTTCAGCCGGTCGGCAGCCTTACGGGCCTCACGCCACCCCGCGATGTAGTCGACACCGCGAACCCACACTCCGAGGTCCAGTCCCTCACCGGACCCATCGACTCCCGAGCCAGTCACTTTGCCACGCCCCTTTGAGTAACGGATCGTCAACTCTCTTTGGCCCAGGGCGAATACACAGCACAACGACCCCGGTACCATCAGGCACCGGGGATCGCTGTATCCCCTCCCGGACCACCCCGGTTGCTGCCAGGCGCGGGGGTGGTCCGGTCTCTATATGAGGTTGTGAAGCATGGCCCTCGGGTCCGGGTGGGGAACCCGGCGGACAGTCCCGAGGAGCCACGCCCCGATCACCGGAGGTCTCAGCCTCCGGCCCCTGACTGCCGCTCACTCCCAAACACGTGGGAGTTACGAGGAGGCGACAGCCCGGAGATCATCAAGACGGGCTGTCGTCGACTCCCTCATCAAGGTCGAGGCGGCACCACACGGTCTTGCCGCCCTTGTCTTCGGGCGTCCACCAGGTCGCCGCCGCCAGACGCTGCACGATAAGCAGACCCCGCCCGCTGTCCGGCAAGATCGCCTCTGACAGCTGGCCCAGGAGCCCCGGCGGAAACGTCTCACCCATGGGCAGCAAAGGAGGCGTCGAGTCCTCATCCTTGATGCCGATGAAGAGCCACTTCGGCCACAGCTTCAAGATCACATCGATGCGCCGAGAGCCGCCCGGCTGCGCCAGACAGGGTTCCGGAACCACGTGGTTCACGACATTGCCCACCAGTTCCGAGACGACCAGGCGAGCATCGTCCACGATCTGGCTCATGCCCGAGCGTTCCAGGAACACGGCCGTCATGTCGCGTGCCACTCGCGCTGTGTCGCGGTACTCAGCGAAGAGGGTCAGTGTCAGGAAGTGCCCATCGGAAGACGGATCGGGCACCGCAAACCAATGAGCGAACGCGTCTAACTCCTCCACCACTCGCTCATGCCGCACTCTCCTCGCGTCCATGGCACGGACCACCGTCTCTGGTCACGTCCACCGGGACCCTCCCGGCAGGGTGCCCCAGAGTGCACCTCTGTTCCCGACCGTCGCTCCCCCTAGTGGGGGACCCCCCTCTTGGGGACCCCCGGCCCCTTGGGTATTCCCCGCCCCCACTTGGCCCTCTCCGCTTGGGAGTTCACCTGGGTAGACTCGGCAGACGGACAGGGCGCGAAGATCGAAAGAGCAGATCGACTAGAAGAGACGTTTGGTCAATCACGATGGGGAAGTGAGATGACCGTAGCTGCACCGACACCGGCAGCTCTCCCGCCTCACGTTCTGGAACGCGCAGACGTGCGGTCGGCGATCTCCAACCACGACTTCGGTGAGGTCTTCAGACTCGCCAAGATCCACGGAAGCATCAGCTACGCCAAGATCGCCGAGGCCACCGGCTACAAGCCGGAGCACATCGGCAAGATGGCCCGCCCTGAGACCGATGGCAAGGGCGTCCGCCCACGGATCATCCAGTTCCACAAGATCCTGGAAGTGGTGGACGGCCTACGCATCCCTGGTCACCTAGCAGGGCTCGCCCCCCGCCCATGGGAGCTAGAGCGATCAGCCAGAGCCACACAGCCGGAAGACCCCAGCACCCTGATCGCCCAGGGCGGCGCAGGCATATGGGACATCGCCGAGATGCTGCGCCGCACCGAGATGTCCAACATCAACAGCGTGGCCCTGGAGTCGATCGAGCAGGGAATTGATCAACTGGCCCGTGCTTACCCCTACGCTGACGCCGACTACCTGCACGAGCGCACCCGCAACGGCTTGCAGTACGTGACCAAGCAACTCGAAGGCCGGATGACACTCCGCCAGCACCGAGAGCTACTCGTCGATGCCGGCTGGCTCTTCCTGCTGAACGCATGCGTGCAATACGACCGTGGCCAACGCGAGGCAGCCAACCTCAGCAAGGCCGCCGCACTCCGGATCGGCGAGGAAGCCGGACACGGCGAGATCATGGCGTGGGCATGGGAGATCGAGGCATGGTTCGCCCTCACCCAGAGCCGTTGGCAAGACATGCTCGATGCGGTCGAGGCCGGGCACGTGGCCGACCAAACCCACTCCGTCGGCGTCCAGCTCTACGCCCACAAGGCCCGCGCCGCCGCCCGCATGGGAGACGGCCGACTCGTCCGCGAATCCCTTGACGCCGGGCGCGCCAGGCTGGACCGACTCCCCAGGCCTGACCACCCCGAACACCACTTCATCATCGACCCCGACAAGTGGGACTTCTACGAGATGGACGCCTACCGTCTCCTCGGAGACGACGAGCGCGCCGCAACCCACGCCCGGTCAGTGATCCGCATCAGCACCGGCCCCGACGGAACTGAGATCTCGCCCATGCGAGCGGCAGAGGCACGGCTCACCCTTGGAGTCGCCGCCGCGCGCACTGGCGACATCGAAGAGGCCATCGGCTTGGGTACCACTGCCTTGGAAGCCGATCGCAAGTCCCTCCCGTCTTTGCTTTTAGTCGCCGACGAGCTTGATAAGGAACTAAGGTCCCGATACCCCCGCGAAGCCGCCGCTCGGGACTTCCACGAACAGGTCATGCTTATTAAGCGAGGCACCGCAAGGGCCGAGCTCCCATTTTAATTCCACCCATGATTCATCTGAACTACCCGGCCAAAACCAGAGAAGCCGCACTAGACCGTGAAGGCCATGCCGCACATTAGACAGTGGAGCTCACCTAGTCGATCTTCAATGACCTTGAGCGGCTCAAAGGGATGACATGGTGGTTCAACAATCACCATATCGTCCGGATCGTAGGGTGGCGTCGAAGGCTCGGAGCTAGCAGCACGCGTAAACTTGAGGCCCGATCGTGAAAATTCATACTCTAGCTCATCTTTGACCACTTCCTTTGCCATTTCCTCCATATAGCTCAACTGAGCAGGAGTCCACCAAGCATCTTTCGCGGCAGGCTCGGCACAGTATGGGCAAAAGTAGCTTTCTGGCTCAAGAAAATTTTCCGGCCTCTCGGCTGTCTCACCATAAAACCATTTGAACTCTACCTGACAAGCTGGGCACTCCCGCCGGATGAACCCAGAACCATCGAGCGTAATCTGCAAGGAGAATTCCAAAGCCTACCCCCAGACTAAATGCTGATTTTCGAATAGAAACGAACGTCGCTCCCATCCTCTAGAGTCCCCGTGATCTCCACGTCGAAAATCGATTTCCCCCCACCCATTACGACAACGGCGAGAACTTTCACGTTATCGCCAGGCCTCATTACATCGATAGGGAGATCATTTTCGAGCAGTTGAAAGCTAGAAGCTTCGGGAGGAATTGCCACAGAGACTCCACGGACATCGACAGTACCCGTGTTAGAGATGGCCAGTCGACGACTCCCCCTAGAGCCCTCCAATCGAGCCACCAATCTGGCAGCCTCTTTCCTTTGAGGCGCGCTCTGGAGAATCCTCCCTTTCGGCACTTGCTGTTGGTCGTGATCAATGAGGTCACGTTCATTCAACAAGTTTACAAAGTGGTCATACGTCACGAAGAAGTCATCACGTAGACCGCGAAGACGCGACTCATCCACGCTTGGCTGATATTCCCCAAGCTTGAGTACCCAAGCGTCTTCTGGATGCTCAAACTTCTCAGCCTCGCCGTCAAGCGGATCAGCAAAGAGTAGGTCGATCATTGCTGCCATGAGTTTCCCGCCTGAATGAAGACAAGCAAGCTCCGCTTGGCGAAGATCTGGATCTACGTACTGAATTGGATTTGTCGTCATGCTAGTGAGCCCTGCATCAAACAGGCGCGACGTCTTTCCGCTCACCCTGAAGAAATCTTGAACTCGCAGAGTTCTAACCCAGCCCGCCAGAGGAGGGAGGGCCTGTAGAAAACTCTCTGCTCTAGCGCGATCGCCCGTATGCGCCACGTTCGGCGTTTTACTTGTCATCGAAGGTGCAGCAATACTTGCATATCCGACTTCTTGGTCTGCCGAATGCGCTGAAATCAAGCGCGCACGAAGCACAGCGTAGACAGCATCATTCATGGCATTAGCCCTGATAATGCTGTTGTGATCCCCCGGCAGCATCGAGGTGTGAATGAACGTACTCTGCGCCGAAGCTCTCTTGACCACATTATCTTGCGATCCACCGTATGCCCAGAAAGGGATTCGGCAAGAAGAAGGACCTATACTATTCGCATTGACTATCTGATTCAGAACTGTGCGATGAGTGTCCGTAACCAAGCTATCGAAGGGGCGAAGGCTTTGCTCCTGAGGGTGCCGCTGCCACCAGGACCTACGGAGGCTTAGAGCGAATTCTGACCCGCTGTTCGGGCAGGCGAACAGCACAACCCCTCTGATCCTCTCCAGTTCCTGCCCTCGCCCCTCCATCAGCATTCTTGCCAAATAGCGCTGGACAATTAGCCCGCCTTGACTGTGTGCCACCAAGAAAATAGGGCTTTGATCACCTAGTTGTTCATGTACGAACGTCTTTAGAAGATCGGCAATGTCATCGATTGCCGGGATACGCCGATCCGGTCGGAATCGAACCTTAGGCGATGAGTAGGTGAATTGGTGTGCGGACACGAATGACAGTTCGGTATCCGCCACCATGAGGGACCCGATGGAGTCCCACGTGGCTGGGCTGGAGAAGAGTCCGTGAACGAAGACCACATCGAGGTTGTCCTGCACAGTGCCTGCCCGCCGCTCTCAAACTTGTCGACTCACGCGATGTGAGTAACGAGCCGATTGTGACCCATCTTTGGTTGTTCGCAATAGGTTCTTACCTGAGTCGCGTATGGCGTTGAGTCTTATCCCACTCCGCACCCGCCGAAAGCGGGGCAAGTCCCTATGGCAGGGCCTTCACACCTGCGATAGGCGTCTGGGCTCCAAGTCTGGAGGTTCCCGCCGCGTCGTTGGTGCTGATTGATCACTCCAAGTCTCAGAGTGCGTCTTTCGAAGGCGTGACAGGCGTGCCAGACTTACGGCATGGAGGCAAAACAGACCACGGGAAGTTGATCCACTCATCGGTCCGCTTCCACACGTACTCGCACTTCACCAGCGACTGCGTCTTCTCGTAGATGACGGCGCTGCGGACCTCGGCGACGGTGTCGAGGCAGAAGTCGCGGACCAGCTTGAGGGTCTTGCCGGTGTCGGCGACGTCGTCGGTGATGAGGACCTTTTTGGAGGAGAAGTCGATGGCGTTGGGGACGGGGGCGAGCATGACGGGCATGTCGAGGGTGGTGCCTACGCCGGTGTAGAACTCGACGTTCACGAGGTGGATGTTCTTGCAGTCCAGGGCGTAGGCGAGGCCCCCGGCGACGAAGACTCCGCCGCGGGCGATGGAGAGGACGACGTCGGGCTCGTAGCCGTCGTCGGCGATGGTCTGGGCGAGTTCGCGGACGGCGGTGCCGAACCGCTCGTAGGTCAGGTTCTCCCGTACGTCGCTCACCGCGTTCACACCTGCGTCCGGTGGAAGTTGAGGAAGGAACGGGAGGCCGTCGGACCGCGCTGGCCCTGGTAGCGGGAGCCGTAACGCTCGCTGCCGTACGGGAACTCGGCCGGCGAGGACAGCCGGAACAGGCACAGCTGGCCGATCTTCATGCCAGGCCAGAGCTTGATGGGGAGGGTGGCGAGGTTGGAGAGCTCCAACGTCACGTGCCCGGAGAAGCCGGGGTCGATGAAACCGGCGGTGGAGTGGGTGACGAGACCGAGGCGGCCGAGGGAGGACTTGCCCTCCAGGCGCGAGGCGAGATCGTCGGGGAGGCTGATGACCTCGTACGTCGAGGCGAGGACGAACTCGCCGGGGTGGAGGATGAAGGGCTCGTCGCCCTCCGGCTCCACGAGGCGTGTGAGGTCCGCCTGTTCGATGGAGGGGTCGATGTGGGGGTAACGGTGGTTCTCGAACACCCGGAAGAAGCGATCGAGGCGCACGTCCACACTGGACGGCTGCACCATGGATTCATCGTAGGGATCGATCCGTACCCGCCCGGCGTCGATCTCGGCCCGGATGTCCTTGTCTGAGAGAAGCACGCCCCGAGGATACGCAAGGCGCGCGGATCGGCCGACATCGGTCGCTCCGCGCGCCCGGGTGCTACTCCTTCACTGCTTCTCCAAGGTCACCGGAACGACGCTGCGAAGCCGGGCACAACGCGGGCACCGGACGAGCCGTCCGGGACCGAGCCGCTCGGCCTGCTGCATCGGGAACGAAGCGGTGCTGAACAGGTGCCCATCGGCACAACGGACGACAGTGCGCTCCATCAAGTTCTGGAGTCCCTTCCCCAAGAGCCGCGTCCGGCTGCTGCTCGCCGGACGACAAATGCCACATTACGGGATGGACGGAACGACTCTCCAGGCGGCACTCCGACCTCACCCGGACCCTCTCCCACCCCTCCACCGTACGCCCCAACTCCCGGCCCCCGCAGCCCCATCGCCGCCCCGGAACGCACACAGACCCCGCGGCTCCGGCGCCGGGGGTCTGGCATGGGGTACAGTGACGAGGCGTTCGGACACCGGTCTAAATCGGCGTCTTACGCGGGTGTAGTTTAGTGGTAGAACATCAGCTTCCCAAGCTGAGAGTGCGAGTTCGATTCTCGTCACCCGCTCCACATCGAAACCCCAGGCCAGCGGCTTGGGGTTTGTTTGTTGTCCAGTCCAATTCAGGGGCGGCATGCCCTCCGCGTGCCCTAAGTCGCGGCAATTGGGCACACGGGAGGCGTCGAAGTCGCTTACGCAAAGCCGCAGTTCACGGCAGTCGGCGCAGGCGGCGGCAAGCGTCCGTCTCCACGTCTGCCGTCCCGGCCGTGGACGCGGGGACCGCGCAACACCCCTCGCCCAGCCACGCGTCCCGAGGGTGGCGTTGAGGAGCAGGCCACCAGGAGACTGACATGAGGACGCGACACGGGCTCGCACATCGAGGTCCAGCGCCTGCGAGAACGACGTCGGCCGGGCTTGACCTTCGAGCCGGGTCGAAGGTCTACCGTCGAGGGCATGAGCAGGATGCGCATCTCCCAGCTCGCCGAGCGTTCCGGCGTACCGGCCACCACCCTGCGTTTCTACGAGGGTGCCGGGCTGCTGCCCGCCGACCGGACGCCGTCCGGCTACCGGGTCTACGGCGAGGAAGCGGTCGAGCGGCTGGCGTTCATCGGCGCGGCCAAGCACCTCGGCCTGCCGCTGGAGGAGATCGCCGCCCTGCTCGGGGTGTGGGAGTCCGGCGCCTGCGCGGACGTACGGGCGGACCTGCGGCCACGCGTCGCCGCCCGTCTGGCGGGCGCGGAACAGCGCGTCGCCGAGCTGGAGGCGTTCGCCGCCTCGCTGCGCGGTGCGCTGGAGCACCTCGACGCGCTGCCGGACCGCGCCGGGCGCTGCGATCCCGAGTGCGGCTTCCTGAACCCGGCGACGACCGGCCCCGTCGACGTCGTACTCGGCCCCGGGCGCCCGTCCCCCGAGCGGGAGGACGTCCGAAAGCGGTCCGCCCCCGTGGCCTGCTCGCTCACCGGGGACGGTATGAGCGAGCGGGCGGCACAGTGGCGTACGGCGATCGCTGGAGCCGAGCGCGCCACGACTCCCGACGGCGGGACACGGCTGACCCTGGCCGCCGGCCGGGCCGGAGCCGTGGCCGCCCTCGCCGCGGCCGAGCAGAGGTGCTGTCCCTTCTTCGACTTCCGTCTCCACTTCGACGGCCCTCTCCTTCACCTGGAGGTCAGGGCCTGTCGCTTGTACACATCTGACGCTGCCGACGCGCAGTTTCGTCTATACACCTCTGATACACCGCGCCGTAACACAAAAAAGGTGAGAGCTGAGCATGATACCCACCAGCAACACGAGC
>NZ_JABERD010000030.1 GCF_013044505.1 Streptomyces sp. S3(2020) | reverse complement strand
GGCCGTACGGAGGCTGCTGACAGTAACCCGGCTACGGCCAGCCGACCCCGCCCCCGGGCTACGGTCAGCAGCCTCCGTACGGCCAGGTCCCGGGCCAGCAGGCCCCCTACGGCGCGCCCCAGGGCGTACCGCAGGGCACACCCCAGGCCGCCGGTGTCGCCGGAGCCCTCCAGCAGTTCAAGGAGACGCCCACCGGCCAGCGCTGGACGCAGCAGAACAAGAAGCTCGTCCGCGTCGACCTCGGTATCGGCGGTCACCCCGTGCTGGCCCGGCAGGGCAGCATGGTGCTCTACCAGGGCAAGGTCGACTTCAGCTACAAGGGCGCCGGCTTCGCAGGGCGGGTCGTCGGCAACGCGACCGGCCAGGAGATGCAGCTGATGCGCTGCACCGGCCAGGGTCAGGTCTTCCTCGCCGAGAACTCCACGATGCTGCACCCCATCGAACTCCAGGGCGACGGCATCTGCGTCTCCGCCGAGAACGTCCTCGCCTTCGACGAGAGCCTCCAGTACGAGGTCCGCCGTATCGAAGGACACGGCATCCCGGGCGGCGCGCTGTTCACGATGCTGTTCCAGGGCACCGGCACGATCGTCCTCAAGACGCACGGCACGCCCGTGGTGCTGCCGGTGACGCCCACGACGTTCGCCGACGCCAACGCCGTGGTCGCCTGGTCGTCCGCGGCCCAGGTGGTCGTCTCCAGCCAGGTCCGGATGCGGCGCAACGCCTACCCCGGTGACACCGGCGAGAGCGTCAACCTTCAGTTCCGGGCCGCGCCCGGCAACTTCATCGTCGTCCAGCCGTACGAGATCTGAGGGAGTCCGTCATGAACCAGCCACTCGCGGGCTTCGCTCCCGCGCCCGTCACGGCCCGCATGGAGAACCACGGCAACCACATGGCGAAGATCGCCATGCAGACCGGGAACGACCTCTTCGCGCGCGTGGGCTCGATGGTCGCCTACGAAGGGTTCGTCCAGTACGAGCCCAACCCGCCAGCCGTGCGCCAGATCGCCAAGGACTGGATGACCGGCGAGGGCGCGCCCCTGATGAAGTGCTCCGGCGACGGACTGCTCTATCTCGCCGACTACGGCGCCAACGTGGTCGTCATCAACCTCAACGGCGACGGCATCTCCGTCAACGCCACCAACCTGCTCGCCTTCGACGCGCACCTCACCTGGGGTGTCGAGCGGGTGAAGGGGTTGGCGAAGTTCGCCGGGCAGGGACTGTGGAACACCAAGATCTCCGGGCAGGGCTGGGTCGCGCTGACCTCCCGGGGCAAGCCGATCGTCGTCGACTGCGGCGGTGGCGAGGACGAGACGTACGTCGACCCCGACGCGCTCGTCGCCTGGTCCCCGAACCTCAAGGTGAAGGGCAAGCGCAGCTTCAAGGCGCAGTCGCTCATCGGCCGCGGCAGCGGTGAGGCCTACCAGATGGCCTTCTCGGGCCAGGGCATCGTCGTCGTCCAGCCCAGCGAGGACAGCACCGACCGCCTCCGGGTCCGGGGCTGAGGGGGAGCCAGAACGTCATGCAGAGTCCGCTTTTCGCCTACAACGACCAGCAGACCCAGGAGCGCTGGAGCCTGCAGAACAAGCAGATGCTCCGCGTCACCCTGGAGGGCCACGACGACATCCTCGCCCGCAAGGGCACGATGGTCGCCTACCAGGGCCTGATGGAGTTCGACGCCGAGTACCAGAGCAACCAGCAGGGACGCGCGCGTGCGAGCACCGGCGAGGGCCTGGACCTGATGCGCTGCCACGGGCAGGGCACGGTCTACCTCGCCAACCTCAAGCAGCACGTCCACCTGGTGGATGTGGAGCAGGACGGGCTGACCGTCGACAGCAACTACGTCCTCGCCATGGACTCCTCGCTGCACCACGAGGTCATCGCCGTCGACAGCCTCTACGGCATCTCCGGCTCCGGGAAGTACCAGCTCAACATCACCGGCCGCGGCAAGGTCGCCCTCATGACGTCCGGTGCGCCGCTGATGATGCAGGTGACGCCCGACAAGTACGTCAACTGCGACGCCGACGCGATCGTCGCCTGGTCGACCTCGCTGCGCGTCCAGATGCAGGCCCAGACGCACTCCTCCGGGGTGTTCCGGCGCCGGGGCAACACCGGTGAGGGCTGGGAGCTCAGCTTCATGGGCAGCGGTTACGCGATCGTCCAGCCCAGCGAGCTGCTGCCACCGCAGAACGCCCAGATCGGCTCCGGCCTCGCCGCGCAGTACGGGATGGGACAGCAGGGGGTTCGCGCCCAGAACCAGGGCAACGCCTGGAGCTAGCCGCATCCGGCAGGTAAGGGGCGACCACCATGGTGGTCGCCCCTTACGCGTTCACAGCCTGGCCCGGGTCGCTTCGAGCAGCCGTACGACGGATTCGTCCGCCACGTCCGCCACCTCGTCGTACGCGAACCAGCGCAGGTCGAGGGACTCGTCGCTGATCGCCTCCAGGGCCCCGGCCGGGGCCAGCGCCGCGTACTGGACGTCGAGGTGCCAGGCGCACGGCGTGTGGTGGCGGTCCAGGCGGACCGGGCCGCCGGGCAGCAGGGTCAGACCCTCGATGCCCGACTCCTCGGTGCCCTCGCGCAGGGCGGCCGCGGCCAGGGTCTCGTCGACCGGTTCGCAGTGGCCGCCCATCTGGAGCCACATCCGGAGCTTCTTGTGGAGGGTCAGCAGGACCCGCCCGCGTGACGGGTCGACGACCAGCGCGCTCGCCGTGACGTGCCCGTCGCCGCAGGCCTTCCACATGCCGTCCGGGTGCGTCGCCAGATGGTCCAGATAGCCCTGGCGCAGCTCCTCCTGGTCCTCGTAACCCTTCAGTACGAGGACCGCGTCGTCGAACAGGCTCACTCGGTGTCGTCGCCCTTGTCGTCCGTGTCGGCGTCCTTCTTCAGGTCGGGCTTCTGCGCCGCCTCGCCGAGCATCTTGTCCAGTTCGGAGAAGTCCAGCTGCTCGCGGTGGACGAAGCCGTCCGGGTCGTCCAGGTCGGAGGCGGTCGGGAGCATGTCCGGGTGGGCCCACAGACCGTCCCGGCCGTCGACACCGCGCGCGTCCGTGAGCGAGGCCCACAGGCGGGAGGCGTCCCGCAGCCGGCGGGGGCGCAGCTCCAGGCCGATCAGCGTGGCGAAGGTCTGCTCGGCAGGACCGCCCGAGGCACGACGGCGGCGCAGGGTCTCGCGCAGCGCGTCCGCGGACGACAGACGGGGCTTCGCGGCCGCGTGGACCACCGCGTCCACCCAGCCCTCGACGAGCGCCAGAGCCGTCTCCAGACGGGCCAGGGCCGCCTTCTGCTCGGGCGTGTCCTCCGGCTGGAACATGCCCTGCTGGAGGGCGTCCTGCAACTGCTCGGGATTCTGCGGGTCGAACTGGCCGACCACGTCCTCCAGCTTGGCGGTGTCGACCTTGATCCCGCGCGCGTACCCCTCGACAGCGCCGAACAGGTGCGAGCGCAGCCACGGCACGTGCGCGAAGAGGCGCTGGTGGGCGGCCTCGCGCAGGGCGAGATACAGCCGCACCTCCTCCTTGGCCACACCGAGGTCCTTGCCGAACGCCTCGATGTTCACCGGCAGCAGCGCGGCCCGGCCGGACGGGCCCAGCGGCAGGCCGATGTCGGTGGAGCCGACGACCTCGCCCGCGAGCACGCCGACGGCCTGCCCGATCTGCTGGCCGAACATGGCGCCGCCCATCGAGCGCATCATGCCGATCAGCGGGCCCGCCATGGCCTGCATCTCCTCCGGCAGCACGTCGCCCATGGCGGTGCCGACGCGCTCGGCGACCGGGTCGACGAGCTCCTTCCACGCGGGCAGGGTCGCCTCGACCCACTCCGCGCGGGACCACGCCACGGCGGAGCCCGCGCCGGACGGCAGGGACGTCGCGTCGTCGAGCCACAGGTCGGCCAGGCGGACGGCCTCCTCGACCGCGGTGCGCTCGGCGGGGCCGACGCTCGCGTCCTTGGTGCCGTCCGCGGTGCCCTGGGAGACCGTCTGGCGGGCGATCTGCTTGGCCATGTCCCAGTTCACCGGGCCGCCCTCGTACGAGAGCATCTGGCCCAGTTGCTGGAACGCGGCGCCCAGGTCGTTGGGGTTCAGGGAACCGAACATGGCAGCGAACGGGTTGTCGGCACCAGGGGCACCGAAGCCGCCGGCTCCGGGCAGCCCGCCGAAACCGAACGGGTTGGCCGGGCCCTGACCACCACCGCTCTGCTGGTCCTTCTTCTTGCCCTCGTCGCCGTCGTCCGGCTCCTCCGGCGGAAGGCCGAATCCGAATGGGGTGTCACTCACGGGATTCCTCGGCTGGTAAGGCCACCGGTGTCTCTCCGGCGGCGCGACTGCCCGATAACACCACCCAGCGTAGACACCGTGGGCGGATCGGGCCTCGGTGCTCCGCCGACTCTCGGCCTGCGGCAGGATGGATGCCACCTGGTACGTACGCGTCACTCGCGCCCGTACTGAAGACAACCGCTGGAGACGCCCGGTGAGTTCCCCTGATCCACAGGTTCGCGCAGCGCGAAACCAGTCAACCAATCCCGGCCTGCGCGGGCCGGTCGTCGCCGTGACCGGCGCCGCCTCCGGTGTCGGCGCGCTGCTCACCGAGCGGCTCGCCGCTTCGGAGGAGATCAAGCAGGTCATCGCCATCGACGAGCGGCGGGGCGAGTGCGCGGCGGCGCAGTGGCACATCCTGGATGTACGGGATCCGGCGATCGCGGAGAAGCTGCGGGGCGCGGACGTGGTGGTGCACCTGGCCCTCGATCTCGACCTGGAGACCGACGGCGCCGCCCGTACGGCGTACAACGTGCGCGGTACCCAGACCGTGCTGACCGCCGCGGCCGCGGCCGGCGTGCACCGGGTCGTGCTGTGCACGTCCGCCATGGTCTACGGCGCCCTTCCGGACAACGCGCTGCCGCTGTCCGAGGACGCGGAACTGCGGGCGACGGCGGAGGCGACCGGGGTCGGGGACCTGCTGGAGGTCGAGCGGCTCGCGCGGCGCGCTCCGCGGGCGCACCCCGGGCTCAATGTCACCGTGGTGCGGCCCGCTGTCCTCGTCGGGGGCACCGACACCGCGCTGACCAGGTACTTCGAGTCGCCCCGGCTGCTGGTCGTGGCCGGGTCGCGGCCCGCCTGGCAGTTCTGCCACGTCGAGGATCTGTGCAGTGCCCTGGAGTACGCCGTCCTGGAGAAGGTCGAGGGTGAGCTCGCCGTCGGGTGCGACGGGTGGCTGGAGCAGGAGGAGGTCGAGGAGCTCAGCGGGATCCGGCGGATGGAGCTGCCGTCGGCCGTCGCGCTGGGCGCCGCGGCCCGGCTGCACCGGATCGGGCTCACACCGTCCCCGGCCGGGGATCTCGCCTACACGATGTACCCCTGGGTGGTGAGCGGCAGCCGGCTCCACGACGCCGGATGGCGGCCGCAGTGGACCAACGAGGAGGTGCTCTCGGAGCTGCTGGAGGAGGTCTCCGGGCGGCACACGGTCGCGGGACGCCGACTGGGCCGCAAGGACGCGACGGCCGCGGGCGCCGCGGGTGCGACGGTGGCGCTGCTGGGTGCGGCCGCAGTGGTGCGGCGGGCCCGGAAGGCCCGGCGGCGGATCTGAGGCCGGGAGGTCCGGACTTGTAGGAGGCTCCAAACGCCCACGCGTGTGTGCCGGGGGATGACGCTATTCCGTGTGGTCACGGGCATGGGGCACGATGGGGGCATGGCAGCCATCGACGATCACCCCGGTGAGCGGGGCGCGCAGGACCCCATCAAGCTCATCGCCATTCGTGAGACCGCGCTCTCCCTGGACGAAGTCTTCAAGGCCGTCGGGGACGACGCGGCCGGGGGGACGGCGCTGTTCGTGGGGACCGTGCGGAATCACGACGGCGGAGCCGACGTCGACGAGCTCGGGTATTCGTGTCATCCCAGCGCCGAGGCGGAGATGCGGCGGATCGCCGAGAAGGTCGTCGCCGAGTACCCCGTGCGGGCGCTGGCCGCGGTGCATCGCGTGGGCGATCTGAGCGTCGGGGATCTCGCCGTCGTCGTCGCCGTGTCGTGTCCGCATCGCGGGGAGGCCTTCGAGGCCTGCCGGAAGCTGATCGACGACCTCAAGCACGAGGTGCCCATCTGGAAGCACCAGAAGTTCTCCGACGGCACCGAGGAGTGGGTCGGAGCCTGCTGACCCCCCCGACAGCCTCAGCCGCCACAGAGCTCCGGTTGCGTAACCGCCCCCCTGGCATGAGCGTTGTCAGTGCGGATGGTTAATCTGCTGATCAGTCAGTTGCGGTCGCTCATCGGGGGTCGGGAGGTCGGTATGGCGGCGCTCGCCTGGTTGCTGATTCCGCTGTTGGCTGCGATCGGTGCCGGTCTGTGGGGCAGTTGGGCCAACCGGACCCGCAGGGTGCGCAGCGACGGGCCTGAGCTGGACGGGTACGCCCGCTTCCGCGAGGCCATGGAGAGGCAGCCCTGACGGGTCGCTGACAGGGGCGTCCCGTACTGTCGTGGCATGCCACGCCGCACCGCGACGATGCTCGCCTCCACCCTGATGCTGATCGCGCTCCTGTGCGCGGGTGTGTTGATCCCCGTGCCGTACGCGGAGATGTCCCCGGGCCCGACGGTGAACACCCTGGGCGATCACGACGGCGAGCCGGTGCTCCAGATCTCCGGTCGCAAGACGTACGCGACGAGCGGGCATCTGAACATGACCACCGTCCGGGTCACCAGCGCCGACTACAAGATGAACATCGTCGAGGCCGTGTACGGGTGGCTCGCCCACGACAACAAGGTCGTGCCGCACGACACGCTCTACCCGGACGGCAAGACCGAGGAGCAGTCCACCCAGGAGAACGCCGAGGAGTTCAGCCAGTCCCAGGAGAGCGCCAAGGTCGCCGCCCTGAAGGAGCTGGACGTCCCCGTGAAGTCCTTCGTGATCGTCTCCACGGTCGTCAAGGACTCCCCGTCCCAGGGCAGGCTGCACGCCGGTGACGTCATCAAGGCCGTCGACGGGACCACCGTCAAGGAGCCCGCCGACGTCGCCGAACTGGTCACGAAGCACAAGGCCGGCGAGAAGGTCGTCTTCACCATCGTGCCCGCCAAGGAGCAGGCCGCCGCCGAGAAGGAGCAGCGGACGGCGACCAAGACCGAGGACGTGACCGTCACGACCAAGGAGTCCGACGACGACGGTGAGAAGCGCGCCGTCGTCGGGATCTCCGCCGGGACCGACCACACCTTCCCGTTCACCATCGACATCAAGCTCGCCGATGTCGGAGGTCCGAGTGCCGGGCTCATGTTCGCGCTCGGCATCTACGACAAGCTCACCCCGGGCAGTCTCACCGGAGGCAAGTTCGTGGCCGGCACCGGCACCATCGACGACGACGGCAAGGTCGGCCCGATCGGCGGCATCGAGATGAAGACCGTCGGCGCCCGCGACAAGGGCGCCCAGTACTTCCTGACCCCGGCCGACAACTGCTCGGCGGCCGCCAAGGACACCCCCAGCGGGCTCACGCTGGTCAAGGTGGACACCATCGAGGACGCCCTGGGCGCCCTCAAGGACATCCGCTCCGGCGACACCGCCGACCTGCCCAAGTGCACGACCAAGGGCTGACGCGAAGACACGCGCGCGTACGTGAACGGGGGCGCCCCCAGGACCGAGGGCGCCCCCGTTGTCGTACGAGAAGAAGTCCCGCGGAACAACGACGTGGAAGAAGAACTCAGTCCTCGAACGTCGCCGACAGCGCCTCCGCCAGCCCCGGCACCAGGTCGCCGCCCGTGAGGACCTCTGTCGGGGAGTCCTTCTCACGCAGGCGCAGGGCCGAGTCGCGGGTGCCGTCGCGCAGGACCGCGACCGTCATGCGGACCTCCTGGCGGTCGGGGTGCTTCGCGACCCACTGGGCGAGCTTCTTGTCGCTCAGGCCCTCCGGGACGGACGCCTCGGCGGACGGCGGGAGCATCAGGCGCTCCACCGTCAGGGCGCAGCCGACCACCGGGTCGGGCCAGGCGATCGTGCCGAGGAAATCGTCCAGCGGCTTGCCCGCCGGGATCTCCTCCTGCTCGATCGGGGTGAGACCGGTGGTCTCCTGCTCGTCCTCCAGGCCGAGCTGGGCCGCGAGGCCGGGTTCCTGAGCACGCAGCCGGGCGGTGTCTACGAGGGCGAAGAGGCGAGCGGGCTGGTCCCAGCCGAGGCCGGACACGTACTCGTCGATCTCGAGTACGGCCCGGGTCAGAGGGCTCGCTGCCATGGGAGTGTTGGACATAGTCACAATCCTGCCTCGTTCATGGCCGGAATCGGGAACCGAGTAAAGCGTGAGTAAGTTGCATAGGTGAGGGCCTACGATCACGTGGCCCACGGACGGCCCGCGGGGACGCGGGTCTGACGGACCAACAGCGACTTTCGAGGTGCGCACCTTGGCTTTCCAGATGCCGGACCGCGGCGGAGGCCCGACGGGGCCACGGATCAGAGTGGGCCGCCCGTCCCGGCGCGTCCGGACCCTGCTCATGACACTGGGCGTCCTTGCCGTGCTCGGCATGGCGTTCACGATGTTCGCCGGGTTCTGGACGGACTGGCTCTGGTACCGGTCGGTGAACTACTCGTCCGTGTTCACGACGACCCTGTGGACGAAGATCGGGCTGTTCTTCGTCTTCGGTCTGCTGATGGCCCTTGCGGTCGGCTTCAACATCTGGCTGGCGCACCGGCTGCGGCCGCCGCTGAGCGCCATGTCGATGGAGCAGCAGAACCTCGACCGCTACCGGATGGGCATCGCGCCCTACAAGAAGTGGCTGCTGCTGGGGATCACCGCGCTGGTCGGCCTCATCGCCGGCGCCTCGGCGTCGAGCCAGTGGCGGACCTGGCTGATGTGGGTCAACGGCGTCTCCTTCGGTGAGAAGGACCCGCAGTTCAAGCTCGACATCTCCTTCTTCACCTTCGACCTGCCCTGGTACCGGTTCCTGCTCGGCTTCGGCTTCGCAGCCGCGATCCTGTCCGTGATCGCCGCCGCGCTGACGCACTACCTGTACGGCGGGCTCAGGATCACCAGCCCGGGAGCGCGCGCCACGGCCGCCGCCACGGGGCACCTGTCCGTCCTGATGGGCATCTTCGTCGCCCTGAAGGCGGTGGCCTACTGGCTCGACCGGTACGGCCTCGCGGTCAAGTCCAGCGACTTCAAGGCGACCGACAACTGGACCGGCCTGAGGTACGTCGACGCGAACGCCTATCTGCCGGCCAAGACGATCCTGTTCTGCATCGCCGTCATCTGCGCCCTGCTGTTCTTCGCCACCCTGTGGCGGCGCACCTGGCAGCTGCCCGTCATCGGCTTCGGCCTGATGGTCCTCTCGGCGATCCTCATCGGCGGGCTGTACCCGGCGATCGTCCAGAAGTTCCAGGTCCAGCCGAACGAGCAGGCCAAGGAGGCGCCGTACGTCTCCAAGAACCTCAAGGCGACGCGTGAGGCCTACGGCATCGACGACGCCCAGGTCACCGAGTACGGGGGCGCGTCCACCACCACGGACAAGACCAAGCTGCGCGACGACGTCGACAGCACGGCCAGCATCCGCGTGATGGACCCGAACATCGTCTCCCCGACGTTCCAGCAGCTCCAGCAGATGCGTAACTACTACGCGTTCCCGACCAACCTGGACGTCGACCGCTACAGCAAGGACGGCAAGGACCAGGACACGGTCATCGGTCTGCGCGAGCTGAACCTCGCCGGCATCCCGAAGAACAACTGGATCAACGACCACTTCCGCTACACCCACGGCTACGGCGTGGTCGCCGCCAAGGGCACCACCGCCGACTCCGAGGGCCGCCCGGTCTTCACCGAGTCCAACCTGCCGTCGCAGGGTGACCTCGGGACGTATCAGCAGCGGGTCTACTACGGCGAGAAGACCACCGAGTACTCGATCGTCGGCGGTCCCCAGAAGGAGATCGACTACTCCGACGACAACGGCGAGAAGACCTTCAGCTACACCGGCAAGAGCGGGGTCAACCTCTCCAACCCGGTCAACCGGGCCGCGTACGCGGTGGCGTTCAACGAGCCGCAGATCCTCTACTCCGGCGCGATCGGCGAGGGCTCGCGGATCCTGTACAACCGCACGCCCAAGGAGCGCGTCGAGGCGGTCGCCCCGTGGCTGACCATCGACGGCGACGCCTACCCGGCGGTCGTCGACGGCGAGATCCAGTGGATCGTCGACGCGTACACGACGACGAACGGCTACCCGTACTCGTCCCGTACGACCCTCGGTGACACCACGGCCGACTCGCTGACCGCGACGAACAACTCGCGTGCGGTGGTGGCCCAGCAGAACCAGGTCAACTACATCCGCAACTCGGTGAAGGCGACCGTCGACGCGTACACCGGCGAGGTCAAGCTCTACCAGTGGGACACCAAGGACCCGGTCCTGAAGACCTGGATGAAGGCGTTCCCGGGCACGGTGGAGCCGAAGACCGCCATCACGCAGTCGCTGATGGACCATCTGCGGTACCCGCAGGACCTGTTCAAGGTCCAGCGCGAACTGCTCAGCCGCTACCACGTGGAGGACGCCACGACGTTCCTCAGCGGCTCCGAGGTGTGGCAGGTGCCGGACGACCCCACCAACAAGTCGGGCGACGCGGTGCCGCCGTACTACCTCAGCATGAAGATGCCCGACCAGAAGGACCAGGCGTTCTCGCTCACGACGACGTTCACGCCCAACGGCCGGGACAACCTCAGTGCGTTCATGTCGGTGGACGCCGAGGCGGGCACCTCGGACTACGGCAAGATCAGAATCCTGAAACTGCCGACGAACACCACGGTCAGCGGCCCCAAACAGGTGCAGAGCACGTTCAACTCCGAACAGGACATCGCCGAGACCATCAGCCTCCTCAACAGAGGTGATTCCAGCGTCGAGTACGGCAACCTGCTGACGGTGCCGCTCGACGGAGGACTGCTGTACGTGGAGCCGGTCTACGTACGCGGTGGTGGACTGAAGTACCCGCTGCTGCGGAAGGTGTTGGTGACCTACGGAGGCAACACCGCCTTCGAGGACACTCTCGACGAGGCCCTCAACAAGGTCTTCGGAGCGGACGGCGAGACCACCACGCCACCGGAGGACGACGGCGGGGGCACCACGACTCCGCCACCGACCTCCGACAACCCGACGGTCCAAGAGGCGTTGAACGACGCCCAGAAGGCCTTCGAGGAGGGCCAGGCGGCCCTGAAGAAGGGCGACTGGGAGGCGTACGGCCAGGCGCAGAAGGACCTGGAGGACGCCCTGCAACGGGCCGAGGACGCACAGGCCGAGGAGGACAAGTCCGGCGGCGCCAGTCCGAGTCCGAGCGGCAGTCCGAGTCCGAGCAGCAGTCCCAGCGGCTGACCGGTTCCTGAGCTGGTCAAATGCCCCTCCCGCGCCGTGGTACGGTTGGAACACAACGGCGCGGGGTGGAGCAGCTCGGTAGCTCGCTGGGCTCATAACCCAGAGGTCGCAGGTTCAAATCCTGTCCCCGCTACTGAAAACGAAGGCCCGGATCCTGATCAAGGATCCGGGCCTTCGTGATGTGCGAACGCATGTGCCGGGGGAGGGATGGACGTGCCGCCGTGGGGAGTTGGGGGAACTGTGTTTGACTTGTCTCTCTGTGGGCATGTCGACAAAACGCTGAAGTGACCTCACTGGCTGCGGTATACCAGGTGTACCCAGGTTGCAGGTGGTGCGACGATGGACGTTATGGGGGACAAGGCAACTCTGTTGGAGACAGGGCGGTTTGAGCAGTCTGCTGACTTTGTGCAGTCTGCCGATCTTGTGCAGCCTTCCGACCGGGACGAGACCGGTGAGGCCGCCGAGGAAGCAAGGCAGCGGCTCGCCGCGGAAGCCGGCGATGTCGAGGCGATGAGCGTCCTCGGGGCCATGCTGCTGCGCCGCGGTGATCTCGACGGAGCCGAACCCCTGCTGCGTGCTGCCACCGCCGCGGGCGACCGGGCCGCCGCCAACAACCTGGGTGTCCTTCTGCACCAGCGCGGATACGCCGACGAGGCCGCCGGATGGTGGCGGATCGCCGCCGTCGCCGGGTCCGCCGCGGCCGCGCACGCGCTGGGGCGTCACCGCCGGGAGAAGGGCGACGAGCCCGCCGCCGAGTACTGGCTGCGCCAGTCCGCCGAGCAGGGACACGCCCTCGGCGCGTACGCGCTCGCCGATCTGCTGGAGCACCGCGGGGACGCGGCGGCCGGGCAGTGGATGCGGGCCGCGGCCGAGCGGGGGCACCGCGAGGCGGCCTACCGACTGGCGCGCGCTCTCGACCGCGAGACGCCGGCCGAGGGGGACGCCGGGGCCGACAACGGTGTCTCCCAGGACGCCGAGCAGTGGTACCGGCAGGCCGCCGCGCGCGGACACCGGCGGGCCGCGCTGCAGCTCGGTGCGATCCTGGAGCGGCGCGGTGAGCTCAAGGAGGCCGGGCGCTGGTACCTGACCTCCGCCAAGGACGGCGAGGCGCGGGCCGCCTGTGCGCTCGGGTTCCTGCTGCGTGACGCGGGAGACGTCGAGAGCGCCGCCCTCTGGTGGCTGCGGGCCGCGCAGGACGGCGACGGCAACGCGGCGAACGCGCTGGGCGCGCTGCACGCCGAGCGGGGCGAGACGCAGACCGCCGAGCGCTGGTACCGGGCCGCGATGGACGCCGGTGATGTCAACGGCGCGTACAACCTCGGGCTGCTCTGTGCCGAGCAGGCCCGGACCGCGCAGGCCGAGCAGTGGTACCGGCGGGCGGCGTACGCCGGGCACCGTGAGGCGGCGAACGCGCTGGCGATCCTGCTGTTGCAGGGCGGGGACACCGCCGGGTCCGAGCCGTGGTTCTCCAAGGCGGCCGAGGCCGGGAGCGTGGACGCGGCGTTCAACCTCGGGATTCTCTTCGCCGGGCGGGGTGAGGACGTGGTCGCGCTGCGGTGGTACGAGCGGGCCGCGGCGGCCGGGCACACCGAGGCGGCGCTCCAGGTCGGGATCGCGCGGTTGCGGGACGGGGACGAGGCCGCGGCGGAGCGGCATCTGCGGTGTGCGGCGGGGGGTGGCAGTGCGGAGGCGGCGTATCGGCTGGCGACCGTGCTGGACGCCCGGCGCCCGCCCGCGCCCGCCCATGAGCTGGGGGAGCCCGTGCACCTGTCCAAGAGCGAGTGTGAGGAGTGGTACGAGCGGGCGGCTTCCCAGGGGCACCGGCGGGCGCAGGTGCGGGTGGGGATGCTGGCCGCCGCGCGCGGGGATGTCGTCGAGGCGGCTCGCTGGTACCGGGAGGCGGCCGAGGCCGGGTCCCGGAACGGCGCCTTCAATCTCGGGCTGCTGCTGGCCCGGGAGGGCAGCGAGCCCGAGGCGGCCGTGTGGTGGACTCGTGCGGCCGATGCGGGGCACGGGCGGGCGGCGTTGCGGCTGGCCCTGGTCTACGCGCGTCGTGGGGAGCTCGCGGAGGGGCAGCGGTGGGCCGACCTGGCGGTGACGCTGGGGCCGGGAGAGGTGTCGGAGCGGGCGGCTCGGCTGCGGGACGCGCTGCGGCAGGAACTGTCGGCTTGACGGTGGGGTCGCGCGGCGCAGGCGCCGGACAAGCGATTTGCTTCCGTCCTCCCCGTTGACGTAGTGTTCATTTCACCGACGCGGGGTGGAGCAGCTCGGTAGCTCGCTGGGCTCATAACCCAGAGGTCGCAGGTTCAAATCCTGTCCCCGCTACTGAAGGCCGAGGGCCGGAATCCGAAAGGGTTCCGGCCCTCGGTGTTTGTCCGTGGTGTGTGCTCTGTCGTCCGTTGTGCGCGGGCAGCGCAGAGCCCCGGCGCCCAAGAGGGGCCGGGGCTCGGGGGAACAGGCTTATGCCGCCGCGCAGTTCGGGCAGATGCCGCGGTACGTGACCTCGACGCCCGAGACCGCGAAGCCGAAGCGCTCCGAGTCGGGGAGGTCGGTGAGCGGGTCGCCGCTCGGGTGGACGTCGCGGATCGCGCCGCACTGGGCGCAGACCAGGTGGTGGTGCGGACGGTGCGCGTTCGGGTCGTACCGCTTGGCGCGCTTGTCGGTGGCGACCTCGAGCACCTCGCCCAGGGAGACCAGTTCGCCCAGCGTGTTGTAGACGGTCGCGCGGGAGATCTCGGGCAGCTTGACGACGGCCCGGGCGTGGACCTCGTCGGCCGTCAGGTGGACGTGATCGCCGTCGAGGACCTCGGCCACGACGCGCCGCTGCGCGGTCATTCGCCATCCGCGGCCGCGCAGTCGTTCCAGAAGGTCACTCATAGGGGTCACCTTAACAGCAGGGGGACCAAGGTCCCGAAGAGGTGTGATTTTAGAGCCTTGCTTGACTTAGACATAGTCCATTGTAGGATCGAGCATGCTCTTGGCCAAGTGCCCGGAGTGACGAAAGCTGCGGCAAGTGGCCGGGAGGTCGCCGTCCAGGCCCTGTGCGGCCACCCCGGCACTGGACCGCTTGCCGTGAACAGATGGGCCGGACCCCTGCGTGAGGAGTCCGGCCCATCCGTGTGTTCAGGCGGGGACGTGCTGTCTGGCCGGTGCCCAGCAGCGGATGATGTCGCGGACCGAGACGATGCCGACCGGCTCGCCGCGGTCCAGGACGATGAGGTGCCGGAAGCCGCCGTGGGCCATGGCCCGGGCCGCCTCCTCCAGGGTCCAGGACGGTGCCGCGAAGACGACGTCGGTGGTGGTGTGGTCGTGGACGCGTTCCGTGTCCGGACTCTGGCCCAGTCCCACGGCGTTGAGGACGTCGCGTTCGGTGAGGATGCCGATGCCGCCGGCATCGGGGTCGAGGATCACGGCCGCGCCGACGCGCCGGGCGGACATCAGTGCGGCGGCTTGGCGGAGGGTGTGGGCGGGGCCGATGGTGAGGACCACTGTGCTCATGGCGTCACGGACGAGCATGGGTGCGGAGTCACCTCCTACGAATCCCCGGGATAGTTCGAGGATTCACAAGTTCACAAATGAGGGTCCCCTCAGAGTCGCAGGTAAAGCGAGGGTCAACAAGAGGGCGCGCGGGGCCGATTGAGGGCGTGCGCGATCAGTACCGCTGGTTGAGGTATCCCAGCATCTCGTCGTGGAGCAGCCCGTTGGAGGCGGCCGCGTTGCCGCTGTGCGGGCCGGGACGGCCGTCGAGGCCGGTGAAGGAGCCGCCGGCCTCCGTCACGATGATCGCGTTGGCGGCCATGTCCCAGAGGGAGAGCTCCGGTTCGGCGCAGAGGTCCACCGCGCCCTCGGCGACCAGCATGTAGGGCCAGAAGTCGCCGTACGCGCGCGTGCGCCACACATCGCGGGTCAGGTCCAGGAAGCCGTTGAGGCGGCTCTGCTCCTCCCAGCCGCTCAGGGAGGAGTACGCGAAGGACGCGTCCGCCATCTTCGAGACACGGGAGACACGCAGCCGCGAGGCCGAGGTGAGGCTGCGCCCGGTGAAGGCGCCGTGCCCCTTCGCGGCCCACCAGCGGCGGTTGAGCGCGGGGGCGGAGACGACGCCGACGACGGGCCGGTAGCCGCCCTCCGCCGCCTCCATCAGGGAGATCAGGGTGGCCCAGACGGGGACGCCGCGGACGTAGTTCTTGGTGCCGTCGATCGGGTCGATCACCCAGCGGCGGGGGCCGGTGCCCTGGACGCCGTACTCCTCGCCGAGGATCGCGTCCCGCGGGCGGGCGCGCTGGAGGTGGGTGCGGATGATTTCCTCCGCCGCCTTGTCCGCCTCGCTCACCGGGGTCATGTCCGGCTTCGTCTCGACCTTGAGGTCCAGCGCCTTGAAGCGGTCCATGGTGGTGGCGTCGGCCGCGTCCGCGAGGACGTGGGCGAAGCGGAGGTCGTCAAGGTAGTCCGGCATGGGGCGAACGGTATCTGCCGTGGTCGGTGCGGGGCTACACGGGACCAAGGCGCGGACGGCCCCGGCGCGGACGGCGTGCGGTGGATCAAGGGCGCCCCCCGATGCCTTCGCGAACCCTTGACAGTGCCCTCACGCGCGTCAAATCTGGGCCCAGAGCCGCTCGCCCCTAGGAGGCGATGATGCCTGCAGCGAGGGAATCCCTGCTGGACGCCGCGTACACGGCGCTGGCCCGCCGGCCGTGGTCCACCGTGCGGATGGTGGATGTCGCCGCGGCGGCAGGAGTGTCCCGGCAGACGCTTTACAACGAGTTCGGGAGCAAGGAAGGGCTGGCCCGCGCGCTGGTGAGAAGGGAGGCCGACGGATTTCTCGCCGGCGTCGAGCGCGCCCTCGCCACGCACAGCGACGCGCGTGAGCGGCTGACCGCGACCGCCGAGTGGACCGCCGTCACCGCCAAGGACAACGCGCTCGTACGGGCCATGCTCACCGGCTGCTGGAGCGAACGGCTGCCCTCCCCGACGTTGTCCGCGGTGCCGTCCTCCTCGGCCGTACCGGCACAGCGCCGGGCGGACGGACCGCTGCCGTCGCCCGGCGACTTCGTGGCAATGGTCCGCGACCGGGCCGTGGCGGTGCTCGCCGGACCCGGTGCGCACAACAAGTCGGACCTCGCCGACCTCGCCCGCTCCTGCGAGCTGACCGTGCGGATCGCGCTGTCCTGCGTGGCGGCCCCGCCGGGTGAGGGCGGGGTCGCGGACCTGGTGCGCAGCGCACTGCACCGGCAGCAGGTGTGAGTCGACCGCCGCAGGTCCAAGCGGGTCGGGCGCGTCCCGAAGGGGCGTGGGGCCGTATCGATGTGCGGCCACCGCCGCGCGGGCGCGACCGGCCACGACGGCGCCGCAGCCGAACGACGGCACATCACCGCTCGTCCAGCGGAGCGCTCAGTGCGCCGAGCCGGACAGCTGGAGGCCGATCACGCCCACGATGACCAGGCTGATCGAGACGAGCTTCAGCGTCGACACCAGGTCGCCGAGGAAGACCATGCCGTAGATCGCGGTGCCCGCCGCGCCGATGCCGGTCCACACCGCGTACGCCGGGCCCACGTCGAGCTTCCTCAGCGCCAGGGTCAGCAGACCGAAGCTGCCCAGCGCGAAGATGCAGAACGCGACCGTGGGCCACAGTCGAGTGAAACCGTGCGAAAGCTTGAGGCACACGGCGAAACCGGTCTCCAACAACCCGGCGACCACCACCAGCAGCCACGCCATGTGCTGTCCTCCCGTATGTCCGGCTCGGTGCGATTATGCCTTTACCTCACCTGTACGGAGACAAACAACGCTGAGGTCAGTCGCCTTCCTTGCGTTCCCTGGTCGCCAACAGACGGCGGAGCGAGTACAGGCGTGCCGGGTCCGCGTGCCCTTCTGCTACCCACTCGTCCAGCGCGCAGTCCGGCTCATCATGACTGCACGCACGGGGACAGCCTTCGGTTCCCGGCACCAGGTCGGGGAACGCGAGGATCACGCGGGACGGGTCGACGTGGTGCAGACCGAACGACCGTACGCCCGGAGTGTCGATCACCCAGCCGTCGTCGCCCGCCAGGGGCAGCGCCAGCGCCGAGGTCGTGGTGTGGCGGCCGCGGCCGGTCACCGCGTTCACATGGCCCGTCACCCGGCGGCGGTCCTCCGGCACCAGTGCGTTGACCAATGTCGTCTTGCCGACGCCCGAGTGCCCGACGAACGCCGTGATCCTGCCGTCGAGTTGCTCGCGCACCCGGCCCGCCGCGTCGCCGTTCTCCAGCTCCTCGCGGCTGGTGACGACGTACGGGATGTCCAGGTGGCCGTAGAGCTCAAGGAGTTTGTCGGGCTGGGCGAGGTCCGACTTCGTCAGGACCAGGAGGGGGCTCAGACCGCCGTCGAACGCCGCGACCAGACAGCGGTCGATGAGGCGCGGGCGGGGTTCGGGGTCGGCGAGGGCCGTGACGATCGCCAACTGGTCGGCGTTGGCGACGACCACCCGCTCGTACGGGTCGTCGTCGTCCGCGGTACGGCGCAGGACCGAGACGCGCGGCTCGATGCGGACGATACGGGCCAGGGTGTCCTTCTGGCCGGACAGGTCGCCGACGATGGCCACCCGGTCCCCGACGACGGCGGCCTTGCGGCCCAGTTCCCGGGCCTTCATCGCCATCACGACCCGGTCCTCGACCAGACAGGTCAGACGGCCCCGGTCGACGGTGAGGACCATGCCCTCGACCGCTTCCTCGTGCTTGGGACGGATGTGTGTCCGCGGCCGGTTGCCCTTGCGGTTCGGGCGGCTGCGGATGTCGTCCTCGTCGGTGTGCTTGCCGTAGCGACGCATGGCGTGAGTCCCCTACGCCCCACCGCTCCCGAGCATCCCGGTCCACAGGTCGGGGAAGTCCGGCAGCGTCTTCGCCGTCGTCGCCACGTTCTCGATCTGCACACCCTCCACCGCGAGACCGATGATCGCGCCGGCCGTCGCCATACGGTGGTCCTCGTACGTGTGGAAGATCCCGCCGTGCAGACGGCGCGGGCGGATGTGCAGTCCGTCGGCCGTCTCGGTCACATCACCGCCGAGCTCATTGATCTCCTTGGTGAGCGCGGCCAGCCGGTCCGTCTCGTGCAGGCGCAGATGGGCCACGCCGCGCAGCGTCGAGGGGGAGTCGGCCAGCGCCGCCACCGCCGCGATGCCGGGGGTCAGCTCGCCGACCTCGCTCAGGTCCACGTCGATGCCGTGGATCGCGCCCGAGCCGGTGAACACCAGGCCGTACTCGGTGAGTTCACAGGAACCGCCCATCTCGGTGAAGATCTCCCGCAGCTTGTCACCGGGCTGGGTGGTGCGGCTCGGCCAGTCCGGGACGACGACCTTGCCACCGGTCACCAGGGCCGCCGCCAGGAACGGCTGGGCGTTGGACAGGTCCGGCTCGATCGTCAGGTCCCGGCCGAGCAGCGCGCCCGGCGTGACCCGCCAGACATTCGGCTCGCCGCCCGACTCCGGGGTGTCGACCTGGGCGCCGACCGCGCGCAGCATGTCGACCGTCATGCGGATGTGGGGGAGCGAGGGGAGGGTGGAGCCCACGTGACGGACCTCCACGCCCTGGTTGAAGCGGGGGCCGGACAGGAGGAGGGCGCTCACGAACTGGGAAGAGCTCGAAGCGTCGATCTCCACCGGGCCGCCGTCCAGCGCGCCGCCGCCGTGGACCGTCAGCGGCAGCGCGCCGCGGCCGTCGTCGTCGATACGGGCGCCGAGGACGCGCAGGGCGTCGATGACACCGTTCAGGGGGCGCTCGTACGACCTCGGGTCGCCGTCGAAACGGATCTCGCCGTCGGCGAGGGCGGCGACGGGGGGGAGGAAGCGCATGACGGTGCCGGCGTTGCCCACGTGCACCGTGGCGGGGCCGCGGAGCCCTGCCGGGAGGACGCGCCAGGTCTCGCCCGTGCCGTCGGGACCCACGCCCTCCTCGATGCCCACGCCCATCTCGCGGAGGGCGGCTGCCATGAGGAGGGTGTCACGGGAGCGGAGAGGGCGGCGGAGCCAGCCGGGCTCGCTGGCGAGGGCCGCGAGGACGAGGGCGCGGTTGGTGACTGACTTCGACCCCGGGACGTGGACCGTTGCGTCTACGGCTCCGCTCGCGTGGGGGGCGGGCCAGAGGGTGGTTTCTGAGGGGTTCAAAGCCATGGGTCCACTTTAGTAGGGGGTTGAGTTTCGGGTGCGGCAGCGTTGTGGCTGGTCGCGCCCCGCGGCGGAGCCGCTGATCGATACAGCCCCGCGCCCCTGTGTGACGCGGCCCTTCGGGCCGGCGTCACACCTCCAACATCCACCTGCCGCCGCCTATCAGGGAGCACAGGCTCACCGCGTGGAACAGGAACAACCACAAGCCCGCCGGTACATGCGTCAGGCGGGACAGCTGGTCCGCGTCCGAGTCGCCCGCGCCTCCCCGCACCCTCTTCGCCTGCAACTCGAAAGCGGGACGGACGCCGCCCAGCAGCAGGAACCACACCACCGCGTACGCGAACGCCGCCTGCACCTGGGGACCCGCCAGCCACGACACCACCACGAACGTGCCGCCGGTGACGACCACCGTCAGGGCGCCGTACGCGTTGCGGATCATCACCAGCATCGCGATGAGCAGGGCCGTCGCCAGCCACAGCAGCAGCGTGATGCGGCCCGCGGCGAGGAGGGCCGCGCCGCCCAGGCCCAGCAAGGGGGGAGCGGTGTAACCGGCCGCCGCGGTGAGGATCATGCCGATGCCGTGCGGCTTGCCCCGGCTGACCGTGAGCCCGCTGGTGTCGGAGTGCAGCCGGATACCGGTGAGCTGGCGGCCGGTGAGCAGGGCGATCAGACCGTGGCCGCCCTCGTGGGCGATGGTGATCGCGTTGCGCGAGACCCGCCACAGGCTGTGCGGGACCACGAGGGCGAGCGCCGCGACCGAGGTGGCCAGGACCACCCACAGGTCGGGGTCGGGCTGGGTGCCGATCAGCTCGTCCCAGAGAGAGGTCGCTGTGCTGGTGTCCATGTTCGGCGGTGGCTCCCTCTGGTCGTACGGAGTCTGGCAGTGTGGCACGTATGTGCGGACGGTATGCAGCGAGTCGTAGGCCCGAGGATCTCGCAGGAATCTTTGAGATCGAGAAGTGGGAGCCCGAGGAGACATTGGCCCCCGACTACAACGTGGCCCCGACCAAGCAGGTCTACGCCGTCCTCGACCGTCCTCTTAAGGACGCGGATGATCCGAGCCCGGTTCGCCAGCTGCGCACGCTCAGGTGGGGACTGGTGCCGAGCTGGTCGAAGACCCCCGAGGGCGGTGCCCGGATGATCAACGCGCGCGCCGAGACCGTCCACGAGAAGCCGTCGTTCAAGCGGGCCTTCTCCTCCCGCCGCTGCATCATCCCCGCCGACGGCTACTACGAGTGGGTCACCGCCGCCGCCGAGCGGGAGCTGGAGGTCGAGGGGAAGAAGAAGCGGCCGCGGAAGCAGCCGTACTTCGTGCTGCCGGCCGACGGGTCCGTCTTCGCGATGGCCGGGCTGTACGAGTTCTGGCGCGACCGCACCCTCCCCGACGACCACCCGCAGGCCTGGTGGGTCACCTGCTCGGTCATCACCACCGAGGCCGAGACGACCCCGCTCGCCGTGGCCCCCGCCGACGGACCGCACGCGCTGGCCGACATCCACCCCCGGATGCCGCTGATGCTCACCCCGGACCGCTGGGACTCCTGGCTGGACCCCTCCCGCACGGACACCGAGGACCTTCGCTCGCTGCTCGCGCCCCCGCCCGAGGGGCTCATGCGCGCCTACCCCGTCTCCACCGCCGTCAGCAACGTCCGCAACAACGGACCGGAGCTGCTGACCGAGCTGGAGGGACCCGAAGAGGGCACACTCTTCTGACGTGACCACCACTGAGATCGTCAGCACGGACGCCGGTGACGCCCGCATCACCTGGCACAGGGCGAAGAAGGCGCGGCTCGTCCTCGCCGTCGGCCATGGCGCCGGGGGCGGCATCGAGGCGCGGGACCTCCAGGCACTCGCCCGGGTGCTGCCCGCGCACGGCGTGACGGTCGCCCTCGTCGAGCAGCCCTGGCGGGTGGCGGGCAAGAAGATGGCGCCCGCGCCGAAGACCCTCGACATCGGGTGGCGCGGGATCTGGCCCGCGGTCGCGAAGCCGGGACCGCCCGTGATCTCCGGCGGGCGCAGCGCCGGGGCACGGGTCGCCTGCCGTACCGCCGTCGAGCTGGGCGCCGCCGCGGTGCTCGCCCTCAGCTTCCCGCTGCATCCGCCCGGCAGGCCCGAGAAGTCCCGCGCCGACGAACTGCTCGGCTCCGGGGTGCCCACGCTGGTCGTACAGGGCGGCAACGACCCCTTCGGGAAGCCGGACGAGTTCCCGGACGGTGCTCATGAGCTGGTCGAGGTGGCGTACGGCGACCATGGGTTCGCCGTGCCGAAGAAGGCGGGGATCGGCCAGGAGCAGGCCGTGACGATCGTCACCGACGCGGTGGTGGAGTGGGCCGGGTCACTCGGGTAACGGCTCGGGAATGCTGAGCCCCGGAGCTCTGTTGTGGCGGACAGAAGTGCTGAAGAACCGGCACCGACCGTCATGGAGAGGAAGTCCGCCGCATGGGTTCGACCATCTGCCCGAGCCGCAGCAGCCGTGCTGACCTGGACTGGTCGGTGCTGCACGCTGCCAAGACCGGCCCTATTCGGGCGGCGGGCGGACCGGATCGTGTTCTATCCTCCGATTCTGGTGGGATCGGTTTCGGTCCTGCCCGCGATCTTGAGGAGGTGGGTCCGGTTCCCGGTACCGACGCAGGGACCGATCACGGCCAGGCGGAGCAGCCCGAGGGCCAGGGCACGAGCACGGAGACCACCTCGCAGCGCAGCGCGCGCTTCGAGCGGGACGCGCTCGAATTCCTCGACCAGATGTACTCGGCCGCCCTGCGCATGACGCGCAACCCGGCCGACGCCGAGGACCTGGTGCAGGAGACGTACGCCAAGGCGTACGCGTCCTTCCACCAGTTCCGCGAGGGCACCAACCTGAAGGCCTGGCTGTACCGGATCCTGACCAACACGTTCATCAACTCGTACCGCAAGAAGCAGCGCGAACCCCAGCGCTCCGCGGCCGAGGAGATCGAGGACTGGCAGCTCGCGCGCGCCGAGTCGCACATGTCGACCGGTCTGCGCTCCGCCGAGTCGCAGGCGCTCGACCACCTGCCCGACTCGGACGTGAAGGAAGCGCTCCAGGCGATCCCCGAGGAATTCCGCATCGCCGTCTATCTGGCGGACGTCGAGGGCTTTGCGTACAAGGAGATCGCGGACATCATGGGGACACCCATCGGTACGGTGATGTCCCGGCTGCACCGGGGCCGTCGCCAACTGCGCGGCATGCTCGAGGACTACGCCCGTGAGCGCGGGCTGGTCCCGGCCGGCGCCGGAGAGTCGAACGAAGCGAAAGGTTCGGGCTCATGAGCTGCGGAGAGCCGCACGAGACGGACTGCAGTGAGGTACTCGATCATCTCTACGAGTTCCTCGACAGTGAGATGCCGGACGTCGACCGCGACAAGTTCAAGCAGCACTTCACGGAGTGCTCGCCGTGCCTGGAGAAGTACGGCCTGGAAGAGGCCGTGAAGAAGCTGGTCAAGCGGTGCTGCGGCCATGACGACGTGCCCAGCGACCTGCGTTCCAAGGTCCTGGGGCGGCTCGACCTGATCCGCTCCGGACAGGCGGTGCCCGAGCACGACATCACCGCGGCACCGGTCCAGGAGGCCTGAACTCCCTTCTGGGAACGGGCTGTCGTCACTCGAACGTGCTAATCCGCGGGTAATCGGCCCGCGGAACCCCCTCCCGCCCTCCTAGGCTCCGAAGCTGAGCCGGCTCGGGAGATCTCAAAGGGGCGTCATGGAGGGGACAGCGGCACGGGCACGCGTGTACGTGGTCGGTGTCGTCCTCGCTGCCCTGTACTGCGTGCACGCGCTGCCGGCGGTGACCGCCCCCTGGTGGGCGGTGGCCCTGCTCGCCGCCCTCTACGCCGGGGGCGAGCGGCTCTCCGGCACCTTCTATCCCGTGCTGCTCGCCGGGGCCTTCCTGCTGCCGCCCCCCGCCGCCGCGCTCGTCGCGCTGCCGGGGGCGCTGCTCTCCCCGGTCACGCAGAGGCCGCGCTCGATCCGCCGGATCTGGCGGGCCGCCCAACTCGCCGTCGCCGTCTGGGCGGCATCGCGGGTGCACTGGGCGCTGGGCGGCCGGGACGCCGTCGTGGCCCCGGACTTTCCCTATGTGCTCGTCCCGGCCGGGGCGGCCGTCATCGCCTTCTGTCTGGTGCTGACGGTCCTGGACGGCGGCATCCTGGCGCTTGCCGAGCGGGTGCCCCTACGACTGGCCTGGCGCGGTCTGTTCCTGCGTTCCCTCGCACCGATCGCCGTGCACGGGCTCGCCGGGCTGATGATGGCCGTGCTGTGGCGCAGCCCGTACGGGCCCGTCGCCGCGCTGCTCGTGCTGCTGCCGATGTGTGTGTCCTGGTGGGCCTTCGCCCAGTACCACCGCGAGCAGGCCGCCCATCAGGCCACGATCCGCGCACTGGTGCAGGCCGTCGACATCAAGGACGAGTACACCCGCGGGCACAGTGAGCGCGTCGGACAGGCCTCGATGATGATCGCCCGCGAGCTCGGCATGGACGAGGGCCGCACCGAGGTGCTCCGGTTCGCCGGGATCCTGCATGACGTCGGCAAACTGGGCGTGCCCACGCGGCTGCTGCGCAAGGACGGCCCGCTGACTCCGCAGGAGCGGCGCGTCATCGAACTGCATCCCGAGTACGGGCACGAGATGGTGCGGGGGATCTCGTTCCTGGGGGAGGCGCGGGCGGCCGTACTGCATCATCACGAGCGGCTGGACGGGAGCGGGTATCCGTACGGGCTGATGGGGAGCCAGATCCCCGAGTCCGCACGGGTGGTGGCGGTCGCCGACGCCTTCGACGCCATGACGTCGACGCGGTCGTACCGGCGGGCGCGGCCGGTCTCCGCCGCTCTGGAGGAGCTGGAGCGCTGTGCCGGGTCGCAGTTCGATCCCCGCATGGTCACGGCTCTCGTCCAGGCGTTGGGCAGGCACGGCTGGCACCCCGCCGTGACCGCGGACGAGGAGCGCCCGCCGGGGCCCCGGCGACCGGTCGCCGGCCGTTCCGGAGCGCGCCGATGAGATGGCCCCGGCTGCTCGTGCACGGCTCGGCGGGGCTGCTCGCCCTCGTCTCGCTCGCCGTCATCCTCTGGACGGGCCTGGAGGAGCGCGGGGCCGCGCTGGCCTTCGGGGTGCTGATCACCGTCGGTGAGCTCGCGCGGTGGACCGGCGCCCGGGTCCGGGAGGCCGCTCCGCTCGGGGCCGCCGGGGCGCTGGCGTACGCGCTGCTCGGGGCGGACGCCGGACGGCCCACCACGCACGGGGTCCTCCAGGTGGTCGCCGTCGTGCTCGCCGCAGCGCTCCTCGGTAGCGTGCCGCACATCGCGCGCGGGCAGGGCCCGATGGTCGACCATCTCTCGCGCCGCCTGCTCAGCACCGCGTTCTGCGCCGTCTGCTTCCAGCCCCTCTACAACCGGGGCGTCCTCGACACCTGGGGCGGACCGGCGTACGCCCTCGTGCTGATCGCGCTCCTCGCCCTCACCGCGCTCTGCGACGCCGTGCTCGCCGCCGCGCTCGCGCACTCCCGCACCCGCTGGCCCTTCGCCCCGCTGCTGAGGCACGAACTGCGGGCCCTGCTCGGCATCGGGTCCGCCGTCTGCGCGACCGGCGCGGTGATGGCCCTCGCGGTCGCCGTCGCCGGGCTGTGGGCGCTGCCCGTCTTCTCCGTGCCGCTGCTCCTCACCCAGCTGGCCTTCCGGCGGTACGCCGCCGTACGGACCACCTACCGGCAGACCATCGCCTCGCTCGCCCGGGCCACCGAGATCGCCGGGTACACCCCTGCGGGCCACGCCCGCCGCGTCGCCGAGCTCAGCAAGGCCGTGGGGCGGGACCTGGGGCTGACCGGGCCCGATCTCACCGTCCTGGAGTACGCCGCCCTCATGCACGACATCGGACAGCTCAGCCTGATCGATCCGGTGCCGGCGGGGGCCACCGCGGGGCTGCCCACCGAGGAGCAGCGGCGGATCGCCCTGCTCGGCGGGGCCGTCGTACGGCAGACGGGGGTGGACGGCACGGTGGCCGTGGTCGTGGAGCGGCAGGCCGACCCCTATCGGCAGCAGCCCGTCGCCGCGCGGATCGTGCGGGCGGTGAACGCCTACGAGGAGAAGGCACGGGACGCCGGGCCCGGCGGGCCCCTCACCGCGCTGGAGGAGCTGCGGCTCGCCACCGCGGGGGACTACGCGCCCGAGGTCGTGGAGGCGCTGGCCCGGGTGCTGGCGAGGGACTGTCTTACCCTGCCCTCGGTTGGGTAACCCATGGGTAATGAGCGCCCTTCCAGCCGCGCATGGTTGGATGCGAAGGAAGACCCGAGAATGAGGGCGTCCGGGGGCAGTGGCCAGCCCACTGAACGGAACTGGCAGGCGGGAATCGTGAGGATCTTCGGCAAGGGACGGCACCGGCCCTCCGCCTCCTGGCGGCAGGCCACAGACCGCGCGTTCACGCTGATCGGCGACGGCCGGTACGAGGACGCGGGCGCGCTGCTGACGCGGGCCGCCGACCTGGAGCCGTGGCTGTCCGAGTCCTGGTTCAACCTCGCCCTGCTGCACAAGTTCCGGCACGACTGGGAGCAGGCGCGGGCGGCGGGCCTCAGGGCCGTCGCGCTGCTCGACCGGGAGACGGGCGCACCCGACTGGTGGAACGTCGGCATCGCGGCCACCGCGCTCCAGGACTGGCCGCTGGCCCGGCGGGCCTGGCAGGCCTACGGGCTGCGGGTGCCGGGCGGCGCCGCGGACCCCGGGGAGCCCGTCGGCATGGACCTCGGCAGCGCTGCCGTACGGCTGTCCCCGGAGGGGGAGGCCGAGGTGGTGTGGGGCCGGCGGCTGGATCCGGCGCGCATCGAGGTCCTGTCGATTCCGTTGCCGTCCTCCGGGCGGCGCTGGGGTGAGGTCGTGCTCCACGACGGGGTGCCGCACGGGGAGCGGACCACCGCCGCCGGGCACTCGTATCCCGTGTTCGACGAGATCGAGCTGTGGGCGCCGTCGCCGGTGCCGACGTGGGTGGTGCTGCTGGAGGCGGCGACCGAGGCGGACCGGGACGCGCTGGAGCAGCTCGCGGCCGACGCGGGGTTCGCGGCGGAGGACTGGTCTTCTTCGGTGCGGCTGCTGTGCCGGATGTGTTCGGAGTCGCGGATGCCGTCGGACGAGGGGGACGGGGAGCATCTGGATCCGCACGATCACAGTGAGCCGGGGCATCCGGGGCCGCTGGGGCATCGGACGGACGGGCAGCTGTGGGTGCCGGAGCGGGAGTGCGGGGTGGCTGCGCCGGCTGGGCTGGTGCGGGGGTTGCTGGACGGGTGGGTTGCCGACAGCCCTGATTCCCGGGACTGGCGGGATTTGGAAGAGGTCTGCTAGGTCCGTTTTCGGCTGCCGGTTCGTTGTGGCTGGTCGCGCCCACGCGGCGGAGCCGCATATCGGACACTGCCCCGCGCCCCTAAAGGGGCGCCTCCCCTTACTCTGTATCAGCAACTCCACCTTGTTTTGGTTTAGGAAGGCATACGTCGGTCATGGCGCAGCAGGACACCGATCAGCAGCACGCGGGCGTGCTTCCCGTGGACGACGAGGGCTTCGTCATCGACACCGGGGAGGCCGAGGAGCGGGAGAACGGCTGGCGGGAGCGTGGGACCTCGCGGCCCATCACCGTCGTCGGCAACCCGGTGCTGCACAAGGAGTGCAAGGACGTCACCGAGTTCGGCGCGGAGCTGGACCAGCTGGTGGCGGACATGTTCGCCTCGCAGCGCACCGCCGAGGGCGTGGGCCTGGCCGCCAACCAGATCGGTGTCGACCTGAAGGTCTTCGTGTACGACTGCATGGACGACGAGGGCAAGCGGCACGTCGGCGTGGTCTGCAACCCTAAGCTCGTCGACCTGCCCGCCGACCGGCGCGTCCTGGACGACAGCAACGAGGGCTGCCTGTCCGTGCCGACCGCGTACGCGCCGCTCGCCCGCCCCGACTACGCCGAGCTGACCGGGCAGGACGAGAAGGGCAACCCGATCAAGGTCCGCGGCACCGGGTACTTCGCTCGGTGTTTGCAGCATGAGACCGATCATCTCTACGGGTACCTCTACATCGACCGGCTCTCCAAGCGGGAGCGCAAGGACGCGCTGCGGCAGATGGCCGAGAACGAGCCCCGCTACCCCGTGGTCGCCAACGACTGAGACCTCTCGGGATCACACAGATCCCTTGCGCACGGCGTCTGTTCGGGTTCACCTCCCTGACCAGGCGCCGTTCGTCTGTCCGTCGCACGTTCGATCGTATGTGCTCCCTTAGTGATCCAGATTCAGTCACACAAGGGGAGATTCTCGGCACTGTGGGGTAGTGAAGGGTGCAAATCCGTTCCCAGATCGGTCAGTTGTGGTGCTGAATGGGAAGTGCGGGGATACGCAACGGCGCACGCCCGGCACAGCGGGAGGGCGTGCGCAACTGGCGGCTGAGAGGGGTTAGTTCGTGCATGCTTTCTCACACGGCACCACATCGACACCGACAGCGATCGCGGTCCCACCGTCGCTCTCTCTTCCGGTGATCGAGGCGGCGTTTCCCCGGCAACTCCACTCGTATTGGCCCCAGCTCCAGGAGAAGACACGTACCTGGCTGCTGGAAAAGCGGCTCATGCCGGCGGACAAGGTGGAGGAATATGCCGACGGTCTTTGCTACACGGACCTCATGGCGGGCTACTACCTGGGCGCCCCGGACGAGGTCCTCCAGGCGATAGCGGACTACAGCGCGTGGTTCTTCGTCTGGGACGACCGGCACGACCGCGACATCGTCCACCACCGGCGCGGGGCCTGGCGGCGGCTCAGGTACCGGCTGCACGCGGCACTCGACTCCCCCGAGGAGCACCTGCACCACGAGGATCCCCTGGTCGCCGCGTTCGCCGACACCATGGTGCGGCTGCGCGGGTTCCTGCCCGGCACCTGGAACGCGCGGTTCGCCCGGCACTTCCACTCGGTGATCGAGGCCTACGACCGGGAATTCCACAACCGCACCGAAGGTGTCGTGCCGACCGTCGAGGAATACCTCGCGCTCCGGCGCCTCACTTTCGCGCACTGGATCTGGACCGATCTGCTGGAGCCGAGCGCGGGCCGGGAACTCCCGGACCGGGTGCGGAAACACCCGGCATATCGGCGGGCGGCACTCCTGAGCCAGGAATTCGCCGCCTGGTACAACGACCTCTGTTCGCTGCCGAAGGAAATAGCGGGCGACGAGGTCCACAATCTCGGAATCAGCCTCATCAAACACGAGGGGCTGACACTCGAAGAGGCCATAAGGGAAGTCCGGCGGAGGGTCGAGGAATGCATCAGTGAATTCCTCGTCGCCGAGAAGTCGGCCCTGCGTTTCGCCGCGTCGCTCGACGACGGAACCCTGTGCGGAAAAGACCTGAGCGCCACCGTGCGGGCCTGTGTCGGCAATATGCGCAACTGGTTCAGCACCGTCTACTGGTTCCACCACGAGTCCGGCCGTTACATGGTCGACAGCTGGGACGACCGGTCCACACCCCCGTACGTCGACAACGAAGCGGCAGGTGAGAAATGACCGTCGAGTCTGTGAAGCCCGAGGCCCCGCTGACACCGGTGCCAGGGCTGCGTGAGCCGGTCCTCGCGGGAGGGGCCGTTCCGGTCCTCGGGCACGGGCTGAAGCTGCTGCGGGATCCGCTGGCCTTCATGTCCCAGCTGCGTGACCACGGCGATGTCGTACGGCTCAAGCTCGGCCCCAAGACGGTGTACGCCGTCACCACACCGGCCCTCACCGGGGCCATGGCCCTCAACCCCGACTACGTCATCGACGGACCGCTGTGGCAGTCCCTGGAGGGCCTGCTCGGCAAGGAGGGCGTGGCCACCGCCAACGGTCCGCGCCACCGGCGTCAGCGGCGCACCATCCAGCCCGCGTTCCGGCTGGACGCGATCCCCGGATACGGGCCGATCATGGAGGAGGAGGCGCACGCGCTGACGACGCGCTGGCGGCCCGGCGAGACCATCGACTGCACCTCCGAGTCCTTCCGGGTGGCGGTGCGCATCGCGGCCCGCTGTCTGCTGCGCGGCGACTTCATGGACGAGCGGGCCGAGCGGCTGTGCGTCGCGCTCGCCACCGTCTTCCGCGGTATGTACCGGCGGATGGTGGTCCCGCTCGGACCGCTGTACAACCTGCCCCTGCCGCCCAACCGCAAATTCAACGCGGCCCTGGCCGATTTGCATCTGCTCGTCGACGAGATCGTCGCCGAGCGCCGCGCATCTGGTCAAAAGCCGGACGATTTGCTGACGGCATTGCTGGAGGCGAAGGACGACAATGGCGACCCCATCGGGGAACAGGAGATCCACGACCAGGTGGTCGCCATACTCACCCCGGGCAGCGAAACAGTGGCCTCCACGATCATGTGGCTGCTCCAAGTGCTCGCGGAACATCCGGAACACGCGGACAGGGTGCGCGAGGAGGTTCAATCCGTAACGGGCGGCCGTCCTGTCGCATTCGAGGATGTCCGGGCGCTCACCCACACGAACAATGTCGTCGTCGAGGCCATGCGTTTGCGCCCCGCCGTGTGGATATTGACGCGCCGGGCGGTCGCCGACACCGAACTCGGTGGGTATCGCATTCCGGCCGGTGCCGACATCGTGTACAGCCCGTACGCGATCCAGCGCGATGCGAAGTCGTACGAGGGCAACCTGGAGTTCGACCCCGACCGCTGGCTTCCGGGGCGGGTCAAGGAGGTGCCGAAATACGCCATGAGCCCGTTCAGCGTGGGCAACCGCAAGTGCCCGAGCGACCACTTCTCGATGGCGCAGCTGTCGCTGATCACGGCGGCGGTCTCGACGAAGTACCGCTTCGAGCAGGTGTCGGGCTCCGACGACGGGACGCGGGTGGGCATCACGCTCCGTCCGCACAAGCTGCTGCTGCGGCCGGTCGCGAGGTGAGGCTCAGGCCGCTTCCGGTCCCCTGAACGCCCGGCGGTAGGCGTTCGGGGTGGTCCCGAGCGCCCGCACGAACTGGTGGCGCAGCGCGGCCGCGGTGCCGAACCCCGTTCGGCCCGCGACCGCGTCCACCGTCTCGTCGGTGCCCTCCAGCAGTCCCTGGGCCAGCAGGACGCGTTGGCGCAGGATCCAGCGGTAGGGGGTGGTGCCCGTCTCCTGCTGGAAGCGGCGGGCGAAGGTGCGCGGGGACATGTGGGCGCGGTCGGCGAGCTGCTCGACGGTGACGTCCTCGTCGAGGTGCTGCTCCATCCACACCAGCACCTCGCCGACGGTGTCACACGAGTCCTTCGGCAGGGGCCGTTCGATGTACTGCGCCTGTCCGCCGTCCCGGTGCGGCGGTACGACCATGCGCCGGGCGATCTTGTTGGCGACCTCGGGGCCCTGTTCCTTGCGGACGATGTGCAGACAGGCGTCGATGCCGGCGGCGGTCCCCGCGGAGGTGATCACCGGGTCCTCGTCGACGTACAGGACGTCGGGCTCGATGACCGCGCGCGGGTTGCGTACGGCGAGCTCGTCCGCCTGCCGCCAGTGCACACTGCACCGCCGCCCGTCGAGCAGTCCGGCGGCGCCGAGCACGAAGACGCCGGAGCAGACGCTGAGCACCCGGGAGCCCCGGTCGACGGCCCTTCTGAGCGCGTCGAGCAGCTCGGGCGGGTAGTCGCGCACGACGTAGTCCGCCCCCGCCGGTACCGCGATCAGGTCGGCCTCCTCCAGCCGTTCGAGGCCGTACGGCGTGCCCACGGTGAGGCCGCCGACATGGGTGGTGAGCGACGGGCCCTCGGCCGAGGCGACCGCGAAGTCGTACGTCGGCAGTCCCTCGTCGCTGCGGTCGATGCCGAACACCTCGCAGATCACCCCGAGTTCGAAGGGGTGCACGCCGTCGAGCAGTACGGCAGCCACGTTTTTCAGCATGTACTCAGTATGCCTCGGAAGTGGCAGTAAATCGAGGTTGTACGGCAGTCCTGCCACTGTTCGTAAGGAGTGTCCGGCGCGACAGTGGTGTCATGACTACCGCACAGACAGAAGGACTGATCGGAATGCTCATCGTTCTCGCCATCCTGGTCCTGCTGGTCGCCCCCGCCGTGACCGGCATCGTCCGCGACCGGCGCATCGACCGCCAGATCAAGGAGGCACAGCAGCACAGGGGCACCTCACGCCGGGTGGCCCGCACCGTCTAGCAAGGGCGACATCCGGGTCACGAAGACGGTCGTGAACGACGGCAAGAACGTCATCGTCGGTACCGCGAAGACCGTCGAGTACCCGATCGTGATCACCATCAAGGACGACTCGGGCGTCAGGAAGATCACGGACCGTGCCGACTGGGAGGACCTCAAATACCACGGTTTCACCGGCCAGGAGGTCAAGCTCCAGTACCGCCCGGCCGGCGCTGCCCACCACAGCACGGCCGGCAGCTGGCGCTGGTACTTCCCCGGTACGACGACGACCGCGCGGATCGTGTCGGCGGGGGACGCGGTCACGTTGAAGTGACCACCACGGTGACCGACCAGTCCTGAAGGCCCTTGCAGGACACCTTGCCGGTCTCGGCGGCGCACAGCGGTCGCGAGGAAGTGAGTTCCGTGCGGCCCGCCGAGACCGCCGGGAACGCCGCGTTCGCGTCGCCCGGCAGCAGCACGATGCCGCTGTTGGCGGCCTCCAGGCCGCCGCCCTCGGCGGTGACCGGCGCCCACGGTCGGTTCTCCGCCCCGTCCAGGGCGACCCGGACCGTGCCGCCGACCGCCAGGCACACCGTGCGGCCACTGTCGGCGGCGTGGAGTTCCGCCACGGACGTACAGCCGGTGGGCGACGGTGACACGGAGGCACCGCTGTCACCCTCGTCGCCGCCGGTCCGGGTTCCGCACCCGGCCAGCAGCAGGGCCGTGACGGTGAGAATCGCGATACGGCGCATGAAGAATCCCTCCTCACCGATGTGACGTACCAGCGGCGAGGAGGGATCCATGAACTCCGGTCAGAAGTCCTCGTCCAGATCGACCGTGCCCTCCACGGCGACCTGGTACGCGGACGGCCGCCGCTCGAAGAAGTTGGTCAGCTCCTGGACGCCCTGGAGCTCCATGAAGGAGAAGGGGTTCTCGGAGCCGTAGACCGGGGCGAAGCCGAGGCGGGTCAGGCGCTGGTCGGCGACGCACTCGAGGTACTGGCGCATCGACTCGGTGTTCATGCCCGGCAGACCGTCACCGCACAGGTCGCGCCCGAACTGGAGCTCGGCCTCGACGGCCTCCTTCAGCATGTCGGTGACCTGCTGTTCGAGCTGGTCGTCGAAGAGCTCCGGCTCCTCCTTGCGGACGGTGTCGACGACCTCGAACGCGAAGGACATGTGCATGGTCTCGTCGCGGAACACCCAGTTGGTGCCGGTGGCGAGGCCGTGCAGCAGACCCCGGCTGCGGAACCAGTAGACGTACGCGAAGGCGCCGTAGAAGAACAGGCCCTCGATGCACGCGGCGAAGCAGATCAGGTTGAGGAGGAAGCGGCGGCGGTCGGCCTGCGTCTGAAGGCTCTCCAGCTTCTCGACCTCGTTGATCCACTTGAAGCAGAACTCCGCCTTCTCACGGATGGAGGGGATGTTCTCCACCGCGTCGAAGGCGGCCGCGCGGTCCTGGGGGTCGGGGAGGTAGGTGTCGAGCAGCGTCAGATAGAACTGGACGTGCACGGCCTCCTCGAAGAGCTGGCGCGACAGGTACAGGCGCGCCTCCGGGGAGTTGATGTGCTTGTAGAGGGTCAGCACCAGGTTGTTCGCCACGATCGAGTCGCCCGTCGCGAAGAACGCGACCAGCCGGCCGATCATGTGCTGCTCACCCTCGGACAGCTTCGCCAGGTCGGCGACGTCCGAGTGGAGGTCGACCTCCTCGACGGTCCAGGTGTTCTTGATCGCGTCCCGGTAGCGCTCGTAGAAGTCCGGGTAGCGCATGGGACGGAGAGTCAGCTCGAAGCCCGGGTCGAGCAGGTTCTTCTCGGTGGAACTCATTACTGGCAGGCCTCGCAGGACTCGGGGTTCTCAAGGGAGCAGGCGACCGCTTCGGGGTCCACGACCTGCTGCACGGGGACGGTTGCTCGGGCCGCGCGGGCGATCCTCGTCGCCGGGCGCGAACGCAGGTAGTACGTCGTCTTCAGGCCCTGCTTCCAGGCGTACGAGTACATCGAGGAGAGCTTGCCGATGGTCGGCGTCTCCAGGAACAGGTTCAGGGACTGGGACTGGTCGAGGAACGGGGTCCGGTCCGCCGCCATGTCGATCAGACCGCGCTGCGGGATCTCCCACGCCGTGCGGTACAGGTCGCGGACGTCCTGCGGCACCCAGGTGAAGCCCTGCACCGAGCCGTTGGACTCGCGCAGCGCCTCCCGGGTCTGCGCGTCCCAGACGCCGAGCCTCTTCAGCTCGGCCACCAGGTAGGAGTTGACCTGGAGGAACTCACCGGACAGCGTCTCGCGCTTGAAGAGGTTCGAGACCTGCGGCTCGATGCACTCGTACACGCCCGCGATGGACGCGATGGTGGCCGTGGGGGCGATGGCGAGGAGGAGGCTGTTGCGCATGCCGACCGTCGCGATCCGCTCGCGCAGCGCCGCCCAGCGCTCCGGCCAGGTGAGCTCCACGTCGTAGTGGTCGGGGTGCAGGACACCCTTCGCGGTACGTGTCTTCTCCCAGGCCGGCAGCGGGCCGTTGCGCTCGGCCAGGTCCGCGGAGGCCTCGTACGCGGCGAGCATGATGCGCTCGGCGATGCGGGTCGAAAGAGCCTTGGCGGCGGGGGAGTCGAAGGGCAGCCGCAGCTTGAAGAAGACGTCCTGGAGGCCCATCGCGCCCAGGCCCACCGGGCGCCAGCGGGCGTTGGAGCGGCCCGCCTGCTCGGTCGGGTAGAAGTTGATGTCGACCACGCGGTCCAGGAAGGTGACGGCCGTGCGGACGGTCTCGTCCAGCCGCTCCCAGTCGATGTCGCCGGCCCGCTGGTCGACGAAGGCACCGAGGTTGACCGAGCCCAGGTTGCAGACCGCCGTCTCCCCGTCGTCGGTCACCTCCAGGATCTCCGTGCACAGGTTGGACGAGTGGACGACACTGCCCGCCTCGGCCGTCTGGTTGGCGGTCCGGTTGGCGGCGTCCTTGAAGGTCATCCAGCCGTTGCCGGTCTGCGCGAGCGTGCGCATCATGCGGCCGTACAGGTCACGGGCCGGGATGGTCTTCTTGGCCAGCCCGTTCGCCTCGGCCTTGCGGTAGGCGGCCTCGAACTCCTCGCCCCACAGGTCGACCAGCTCGGGCACGTCGGCGGGGGAGAACAGGGACCACTGCTCGTCGGCGTTCACGCGGCGCATGAACTCGTCCGGGATCCAGTGCGCGAGGTTCAGGTTGTGCGTACGCCGGGCGTCCTCACCGGTGTTGTCCCGCAGCTCCAGGAACTCCTCGATGTCGGAGTGCCAGGTCTCCAGGTACACCGCGGCCGCGCCCTTGCGCCGGCCACCCTGGTTCACCGCGGCGACCGAGGCGTCGAGCGTCTTCAGGAACGGGACGATGCCGTTGGAGTGCCCGTTGGTGCCGCGGATCAGCGAACCGCGGCTGCGGATACGGGAGTACGAAAGGCCGATGCCGCCGGCGTGCTTCGAGAGACGGGCGACCTGGTGGTAGCGGTCGTAGATGGAGTCCAGCTCGTCCAGCGGGGAGTCGAGGAGGTAGCAGGACGACATCTGGGGGTGCCGGGTGCCGGAGTTGAAGAGCGTGGGGGAGGAGGGCAGGTAGTCGAGGCGGCTCATGAGCCCGTAGAGGGCCCCGACTTCTTCGAGTGCGCGCGCGGTGTCGTCCTCGGCGAGGCCGGACGCCACCCGGAGCATGAAGTGCTGGGGCGTCTCGATCACCTGGCGGGTGATCGGGTGCCTCAGGAGGTAGCGGCTGTGCAGGGTGCGCAGGCCGAAGTAGCCGAAGCGGTCGTCGCCGGCCGGGTCGATCAGCGCGTCCAGACGGGCCGCGTGGATACGGACGAACTCCGCCGTGCGGTCCGCGACCAGGCCCTCGCGGTGGCCGACCGCGACCGACTGGGTGAAGGTCGTGACGCCCTGCGAGGCGGCCTCGGCGGCGATACTGATCGTCAGCAGCCGCGCGGCCAGCCGGGAGTACGCCGGGTCCTCGGAGATCAGCCCCGCGGCGGCCTCCGTCGCCAGCTCGCGCAGCTCCGACTCGTCGGCCCGCGCGGACCGGCCGCGCAGCGCGGCGGCGGCGACCCGTCCGGGATCGGCGTCGGGGAGGTCGGCGGTCAGCTCGGTCAGGGTCCGCAGCAGCGCGGTACCGGGACCGTCGGTCTCCGCCTGCGTCACTGAAGCCGGGTCGACTGGCGCGATGGTCACGTGGGGGCTCTCCCTCGCTCGGCACGGGGGCCTTGCGCAGGGCAGGGGGCAGCACACGAGCGCACGGGGCGTCGCGTCCACCGGCCCACTCCACGAGGCCCGGACGTCTTGGCACCCGGGCCACGGCGGCCTGGGCGCACTGTCGACAGGTCCTCGGACTGACGCTCATGTGCGCGAACATGGGTGTGTTTGCACGCATGAGTACACCGTTGCGGGACAGTTCCGGATTCGCACCGGATTCCCCTGCGGCGACAGCGAGCATGAGCATACATCTTGTGCCGGGTCGTGTTGGCACCCCTAGATGTTGTGTCGCGGCGACTTCAGAGAGTCAACTCGTAGGTGAGGAGCGTGAACTCGTCGCCCTCGATCGGGTTCCAGTCGCGTGCGGGGGCGCGGACGAAGCCGAGGCGTTCGTAGATGCGGTGGGCGGCGTGCATGATCTGCTGGGTCGACAGGACGATGCCGGTGCAGCCGTCGGCGGCCTTCGCCCGGTCGACACAGGCGCGGACCAGGGCTTCGCCGGCTCCTCTGCCGCGGGCCGCCCGGGACACGGCCAGCATGCGGATCTCGGCCTCGCCGGGGCGGGCGAGGTCGGCCATGGGGCCGCCGGCGGGGACGTAGGTGACGGTGCCGATCGGCTCGCCGCCGTCGGGCACGGCCACGAGGACCTCGGCCGCGGTGGCCCGTTTGGCGACGTCTCTCAACTCGCCCAGGTACCAGTCGCTCTCGCCGAAGGTGAGGAGGTCGTCCAGCAGGTAGGCCTGGGCTGTGAGCTCGCCGATGGTGTCGTATTCGGCGGGGTCCGCCGCCCGGATCTCGATGTCCATGAGGGCGAGTGTGCCCGACCGGTACGGCAACGGGCCGCCGGATGTTCCGACGGCCCGCTGACCACCGTGACCCTCAGTGCGAGGCACCCGCCGTCGCCGGCGGCAGCTCCACCTCGACGCCCGGGTCGCCCGCGTCCGCCGTGTAGTCCGCCGGGCTCGTCTCGTCGACGCCCTCGGGGGCCTTCGCGGCCCTCAGGACGAAGGTGAGGACGACGGTGACCACGACGTTGAGCACGAACGCCGTCAGGCCGATGTAGCCGATCTCACCGATGCCCGGGATCTCCTTCGACGAGCCGCCGAAGTGCTTCTGGGTGGGGGAGGCCACGCCGTACGCCGCGACCGTGCCGTAGATCATGCCGACCGCCCAGCCGGCGAGCAGTGCCCAGCGGTGGAACCAGCGGGTGAACAGGCCGCCCACCAGTGCCGGGAAGGTCTGGAGGATCCAGATGCCGCCCAGCAGCTGGAAGTTGATGGCGACCGTCTTGTCCATGGTGAGGACGAAGACCAGGGCGCCCACCTTCACCAGCAGCGAGACCAGCTTGGAGACCTTCGTCTCCTGCTGCGGTGTCGCGTCCGGCTTGATGAAGTCCTTGTAGATGTTGCGGGTGAAGAGGTTCGCGGCCGCGATGGACATGATCGCCGCCGGGACCAGCGCGCCGATGCCGATCGCCGCGAAGGCCACGCCCGCGAACCAGCTCGGGAACATGTCCTCGAAGAGCTGCGGGATCGCCAACTGCGGGTTGGTGACGTCGACTCCGGAGGCGATCGCCATGAAGCCCAGCAGGGCGAGCAGGCCCAGCATCAGCGAGTACAGCGGCAGGATCGTGGTGTTGCGGCGGATCACCTCACGGCTCTTGGACGAGAGCGTCGCGGTGATCGAGTGCGGGTACATGAACAGCGCGAGCGCGGAGCCCAACGCGAGTGTGGCGTAGGTCCATTGGCCCGCCTCGGGCGGGATCAGGCCGCCCGCCTTGGCGGCGGTGTACTTGTCGTTCGCCGCGCCGAAGATCTCGTCGAACCCGCCCAGCTTGATCGGGATGTAGATGATCGCCACCGCGATGACGACGTAGATCAGCGTGTCCTTCACGAACGCGATCATCGCGGGGGCGCGAAGGCCCGAGGAGTAGGTGTACGCCGCCAGCACACCGAAGGCGATGAGGAGCGGGAGGTCCTTGACGAACCAGTTGGTGTCCTCCCCGCCGCCGACGCCCATCACGTCCAGCACCGCCTGGATGCCGACGAGTTGGAGGGCGATGTAGGGCATCGTCGCCAGGATGCCGGTGACGGCCACCGCCAGCGACAGGCCCTTGGAACCCCACCGGCCGCGCACGAAGTCGGACGTCGTCACATAGCCGTGCTTGTGGGAGACCGACCAGAGGCGGGGCAGGAAGGTGAAGATCAGCGGGTAGACGAGGATCGTGTACGGCACCGCGAAGAAGCCGGCCGCGCCCGCCGCGTAGATCGCCGCCGGGACCGCCACGAACGTATACGCCGTGTAGAGGTCGCCGCCGAGCAGGAACCAGGTGATCCAGGTGCCGAACGACCGGCCGCCCAGGCCCCATTCGTCCAGGGTGTGCTCGTTCTCGGCCTTGCGCCAGCGCGAGGCGAGGAAGCCCATGACCGTGACGGCCAGGAAGAAGATGATGAAGACGGCGAGTGCCACGCCGTTCACGCCGTCGTTCATGTGGACGCACCTTCCCGGCGGGCGCGCTGGTCACGCTGCCACAGCTTGTACGCGACCATCGTCAGCGCGGTGGAGATGAGCACCCACAGCATCTGGTACCAGTAGAAGAACGGGATGCCGATGAACGTGGGGTCCACCTTGGCGTACGAGCCGACCCACAGCATGGCGACGAACGGTGCCAGCAGGCACAGGGCGATGACGACCCGCACGGGTGTCACCACCGGTGGTCCGGCCTCGGGTGAATCTGTTGACATGCGGCGGCTCCGATCCCCTCGCTGATCACCGTGTAACGCGCAGGCAATCTAGGTCACGGTGTGACAGGAGAGGAAGGGCTCATCCGTATATCGGTATGTCGATTCCGTGAAGGTCGGACAACGGGTCTGACAACGGCTCCGACAACGGTGTCAGCAGCAGCGGAATCCCTGGCGCGGATCCGCCTCCTGCCGGTCCGTCCGCATCCGTTCGAACGCCCGCCGGGTCGGCACGTCCGCCTGCGGATGGTCCCGGCGGACGTGCGCGACATAGCGGTCGTAGGCCGACTCGTCGGTCAGCTCCCGCACGTACCAGCGCACGCCCCTAACCGCCCGCCGCAGTGCCGACCTCATGGCGTGCCTCCTCTTCCTTCTCCTCCTTGGTCGGGAACAGCCCGGCCGGGGCGACGATCTTCGACTCGACGTACGGCGACTCGCTGAGCGTGGAGAGCGCGGGACGGCGTACGTGCCGCACGCAGACCCGCAGGGAGTCGGCGATCACCACCACGATCAGCAGCGCGAGGACGGCCGTCAGTACGCCGTCCACCGTGGAGTTGGTGACCACGGTGCGCATGTCGTCCATGTTCTTGGCGGGCGGCAGCACCTCGCCCCGGTCGATCGCGTCCTGGAAGATCTGGCGCTGCTTGAAGAAGCCGACCCTGGGGTCGCTGGAGAACACCTTCTGCCAGCTCGCGGTCAGTGTGACCGTGGCGTCCCAGGCGAGCGGGATCCCGGTGATCCAGGCCCACTTGAGGCGCCCGGACTTGACCAGCAGCGTGGTGCAGACGGCCAGGGCGACGGCGGCGAGGAGCTGGTTGGAGATACCGAAGATCGGGAAGAGCTGGTTGATCCCGCCGAGGGGTTCGTGGACGCCCACCCAGAGGAAGTACCCCCACAGTCCGCACACGATCGCGCTGGTGATGACCAGGCCGGGCTTCCAACTGACGTTCTTGAAGGGCTTGATGACGTTGCCCAGCATGTCCTGGAGCATGAACCGGCCGACCCGGGTGCCGGCGTCCAGCGCGGTCAGGATGAACAGCGCCTCGAACATGATCGCGAAGTGATACCAGAAGGCCCGCAGGCTTCCGCCGGTGACCTTGGAGAAGATCTCCGAGACACCGACGGCGAGGGTGGGCGCTCCGCCGGTCCGGGACAACAGGCTTGATTCCTCGACCCGTTCGGCCGCGCGGGCCAGATCGTCGGGGGAGATCGCGTAGCCCCACCCGCTCACCACCCGCGAGGCCTCCTGCACGGTGGTGCCGATCGCTCCCGAGGGCGCGTTCATCGCGAAGTAGAGGCCGGGGTCGATGATGCTCGCCGCGACCAGCGCCATCACGGCGACCGATGACTCCATCAGCATGGAGCCGTAGCCGATCATCCGGACCTGCGTCTCCTTCTGGATCATCTTCGGCGTGGTGCCGGAGGAGATGAGGGAGTGGAAGCCGGACAGGGCTCCGCAGGCGATGGTGATGAAGACGAAGGGGAACAACGACCCCGCGAAGACGGGGCCGTTGCCGTGCGAGGCGAAGTCGGTGACCGCGTCCATCTTCAGGGTCGGCAGGGAGACGACGACACCGAGCGCGAGCAGGAAGATCGTGCCGATCTTCATGAAGGTGGACAGGTAGTCGCGCGGCGCGAGCAGCGTCCACACCGGCAGGATCGAGGCGATGAAGCCGTACGCCACCAGCCAGACGACCAGCGTCGAGGGCGCGAGGGTGAAGGTGCCGGCCCACGAGGACTCCGCGACCCAGCGCCCCGCGACCAGGGCGAACAGCAGCAGCGCGACCCCGATGAGCGAGACCTCGGCGACCCGGCCGGGGCGCAGGACCCGCAGATAGAAGCCCATGAGCAGGGCGATCGGGATGGTCATCGCGATGGAGAAGGTGCCCCAGGGCGACTGCGCGAGGGCGTTGACGATGACCAGGGCCAGCACACCGAGCAGGATGATCATGATGGCGAACGCGGCGACGAGCGCCGCCGCGCCGCCGAACGGGCCGATCTCCTCGCGGGCCATCTGGCCGAGCGAGCGGCCGTCGCGCCGGGTCGAGAAGAACAGCACCACCATGTCCTGGACGGCGCCCGCGAAGATCACACCGACGATGATCCAGATCGTGCCGGGCAGATAGCCCATCTGCGCGGCCAGTACGGGGCCGACGAGCGGTCCGGCGCCGGCGATGGCCGCGAAGTGGTGGCCGAGCAGGACGCGCCGGTCGGTGGGGTGGAAGTCGATGCCGTTGTCGAGGCGTTCGGCCGGGGTGGCGCGGGTCCTGTCGACCTTGAGGACCTTGTACGCGATGAACTTCGAGTAGAAGCGGTAGCCGATCGCGTACGAGCCGAGGGCCGCCGCGACCATCCAGGCGGCGGAGACGTCCTCGCCGCGGGAGAGTGCGAGCACGGCCCAGCCGGTGGCGGCGATCAGCGCTACGACGGTCCAGATGGCGATGGTTCGGACGTTCGCGGTACGCACAGCGCGGTCCTCCCGTCCATACGGAGACGTACGGAGACGGGAGGACCGTAGAGCAGGATGCGCGGTTGCGCTACACCACGTGCGGTATTCGAATGCCGTCAGTCGACAGGCCTCTTGAGCCTCGCCACGAACTTGTACCGGTCCCCGCGGTACACCGACCGCACCCACTCCACCGGCTGTCCGTTCCGGTCCAGGGAGTGGCGGGAGAGCATCAGCATCGGCAGGCCCACGTCGGTGCCGAGCAGGCCGGCCTCGCGGGGGGTGGCCAGCGAGGTCTCGATGGTCTCCTCGGCCTCGGCGAGATGGACGTCGTAGACCTCGGCGAGCGCGGTGTAGAGGGACGTGTACTTCACGAGACTGCGCCGCAGCGCCGGGAAGCGCTTGGCGCTGAGGTGGGTCGTCTCGATGGCCATCGGCTCGCCGTTCGCCATCCGGAGGCGCTCGATGCGCAGCACCCGGCCGCCGGCCGTGATGTCGAGGAGCTCGGCGAGCCGGTCGTCGGCGGTGATGTAGCCGATGTCCAGGAGTTGCGAGGTGGGTTCGAGGCCCTGGGCGCGCATGTCCTCGGTGTACGAGGTGAGTTGGAGCGCCTGGGAGACCTTCGGCTTGGCGACGAAGGTGCCCTTGCCCTGGATGCGTTCGAGGCGGCCCTCGACGACGAGCTCCTGAAGGGCCTGGCGGACGGTCGTGCGCGAGGTGTCGAACTCCGCGGCCAGGGTGCGCTCGGGCGGGACCGGCGTACCGGGCGACTGTGTCTCCGTCATGTCGAGCAGATGCTTCTTCAGGCGGTAGTACTTGGGCACGCGCGCGGTACGGACGCCGGCCCCGCCCTCGTTCTCCGCACTGCTGACGTCGGTACTCATGATCTGCCTTCCCGGCTCCGGATGCGGGTCACATCGTGATCCCTTCTGTATACCGTCGCCGCGTCTTTTGGTCTAGTCCATAGCCTCAGGTGGTCTAGTGGAAGACAGTACTCCGGCGGTGCTGATTTCGCTGGCTTCTTACTTAAAGGTTCTTGCATATGTAGGTCGGATAACGGCTGGTCAGAGCCTATTCGCGCACCCTTGACAGGCCTCCTGGTCTGGTCCAAGCTCCCGGTACTGGTCTACACCATTGGTCCAGGTCCCAGCTCCATGGGCGGGGGGTGTGGGCATCCCTGAGGAGGGTGGCGTGAAGCGCAAGCTGATAGCCGCGATCGGTATCGCGGGCATGATGGTCTCGATCGCGGCGTGTGGCGACAGTGACAGCGGAAGCTCGGACAACAGCGGCGCGGACGCCAAGGAACTGACCGTCTGGCTCACCGTGGACGCGCAGAACAACTGGCCCGAGCTGGTGAAGGCCGCCGACGCGGCGGTGACGAAGAAGCACCCCGGCATCAAGATCAAGCACGAGTACTACGGCTGGCCGGACAAGAACGCCAAGCTCGACGCGGTCCTCGCCACCGACAAGGCCCCCGACGTGGTCGAGATGGGCAACACCGAGATGCTCAGCTACATGGTCAAGGGCGCCTTCGCCCCCGTCGACCCGTCGAAGTTCGACAACTCCGACGCCTGGCTGGACGGCCTCAAGGCCTCGGTGAGCTACGACGGCAAGACCTACGGCGTCCCCTACTACGCCGGCGGCCGCGTCGCCAACTGGCGCAAGGACCTCTTCGCCTCGGTCGGCGTCAAGTCCACGCCGAAGACGTACGACGAGCTCACCGCCGCCCTGGACAAGGTCCAGAAGAAGGAGGGCGACAAGTTCAACGCCTGGTACCAGCCCACCCGTGACTGGTACGCGGCCATGTCCTTCGTCTACGACGCCGGCGGCTCCATCGCCGTCGAGTCCGGCGGCCAGTGGAAGGCCAACCTCTCCTCGCCCGAGTCCATCAAGGGCCTGAAGGCGTTCCAGAACGTCGTCGACAAGTACATGCACGGCGACAAGACCAAGGACGAGTCCGACCGTTACATCGTCTACGGCCAGGGCAAGTCCGGCATGATCTTCGCCCCCGCCTGGGAAGGCGCCACCGCCGCGGCGAAGGAGAACGACAAGACCGGCAAGCTCGCGAACAACGTCGAGAACTTCGTGATGCCCGGCCCGTCCGGCAAGAACCTCCCCGTCTTCCTGGGCGGCTCCGACCTCGCCGTCCCGGTGAAGTCCGACGCACAGGCCGTCGCCGCCGAGTGGATCAACGCCTTCGCGGGCTCCTCCGGCCAGAAGGGCCTGATGGCCAAGGGCAACCTGCCCAACAACAAGACCGACCTCGCCACCCTGAAGAACGACCCGGCGACGGCGGTCCCGGCCACCGCGGCCGAGTCCAACTGGTTCGTCCCGATGGCGCCCGGCTGGGGCCAGGTCGAGAAGGCCCAGGTCCTTCAGACCATGCTGCAGTCCATCGGTACCGGCAAGAAGTCGGTCGAGGACGCCGCGAAGGAGGCGGACGCCGCGATCGACAAGGTCATCAACACCAAGTGACCATCGGCGGGGCCCCGTTGAGAGTGACGGGGCCCTGCTTCTCGTACGACCTGAAGGACCGCTGAGGAGCGCGCGATGAGTGCCGCAGACACCACCACCCCTGCCAAGGTGCCGCCGCCGCGGCAGGCGCCACCGCCGTCCGCGGTCGCCAGACAGCCGCGCAGAGGCCGGACTTCGGCCGGCTCCGGCACCCCCTGGCTGCTGCTCGCCCCCTGTCTGCTGATCCTGGCGCTCGTGCTCGGCTATCCGCTGGTCCGCCTGGTCACCCTGTCCTTCCAGGAGTTCGGGCAGTCCCAGCTGTGGGGCTTCAAGCCGGCCGAGTCGGTCGGGTTCGACAACTTCAGCAAGGTGCTGGGCGACAGCGAGTTCTGGGCGGTCGTCGTGCGCACGGTCGTCTTCGCGGCCGGCTGCGTCATCTTCACGATGGTCGCCGGCATGCTGATCGCACTGCTCCTGCAGCGGGTCTCCGGCTGGGTGAAGACCCTCGTCAACATCGCCCTCGTGGCCAGCTGGGGCATGCCGATCATCGTCGCCACCACGGTCTTCAAGTGGCTGTTCGACGCGGACTACGGCATCCTCAACGCGCTGCTCAGCAAGTTGCCCGGGGTCGAGATGGTCGGCCACAACTGGTTCGCGAGCGGGCCGCAGGGGCTGGCCGTGATCATGCTCCTGGTGGTCTGGGGAGCCGTCCCCTTCGTCGTCATCACCCTCAGCGCCGGACTGACCCAGGTCCCGGCCGAGCTGGAGGAGGCGGCCCGCCTCGACGGCGCGGGCGCCTGGGGCGTCTTCCGGTTCGTCACCCTCCCCATCCTCAAGCCGATCATCGTGATGCTCACGACGCTGTCGGTCATCTGGGACATGGGTGTCTTCCCGCAGGTCTTCGTGATGCGCAACGGCCATCCGGAAGCCGAGTTCCAGCTCCTCACCACGTACTCCTACGACCGTGCCTTCGTGGTCAACGACTACGCCCAGGGCTCGGCGATCGCCCTGCTCACCGTGCTGCTCCTGCTCGGCGTGGTCGCGGTCTACATGCGTCAGATGCTGAAGATCGGGGAAGTCGAATGAGTGCCATGAGTACGGCGACCGCGCGGGGGCGCGGCAGGTCCCGGCTCGGCTGGAACCTCCTCGGTCTCCTCGTCTTCGTCACCGCCGGCTTCCCCGTCTACTGGATGCTCAACACGGCCTTCAAGCCGGCCAAGGACGCCATCGACCCGGACCCGAGCCTGCTGCCGACCGCCATCACGTTCTCCAACTTCGACCGCGCGCTGAACATCGCGGACTTCTGGGGCCCGGTCGGCCGCAGCCTGATCGTCTCGCTGTCGGTGGTGGCGATCGGCATCGTCATCGGTCTGCTGGCCGCGCTCGCCATCTCCCGGTTCGCCTTCCGCGGCCGCAAGATCGTGATCGTCGGCATCCTGGCGGTCCAGATGGTCCCGCTGGTCGCGATGATCATCCCGGTCTTCCTGCTGCTCAACGACCTCGGCCAGTACGACCGGCTGTCCGGCCTGGTCCTCACCTATCTGACCTTCATCCTCCCCTTCACGGTGTGGACGCTGCGCGGCTTCATCGTCAACATCCCCAAGGAACTGGAGGAGGCGGCGATGGTGGACGGCTGCTCCCGCACCACCGCGTTCCTGCGCGTGGTCTTCCCGCTCCTCGCCCCCGGCATGGTCGCCACCTCGGTCTACGGCTTCATCCAGGCCTGGAACGAGTACCTCTACGCCCTCATGCTGCTCAGCCAGGAGAACCAGACGGCGACCGTCTGGCTGGGCAACTTCACCACCAAGCACGGCACCGAATACGCCCCGATGATGGCCGGATCCACCCTGATGGCCGTGCCGATCGTCGTCCTGTTCCTCCTCGTCCAGCGCAAGATGGCCGCGGGCCTGACCGCCGGCGCGGTGAAGGGATAACGCCACCCGATGACGACTTTCGCCAGCGGTACAACCGGGTCCAACGCAAAAGACGTACTGACCCGCGACGCCCTGACCGTCCTCCAGCCCGGCTTCACCGGCACCACCGCCCCCGACTGGCTGCTGCGCCGCCTGGGGGAGGGGCTCGCCTCGGTCGGCCTGTTCGGCCGCAACATCACCTCCCCGGAGCAACTGTCCGCCCTCACCGCCCAGTTGCGCGCCGAGCGTGACGACGTCCTGGTCGCCATCGACGAGGAGGGCGGCGACGTCACCCGCCTGGAGGTGCGGACAGGGTCCTCCTTCCCCGGCAACCACGCGCTGGGCGCGGTCGACGACGTGGACCTGACGCGCGAGGTGGCCTCCGAGCTGGGCCGCCGCCTCGCCGCCTGCGGGGTCAACCTCAACTGGGCCCCGTCGGCCGACGTGAACTCGGACCCGGACAACCCGGTGATCGGCGTCCGCTCCTTCGGCGCCACCGCGGACCTGGTCGCCCGGCACACCGCGGCCTACGTCACCGGCCTCCAGTCGTCCGGAGTGGCCGCCTGCACCAAGCACTTCCCGGGCCACGGTGACACGGCGATCGACTCCCACCACGCGCTGCCGCGCATCGACGCGGACCTCCCGGTGCTGATGTCCCGTGAACTCTCCCCGTTCCGCGCCGCGATCGCCGCCGGCTCCCGCGCGGTGATGAGCGCCCACATCCTGGTCCCGGCCCTGGACCCCGACCACCCGGCGACGCTGTCCCACAAGGTGCTGACGGACCTTCTGCGCGGCGAACTCGGCTACGACGGCCTGATCGTCACCGACGGCATGGAGATGCAGGCCATCGCGGGCACCTACGGCATCGAACGCGGCAGCGTGCTGGCCATCGCCGCCGGCGCGGACGCGATCTGCGTGGGCGGCGGCCTGGCGGACGACGAGACGGTACGCCGACTGCGCGACGCGCTGGTGTCGGCGGTCCACTCGGGCGAACTCCCCGAGGAGCGCCTGGCGGACGCGGCGGAACGGGTCCGTTCCCTGGCCCGCTGGACGGCGGCCGCCTCCGCGGCGGAGACGGAGACGCGCGGCGACCCGGAGGTCGGCCTGCGCGCGGCCCGCCGGGCGGTCAGGCTGACGGGGACAGGAGACTTCACCCCCCTCACCGAGGCGCCCTATGTCGCCGCCTTCACCCCGGTCGCGAACTTCGCGGTGGGCGACGAGACCCCATGGGGCGTGGCCGCGGAACTCTCCCGTCTCCTGCCGGGCACGGAAACGGGCAGCTTCGCGGGCGAGGGCGCCGGCATGGCCGCACTGGCGGCAGCGGGCCGCCGCCGCATCGTCGCCGTCGTCCGCGACGAACACCGCCACCCCTGGATGACGTCAGCCCTGGACAGCGTTCTGCGCAGCCGCCCCGACACGATCGTGGTCGAGATGGGCGTCCCCCAGGCACCCACACGCGGCGCCCTGCACATCGCGACCCACGGCGCGGCCAGGGTGTGCGGCGTGGCGGCGGCGGAGGTCATCGCGGGGGAGTAGCGGGTACGACGAGACAGGCGCCGGTTCCGTTGGAAGGAACCGGCGCCTGTCTGTGCCCCCGGACTAAATGCCCTGCCAATCCGGCTTGTTGGCGAACGTGTGCCGGAAATAGTCCGCCAGCTTCAACTTGGACGCGGCCCCCTCGTCGACGACAACCGTCGCGTGCCGATGCATCTGCAACGCCGACGCAGGACACACCGCGGCAACCGGCCCCTCCACCGTCGCCGCCACCGCATCCGCCTTCCCCTCACCCGTGGCGAGCAGCACCAGATGCCGAGCCTCCAGGATCGTCCCGATCCCCTGAGTGATCACGTGATGCGGCACCTGCGAGATGTCCCCGTCGAAGAACCGCGCATTGTCCACCCGGGTCTGCTCGGTCAACGTCTTGATCCGGGTCCGCGAGACCAGCGACGAGCACGGCTCGTTGAACCCGATGTGCCCGTCGGTGCCGATCCCGAGCACCTGCAGATCCACACCCCCGGCGTTGGCCAGCGCCGCGTCGTACGCCTCGCACGCCCCCTGCACGTCCTCCGCCGTACCGTCCGGCCCGATGAAGGAGGACATCCCGATCCCCAGCGGCTCCAGCACCTCGCGCCGCAGCACCGACCGGTACGACTCCGGATGCTCGGCCGGCAGCCCCACGTACTCGTCGAGCTGGGCGACCCGCGCCCGCGAGGCGTCCACCGCACCGGCCCGCACCTTCGCCGTCAGCGCCTGGTAGATCGGCAGCGGAGTCGAGCCGGTGGCCACGCCGAGCAGCGCGTCGGGCTTGCGCCGCAGGAGCTGAGCCATGGCCTCGGCGATGAGCTCGCCGCCCGACTTGGCGTCCGGAACGATGACAACTTCCACGCTGGGCCTGCCGATCTGAAAGGGCTATGTGGTTTAGACCAATTTATCAGAATCAGCATTCCCTGCCCAGGTGAAGCGGCCCCTACAGGGCGGCCACGAACAGGTGTGGACGAGACGCCGGGAACGCCGAGACGCACCGATCCGCACCCCGCAGAGGCGTCCCCGAGCCCGGGGGAGTGGAATAGGAGTGGCCGCCGAACCGCCAACCGCCGATCTGCCAGCAGCCGAACCGCCAACCGCCGAACGACCGAACCGCCGACCCATCGCGCCACCGCAGCACGAGCCGCACGGCACCACCCAGGAGGACCCCCGTATGACCGCCACGACACCGGAGCCCCAGAGCGAACTCCCCGGCCGGATCATGGCCCGCGAGATGGCCGAGCAGCCTGCCGTGCTCCGCCGGATCCTGGAGGAGGGCGCCCCCGGCATCCAGCGGGTCGCCCAGGAGATCGCCGCCCGCACCCCGCGCTTCGTCCTGCTCACCGCCCGCGGCACCTCCGACAACGCCGCGCTCTATGCCAAGTACCTCCTGGAGATCCGCCTCGGCCTGCCCTGCGGTCTGACCTCGATGTCGACCACCACCGCCTACGGCGCCCGCCCCGACCTCACCGACGTCCTGGTCGTCACCGTCAGCCAGTCCGGCGGCTCCCCGGACCTCGTCGCCTCGACCCGGGCCGCCCGCGAGGCCGGCGCGATCACCCTCGCCGTCACCAACAACCCCGACTCACCGCTGGCCGGCGTCTCCGAGTACCACATCGACATCATGGCCGGACCGGAGAAGGCCCTCCCCGCGACCAAGACCTACACCGCCTCCCTCCTCGCGCTCTATCTCTTCGTCGAGGGCCTGCGCGGCGGCGACGGCGCCGCCGCGAAAACCCTGCCCGACCTCGCCGAACAGCTCCTGGCCCGGCAGGACGAGGTCCGCGCCCTCGCTTCCCGCTACCGCTTCGCCGAGCGCATGGTGATCACCTCACGCGGCTACGGCTACCCCACGGCCAAGGAGGCCGCCCTCAAGCTGATGGAGACCAGCTACATCCCCGCCCTTTCCTACTCAGGCGCCGACCTTCTGCACGGCCCCCTCGCCATGGTCGACAACGTCTCCCCGGTCATCGCGGTCGTCACCGACGGCCAGGGCGGCGAGGCACTTCAGCCCGTCCTGGACCGGCTGCGCGGCCGCGGCGCGGACCTGGTCGTCATCGGCCCCGCCGGCCAGGTCGAACAGGCCTCGGCCGGCTTCGTCCTGCCCACCGAGGGCATCGCCGAGGAGCTCCAGCCCGTCCTGGAGATCATCCCGCTGCAACTACTCGCTTACGAGGTCACCATCGCCCGCGGCCAGGACCCGGACGCACCGCGCGCCCTGGCGAAGGTGACCGAGACGCGGTGAGGAGCGGGGCGGGATCGGCTCGGGAGCATGCACCGTCGCCGTCCGAGTAACAAGTGACGAGTGACGGGTAACGGGTGACGAGTAACGAGTAACGACCGACTAGTGACTAATGCAGGCTCAGCAAGGACCCCCCGGTCGCGTCGATGTGCTGCCCCGTGACCCAGCGGGAGTCCGGTGATGCCAGGAACGCCACCACATCGGCCACGTCGGACGTGGTGCCGACGCGCTTGAAGACCGATACGGACTCCGCGTGCGCCCGTATCGCGGGGTCGGCAAGGGCCGCGCTGGTCAGGTCGGTGTCGATGAAGCCGGGCCCGACCGAGTTGGCGGTGATGCCGCGCGGTGCGAGCTCGGCCGCGAGGGAGCGGGTCAGGGTGGTGACCGCTCCCTTGGCCATGTGGGTGGCGGCGATGGGGGAGATGGCGGCGTCCGTCACCGCCGTGACGTTGATGATCCGCCCTTGGTCGCGCAGTCGCCGCAGGCCGTGCTTGGCGATGAAGAACGGTGCCTTGGCGTTGACCGCCTGCGTCCGGTCGTAGAGCTCCTCGTCCGTCTCCTCGACGGTCGCGAAGAGCGCCATGCCCGCGTTGTTGACCAGGATGTCCAGCCCCTGCGCATGCCGGTCGAAGGCCTCCCACAAGGACTCCGCGTCACCGGGCACGCCCAGCTCGGTACGGATCGCGAAGGCGCTCCCGCCCGCCGCCCCGATCGCGGCGACCGTCTCCTTCGCCGCCGCCTCATCGCTGCCGTAGTGCACGGCGACCCGCGCCCCGTCGCGCGCCAGCCGCTCGGCCACCGCCCGCCCGATCCCCCTGCTCGCCCCCGTGACCAGTGCCGTCCTGCCCGCGAGCACACCCGTGCCACCCATGCCGACGCCCCCTCGAAATTCCCTAGCGATCGATACAGAAAGACCGTACAACAGCCTGCCGACAATTCTCTAGCACCCGCTATAAAATGCACTCCATGGTGAACAGCGAGGAGACGAAGGCGAAGGCCGGACCCGTGGTCAAGCCCCGCGGCCGGCCCCGTTCCTTCGACCGGGAGACCGCCCTGGAGAAGGCGATCCTCGCCTTCTGGGAGCACGGCTACGAGGCCACCTCGGTCTCCGACCTCACCCGGGTCATGGACATCGGCGCCCCGAGTCTCTACGCCGCCTTCGGCGACAAGCGCTCCCTCTTCGACGAAGCCGTCCGCGTCTACACCGTCCGCTACGCCGCCTTCGCCGACCGGGCCCTCGCCGAGGAACCCACGGCCCGCGCCGTCGTGGCACGGACCCTGCGGGAAGCCGCCGCCATGTACACGGACCCGGAACACCCGCACGGCTGTCTCGTCGCCCACGCGGCCGTCAACTGCGCGACCCCGGAGGTCGCGGACTCCCTGCGCGACCGGCGCAACGCCACCATCGCCGCCTTCGAGAGCCGTATCCGGGCGGACATCGCCACCGGCGAACTCCCGCCCGGCGCCGACGCCGCCGCCCTCGCCCGTCACGCCGGGGCGATCATCAACGGCATGTCCCAACAGGCGCGGGACGGGGCGAGCCGGCAGGAGTTGGAGGCACTCGCGGAAATTGCCATGGCCATCTGGCCCCGCACATGAACCCACACGGGTTAGGCTGCGTGGTGGATGCTAGGGCGTCCGATCAGTTCTCCAGCGGGGGTCGAGCCACTTCGGGGACTCTCGGAGAACTGACAACAACGAACAGCCTCCAACGCATGGACACACAGAGTGGTCTAGTCCACAATGCGTTGGTAAGAGTTGTAGCGAACTGAATACACGGACTTCCGTCTTCCCCGCACAGGAAGGCGGACCGAGGAACCGGTGCTCTCTGCCCTGACTGCCCCGGCTCCTCATCCTTCGGCCGACCGGGACCGCACACCCCGCGGCCGATATTGCTCCGGGCTGCGGTGCCGAGAGGGTTGAGGGTCCCTCTCAGGCGCCGCGGCCCGCGGGTGTTTTTCAGGGCCGTCGACGCTCCTCCCATCGTTTTTAGGCCATCCACATACCGCCAGGTACGCTCGCACCCGTGCCCTCCATGAACGAACTGGTCCGCCAGCACACCGCCCTCGACGACTCCGACCTCGAGTGGCTCCATCTGCTGGTGTCGGAGTGGCAGCTGCTCTCCGACCTCTCCTTCGCCGACCTCGTGCTGTGGGTACCCACCCGCGACGGCGCCCGGTATGTGTCCGTGGCGCAGATGCGCCCCAACACCGGCCCCACCTCCTACCAGGACGACATGGTCGGCCACCTCGTCCCGCGCGGCCGCCGCCCGCTCCTCGACGCCGCGCTCGACGAGGGCCGGATCGTGCGCGAGGGCGACCCGGAGTGGCGCGAAGAGGTCCCCGTACGGGTCGAGTCGATCCCCGTACGACGGGAGGGGCGTGTCCTCGGTGTCATCGCGCGCAACACCAACCTGCTCACCGTGCGCACCCCGAGCCGTCTCGAACTGACCTATCTCCAGAGCGCGTCGGACCTCGCGCAGATGATCGCGGCAGGCTCCTTCCCGTTCGCGAACCAGCAGATGGACATGGACGCCGCCCCCCGCGTCGGCGACGGCCTCATCCGCCTCGACGCCGACGGAGTCGTCCAGTACGCCTCCCCGAACGCACTGTCCGCCTACCACCGCCTCGGCCTCGCCTCCGACCTGGTCGGCCACCACCTCGGCATGACCACCGCCGAACTCGCCCCCACCCGCGGCCCGGTGGACGAGGCACTGGCCAAGGTCGCCAGCGGCTGGGCCCCGCGCGAGTTCGAGATCGAGTCGGGCGACGGGGTCATCCAGTTCAGGGCGATCCCGCTGAAGCCCAAGGGCACCCGCATCGGTTCGCTGGTCCTGCTCCGCGATGTCACCGAACTGCGGCGCCGCGAGCGCGAGTTGATCACCAAGGACGCCACCATCCGGGAGATCCACCACCGGGTGAAGAACAACCTCCAGACGGTCGCCGCCCTGCTGCGCCTCCAGGCCCGCCGCATCGAGTCCGATCGCGGCCGCGAAGCCCTCGAAGAGGCGGTACGACGGGTCGGATCGATCGCGATCGTGCATGAGACGCTGTCTCAGAACCTGGACGAGCGTGTGGAGTTCGACGAGATCGCCGACCGGGTCCTGGCGATGGTCGCGGAGATCTCGCCCGGCAAGGTCACCGGCCGGCGCACCGGCCGCTTCGGCATCCTCGACGCCGAGGTCGCCACCCCGCTGTCGATGGTGCTGACCGAGATCCTCCAGAACGCCCTGGAACACGGCTTTCGTGAGGGCGAGACCGGCACGGTCGAGGTCTCGGCCGTCCGCGGTGGTACGACGAAGGAGACCCGCCTCCTCGTCACGGTCCAGGACGACGGGGTCGGTCTGCCCGAGGGCTTCGACCCGCACACCGCCGGCAACCTCGGTCTCCAGATCGTACGGACGCTGGTGGAGGGCGAGTTGGGCGGAACCTTCGACATGGTTCCGGTGCCGGAGGGGGGCACCCGGGTGATCCTGGACGTTCCGGTGCGCGCCAACAAGTAGGAGTGAAACGGGCTGTGTTCAGTGCACGGGCGCAGCAAGAAGCCCCGGACCTGAAGTGGTCCGGGGCTCGAATGCTCGTTGCCAGCTTGTGCTGCGCATCGGGGGTACTGCGCGCTGCGGCTCGGGGGCGGGAGATGCGTACTCGCTGTACGCGCCGCCAAGCTCAGGCGGGGTGGTGGATCAGGCAGAAGCCTGACGGGCCCGGTTGCGGGCGGCACGGCGCTTCATGGCGCGACGCTCGTCCTCGCTGAGACCACCCCAGACGCCGGAGTCCTGGCCGGACTCGAGCGCCCACTGCAGGCACTGCTCCATGACGGGGCAGCGGCGGCAGACGGCCTTGGCTTCCTCGATCTGCAGCAGCGCAGGACCGGTGTTGCCGATGGGGAAGAAGAGCTCGGGGTCTTCCTCGCGGCAAACGGCGTTGTGACGCCAGTCCATGGCTGCTACCTCTCCTTGGTATTACGTGCAAGTTGCTTGTGAATGTGAACGCTTTCACGAATCCCTCAACAAGTGAAGGGCCACCAGTCAGGTTTCCCTGACGAGGTCCTGTGATTGAAGAGGGGTTCCGGTGATCTGTGGAGCCGGTGTTGCGGGCTGTCCCGATCGCCACGTAGAGACTCGCAAACCTCAGCGGCGGATACAACCCCTTCCGGAAAGTTTTTTTTGATTCCTCGGTGTCGACTAGGTCACAGCCGTACTTCCATGGGGTGGATCCTGGCCTAAACGTTCGAGTGAAAGGACTTCAGCCCTTTCTGCTCACACAATCACACGCAGTGCCCGGCGTACGCCTGTGAACGTCACGCTCGTACGCAGCCCGAGGTGGTCGCCGTCCATCTGAAGGGGCAGGGGCACCTTGGAATGCAAGGTGAACCGGTCCAGGTCGTGCAGGGAGACCGCGTGCTTGCCATGCGGTCCACGCTCGGGGGACGAAGTGAGCAACTGGGTGCCATACCGGGCCATCGCGGTCGTCGTCATCCGGCTGAGACCGAGTACGTCGAGGCCTTTATCGAACGACGCCTTAGGTGACGCGTACATCGGGTGATTGCCCAGGAACGTCCACGGAGAGGTGTTCGACACTATGGACAGCACCAGATCGGTCACCGGATCGGCGCCGGGCTGTTCCAGAGTGATCGTGCCGTGGCGGCGGTGTGCCTCGCCGAAGAACTGGCGCAGGGCCTGACGAACGTAGAGCGCGTGCGTCGACTTCCTGCCGCGCTCGCGCTGCTGCTCGACCCGGCCGACCACGCCGGCGTCGAAACCGAGGCCCGCGTTGAAGGTGAACCAGCGCGCGGGCACCGCCTCGTCCTCGGTGCCGGGTGTGCCCGAGGTCAGGCCCAGGCCGACCGTGCGCTCGCTGCCGTCGCGCAGTGCGTCCAGGATCGCGCCGGTCGCCTCCACGGCGTCGTTGGGCAGGCCCAGGGCGCGGGCGAAGACGTTGGTGGAGCCGCCGGGGACCACGGCGAGACGCGGGAGCCGCTCCGGATCGGGTCCGGCGTGCAGCAGGCCGTTGACGACCTCGTTGACCGTCCCGTCGCCGCCGAGGGCGACCACCATGTCGACGTCCTGGCTCTCCGCCGCCTGCCTGCCCAGGTCGCGTGCGTGCCCTCGGTACTCGGTGGTGACCGCCTCGAGCTTCATCTCGCTCGCGAGCGCGTGGATCAGCACATCGCGCGTACGTGCGCTTGTGGTGGTAGCTGCCGGATTGACCACGAGAAGTGCACGCATGAGTTGCAGGGTACCTACTGGGTGGTACCCGGCACAGGCCGAGGTAGGGATCAAGTAAGAGATCGCCACGTGAACCTCGCCACGGAGGCACTCGCGTCCGCCGGGTGCGCCCGGGTCCGCGGAGGAGTTTCCGGGTCCGCCGGGGAGCGGGGCCGCGGAGTGGCAGGGGGTGCCGGCCGGGGTCCGGATCCGCCGGAGAGACGCTCGGGCCCGCCATGGGGGAGCCGTGGGCGGCCGATACCCTTCAGGGGTGACCAGTGAGCAGACGCCCGTTCCCGAGGAAACCGTCGGTCCGCGTCCGCGGCGGCTGACCTACGCGGCCGCGCTGGCCGCGCTGGAGGGGCTCGCGCTCCTCGTCGGGGGTGTGTGGATGCTCGTGGCGGCCTTCACGGGCGACGCGGACAACCGGGCGACCGGTGTCACCGGCGGCATCACGGTGATGATCCTCGCCCTGCTGCCGCTGCTCGCCGCGCGGGGGCTGCTCGCCCGCCGCGGCTGGAGCAGGGGGCCCGCCGTCATCACCCAGATCCTGGCGCTGCCCGTGGCCTACAACCTGCTCCAGGCCGACAGCGTGGCCATCCCCGCGGGGATCGTGCTCGCGGTCGTCGCGGTCACCGCGCTCGTCCTGCTCGTCAACCCGGAGACGACCCGGGCCCTCGGAATCCGCGGGCCCGGCAACGCGGGCGGTGCGGAGAAGTAGGGCCCAGCCGAACGAGTGCTCCTGGCCCTCGACTGCTCCCGGCCTTCGGCCGCTCCTCCACCAGGAGCTGGTCCTACTCCTCCACCAGGAGCTTCTCCCGCAGCTGTGCCAGCGTCCGTGCCAGCAGCCGGGAGACATGCATCTGCGAGATACCGACCTCCTGCGCGATCTGCGACTGGGTCATGTTCCCGAAGAAACGCAGCAGCAGGATCCGCTTCTCGCGCGGCGGCAGATCCTCAAGCAGCGGCTTGAGCGACTCGCGGTACTCGACGCCTTCCAGCGCCTCGTCCTCCGCGCCCAGGGTGTCCGCCACCGCCGGGGACTCGTCGTCGGTGTCCGGGACGTCCAGGGACAGCGTGGAGTACGCGTTGGCGGACTCCAGGCCCTCCAGGACCTCCTCCTCCGAGATGCCCAGCTTCTCGGCCAGCTCGTGGACCGTGGGGGAGCGGCCGTGCAGCTGCGAGAGCTCCGCCGTCGCCGTGGTGAGCGCGAGGCGCAGCTCCTGGAGCCTGCGCGGGACGCGGACCGCCCAGCCCTTGTCCCGGAAGTGCCGCTTGATCTCGCCGACGACCGTCGGGGTCGCGTACGTCGAGAACTCGACGCCGCGCTCCGGGTCGAAGCGGTCGACCGACTTGATCAGGCCGATGGTGGCGACCTGGGTCAGGTCGTCCAGCGGCTCGCCGCGGTTGCGGAAGCGGCGCGCGAGGTGCTCGACGAGCGGCAGGTGCATACGGACCAGCCGGTTGCGCAGGTCCGCGTACTCCGTGCTGCCGTCCTGCAGCTTGCGCAGCTCGATGAACAGCGCACGCGCCCCGCTGCGGTCCTGAGGGTCGTGCTGCGTGGCCTGCCCGCTCTGCCTGCTCTGCGCGCCCTGTTGATCGTCTCGCTCGTGCTCGCTCATCGTCCCGCCCGTCGCCCTTCCCCGAGCCCTCGTCTCTGCTCGGACAGGGGAGACCCCGATCCGTCCGTCCAGAGGCACGCTCTGCACGGCACCTTCCTGATCCCGCTGCCCGTCGTCCAGGACGCCGGCCTCCGGCGAGTCGTCCTCCGGATGCGGCCGGGCCTGTTCGGGGATGCCGTTGACGCCGTCCCCTGTGCGTCGGGACCCGCCTGTGCCCTCGGCCGGCAGCTCCCGTGTGCCGCGCTCTTCGTCACGCACCGGCCCGTCCCCTGTCCTCACGCCGGCCCGGGTCCCGCGCCGCGCTGTTTGTAGAGGCTGATCGAAACGGTTTTGTCGTCGTCCACGGCTGAGGAGACCTTGCCCGCGAGAGCGGACAGGACGGTCCAGGCGAAGGTGTCACGCGCGGGGGCGTGACCGTCCGTGGTCGGCGCCGAGACGGTGACCTCGAGTGAGTCGTCGACAAGGCGGAAGACACAACTGAGCACCGAGCCGGGCACGGCCTGCTGGAGCAGGATCGCGCAGGCCTCGTCCACCGCGATGCGCAGGTCCTCGATCTCGTCGAGGGTGAAGTCCAAACGGGCCGCGAGGCCGGCAGTCGCCGTACGCAGCACCGACAGGTAGGCACCCGCAGCCGGCAGCCGGACTTCCACGAAGTCCTGGGTCGCGGGCTCGCCTGCGATCTGGGACACCCTCACCTCCAAGGTGGTACAAGCTTTTCGGGGCCGAGGGTCGCCCCCCGGGGTAACGCGAAGTGTGGTTCAGCGGTGACGCTATCGCGCTCTCAACTTTCCTGTCCCCAGGACCCCAACCCCTCGGCGTCACTCACAGTAAAACTGTGGATACGCTCCGTGTCTAGGGGTCTGCGGCTCCAATTGGGAAGAACGCGCGCCGGGTTGACGTACCCAGACGTCAGACGGTCGAACCGTCGAGAACCGGAGTCGTCCCGGCTCACACGAGAACATGGTCGACGAAGCACCAACGCCAGCTCTCACCGGGCTCGAAAGTGCGCATGATCGGGTGTCCGGCCTCCTTGTGGTGCTCGGTGGCATGCCTGCCCGGGGAGGAGTCGCAGCAGCCGACGTGGCCGCAGTCGAGGCAGAGCCGCAGCTGCACCGGGTGCTGGCCCTCGCGCAGACACTCGAGACATGTGTCGCTCAGCGGGACGGGTTCCGGGTGCGGCAGCGCGTCGGCGTGCGTGCACTGTTTCATGATTGCCAGGTTACGACGGCCGCGCGGAAGGCCGCGCGGAAAAACGAGGGCGGGCGGACGACGATGAACGAGGGCGGGCGAGGACCATGGACGTGATGCCACTGCTGCTGCTGGTCGCGGGCAGCGCTGCGGTCGCCGCGGCGGCCCGGCGCACCCCGGTGCCGGCACCCCTGCTGCTGGTCGCCGTGGGGCTGGTGTTCTCGTACGTCCCGGGGGTCCCGGAGTACACCCTCGACCCGGACATCGTGCTGCCCCTCGTGCTGCCCCCGCTGCTGCACTCGGCGGCCACCGACAGCTCCTACCTCGACCTGCGCGCGCAACTGCGGCCCGTGGCGCTGCTGTCCGTGGGGTACGTGCTCTTCGCGACCTTCGTCGTCGGCTGGGCCGCCTACCAGATCGTCCCCGGCCTGTCGCTGACCGGCGCACTCGTGCTGGGCGCGGTGGTGGCACCGCCGGACGCGGTCGCGGCGACGGCGGTCGCGCGCCGGGTGGGGCTGCCGTCCCGGATCACCACGATCCTCCAGGGCGAGTCCCTGGTGAACGACGCCACCGCGATCACCGCCTACCGGGTCGCCCTCGCGGCCGCGGTCGGCGAGGGCGCGTCCTGGGCGGGCGGCATCGGCGAGTTCCTGCTGGCGGCGGTGGGCGGAGTGGCGGTCGGCCTGGTGCTGATGGTCCCGATCCACTGGCTGCGCACCCACCTCAAGGAACCCCTCCTCCAGAACACCCTCTCCCTGCTGATCCCCTTCGTCGCCTACGCCGCCGCCGAGCAGTTCCACGCCTCCGGAGTCCTCGCGGTCGTCGTCGTGGCCCTCTTCCTCGGACACCGCGCGTGGGAGGTCGACTTCGCCACGCGCCTCCAGGAGGACGCCGTGTGGAAGATGGTCGCCTTCGTCCTGGAGTCGTCGGTGTTCGCCCTCATCGGCCTTCAGCTGCGCGTCGTGGTGAAGGGCCTCGGGGAGTACGCGGGCGGCAGCGCCGCCTGGTACGCGGTGGCCGTCTTCCTCGTGGTCGTCGTGTCCCGGTTCGTCTGGGTGTACCCCGCTACCTTCCTTCCGCGGCTGCTCTCCGCGCGGATCAGGGAACGCGAGGACAACCCCACCTGGAAGGGTCCGTTCGTCATCGCCTGGGCCGGGATGCGCGGCGTGGTCTCGCTGGCCATCGCCTTCTCGATCCCCGAGACCATGCACGGCGGCGAGCCGTTCCCCGGCCGCAACCTCATCCTCTTCCTGACCTTCACCACCGTCATCGGCACCCTGGTCGTCCAGGGCGTCACGCTCCCCCCGCTCATCCGCATGCTGAAGCTCCCCGGCCGCGACGCCCAGGCCGAGACCCTGGCCGAGGCCAACGCCCAGGCACAGGCCTCCCGGGCCGCCGAACGCCGCCTGGACGACCTCCTCGCCGACGAACGCAACGCCCTCCCCCAACCCCTCGCCGACCGCCTCCGCACGGTCCTGGAACGCCGTCGCAACGCCGTCTGGGAACGCCTCGGCTCGGTCAACCCGGTGACCGGCGAGACCGTCGACGACACCTACCGCCGACTGTCCCGCGAGATGATCGGCGCCGAACGTGAGGTGTTCGTGAAGCTGCGGGACGGGCGCTACATCGACGACGAGATGCTGCGGACCCTGCTGCGCAGGCTGGACCTGGAGGAGGCGGCGGCGTATCGCGAGGCGGCGTGACGATTTCCGTACTCCCGCGGCGGTATGACGGGGGATCATAGGCGGGACACGATCGGCACGGGGTGACTCGGGGGGCGGAGTGGCCGACACCTACTTCATCAGTTACGCGGGAGCGGACCGGCCGTGGGCCGAGTGGGTGGCGTGGCACCTCGAGGAGAGCGGCCACGCGACGGTCCTCGACGTGTGGGACTGGGACACCGGGGACGACTTCGTCCAGCGCATGGACGAGGGGCTGCGGCGGGCGGACGCGGTCGTCGCGCTGTTCTCCACGTCGTACTTCGAGCGGGGGCGCTGGACGCAGGAGGAGTGGTCGGCCGTGGTCGCCCGGCGGGACCGGCTGATACCCCTGGCCGTGGAGCCGCTCGTCGGCGTGGACGTACCCGCCGTGCTCGACGCGAAGATCCGCAAGAACCTCCACGGGCTGGACGAGAAGGCCGCGGTCGAGGCGCTGCGGACGGCGGTGAACGGGAACCGGCGGCCTACGGAACGTCCTGCGTTCCCGGGAAACACGGTTGAGGAGCCGGTCGTACCGCATGGCCCGAGGCCGCCGCTGCCCGGCGGTACCGGCGAGCCCGGGGTGCGGAAGCTGAGCCGCCGCCGCAACCTCGACTTCTCCGGCCGTGCGGCCCAGCTCGCCGAACTCCGCGACGCTCTGCCCGCCGACCGGCACTCCGTCATCGCCATGCACGGGATGGGCGGTATCGGCAAGTCCCAGATCGCCCTGGAGTACGCGTACCGGTTCGCCGACGCGTACGACCTGGTGTGGTGGATCGACGCGGAACAGTCCGACCAGATCCCCGTCCACTACACGGAACTGGCCGACCGGCTGGGCGTCGCGGTGAAGGAGGCGGGCGCCGAGCACAACGCCCGTACGCTGCTGACGTCACTGCGCGACCGGCGGCGGTGGCTGATCATCCTCGACAACGCGGAGGACCCCGAACAGGTCGAACGCTGGCTGCCGGAGGGCCCTGGGCACGTCCTGATCACGTCCCGCAACCCCAACTGGCGCCGGCTCGCAAGGCTGATGGCCCTGGACGTGTTCACGCGGGCGGACTCATTGGCGTACTTCGACAACCGTGTCCCGAGTGTGACCGGGGCCGAGGCCGACGCGCTGGCCGGTGAACTCGGTGATCTTCCGCTGGCGTTGGCCCAGGCCGCGGACATGATCGAGAAGGGCACGCATGCCGGGCTCTATCTGAGGCTTCTGCGCGAGAACACGAGGATCCTGCGGGAGGGGGAGGACCCGGACTATCCGGTGCCGCTGGCGGCCGCGGTGGGTATCGCGGCGGGGGACCTCGCGGACGAGCACCCCGACGCCGCGGCCCTGCTCCGGCTCACCGCGTTCCTCGGTCCAGATCCGATCCCCATCGACTGGATGGTGAACGCCCGCACCGGGTTGTCCACGGTCCCGGCCCACCTGGACGAGCTGACGTGGATGAGGTCCACTCTCGAACCTCTGCGCCGCTACAGCCTCGTCCGTGTCGACGGCCGGACTTTTCAGGTCCACCGCCTCACGCAGGCCGTCCTCAGAGACCAGGTCGACCCGGTGCGGATCGAGGCGATCCACGACGACGTGGCGGCCGTTCTGGCTTCCGCCGACCCGGGAGATCCGCAGACGCCGACCGACTGGCCGGCCTGGGCGAGCCTGGCCTCGCATCTCGTCTCGCAGCACATCGACGTGGTCGACAGAGCGGAGCTCCGCCCGACACTGAGTGACGCGGTGTATTTCCTGATCCGTAGCGCCCGGCCGAGGGCCGCAGCCGAACTCGCCGCCGGCTTGCGCGAGACATGGACCGCCCAGCTCGGTGCGGACCATCCTGATGTGCTGACCTGCACGCAGTACCTCGGTCACGCGACGTCGGATCTGGGTGACAGCCAGGCTGCCCGGCCGATCATCGAGGACGCCTACACCCGTCGCCGCCGGACACTGGGTGATGATCATCCCGACACGCTGCAGTCCGCAAACGACCTCGCCGCGATCCTCTTTCAACACGGCGAGTACCGGGCGGCGATGGACATGGACCGGGACACCCTTGCCCGTCGACGCTGCCGGCTGGGCGACGACCACGCCGATACTCTCCAGTCGGCCTGCAACTTTGCCGGGTCCCTCCACGCGGCGGGAGACCTGGTAGCGGCACGTGAACTGGAGGAGGACGTGCTGGCCGGGTGGCGTCGCCTGCGCGGGGACGACCACCCCGAAACCCTCCGATCGGCCCTCCAGCTCGGGGCCTCCCTCTTGCAGGTGGATGAGGTGAGCGCCGCGCACCGCCTGGTCCAGGAGACATGGGAACGTTGCCGGACCACTCTTGGGGACGACCACCCTTTGACCATCTCGGCAGCACGGACTCTCAGTGACGCGCTCAAGGACATGGGCAGATGTCACGAGGCCAGGAGCATCGTCGAGGACGCGTTCGCACGGAGTCGTCGTGTTCACGGCGACGACCATCCCGACACGATGAGGACGGCGTATGTCCACGCCTGCGTCCTGCACGACCTGCGCGAGGTCGAGGCGGCCCGCGGTCTGCTCGTGGACAGCCTGGCCACGGAGCGCCGGATCCTAGGGCCGGATCATGGCGAAACCCTGCTGACGATGAACCAACTCGCGATCTCTCTTGGTGCGCTGCGCGAATTCGGGGAAGCTCGCCGTGTGCTGGAGGAGGCGTTCGACCGGCGACGTCGCGCATTCGGGGAGGAGCATCCGGAAACACTCCGTACCAGCTACAACCTTGCTCTCATCCTGCATGAGATGCGTATGTCCCGGGAAGCGGTCGTATTGCTCGAGGCGGTGCTGGCCGCGCGGCGCCGGATCCTCGGGCCTGACCACAAGGACACCAAGCTCACTGTTCGCGCCCTGGTCACGGTCTACCGGCGGATGGGAATGCACCGCCAAGCGCAGAAACTGACCGGCAAGAAGGCAACGAAACGCGGCTTCCGCAAGAAGTCTCGATAATCAGCAGGGAAACGGAGCGCCGGTGATCACCGCGACCAGCCTGGACCCGGTCGTGAACGCCCCCTCCTCCGCCAAGGCCACAAGTCCGTACAGCAACTTGGCGACATACAGCCGCTCCACCCCCACCCCATGCCGCCCCTCGAAGTCCTCCGCGAAGGCGTCGAGTTCGGGTGTCGTCCGTGCGTAGCCGCCGAAGTGGAACCGGTCGTCCAGGGTCCAGTCGCCGCGACGGCCCTCGAATGCCTCCCGCTGGAGACGCTCAATTTCGGCCGTCAGGAAACCGCCCTTGAGTACCGGTATTCCCAACGCCCGCTGACCCGGCGCCAGTCCCGCCGTCAGACCGGCGAAGGTGCCGCCCGTGCCGCATGCCGCCGCGATCACGTCGGCCTGTCCTCGTAGTTCCTCGCCGAGTGCCTGGCAGCCTCGTACCGCGAGCGTGTTGCTGCCACCTTCCGGTACGACGTACGCGTCCTCGGCCCCCGCGGCCCGCAGTACCCCCTCCAGCACCGACCGCTCGGTCTTGCGGCGATAGGTCGATCTGTCGATGAAACGCAGGCGCATGCCGTCCGCCGTGCAGCGGGCGAGGGAGGGGTTCAGCGGGCGGTCGGCGAGTTCGTCGCCGCGGACCACACCGATCGTCGGCAGGCCCAGCAAGCGTCCCGCGGCCGCGGTCGCGCGGAGGTGGTTGGAGTACGCGCCGCCGAAGGTGAGGATCGGACGACCGGCCGCCGCCGCGAGGTTCGGCGCGAGCTTGCGCCACTTGTTGCCGACCAGGTCCGGGTGGATCAGGTCGTCGCGTTTCAACGACAGCCGCACGCCCCGGCGGGAGAACCGGTCGTCCTCGATCTCCTGCAACGGCGACGGGAGCCGGGGGCGCAGGGCGGCGAGGTCGGTGCTGGTCACACCCTCATTGTCGCCTGTGTGGTCGCCCCCGGAACATCCGTGCCGTTACGTCAGACGGTCCCTGATCCGTTTCCGCATCGATGCCATCGTGAAGCCGCGCGGGTCGACCTTCCCGGGCTGCCACTCCAGATGGCCGATGACCGACCGTTCCGTCCAGCCGTGGTGGCGGCAGATCGCGGCGGCGACCCGCTCGATCGCGTCCAGCTGGGCCGCCGGCCACGGGTCCTCGCCGTCGCCGAGGTTCTCGCACTCGAAGCCGTAGAAGTGGCGGTTGCCGTCGGTGTTCGCCTCGTTGTCCGGCGGGAGGGCCTTCTCGGCGATCACCGCGCGCAGGACGTCGTCGTCGCCGAGCCCCGCGTGGTTGGCGCGGCCGTAGCCGACGAGGTGGACGCGGCCGTCCTTGGTGATCACACCGTGGCAGAGCGGGCCGGGGAGGTCCTCGTAGCCGTCGCGGCAGAGTTCGACGGTGCGTTCGCTGCCCTTGGTCACCGTGTGGTGGATCATCACGCCGTGCACCGGGCCCCAAGGGCCCTTGTGGTTGCGGTTGTGATGCCTCCAGTCGCCGACCTGGACGACGGTGACGCCCTCGTCCTGGAGTACGTCGAGGAACCTGCTCGCGGACATGGGTGGGGCCATGCCGCCTCCTTCGCGTGCGCGGCGACCGCCTTTCGCGATCGGCTCGTACCGCTGCTTGTACCGGAGGCCGACAACCGGGACTACCTGGTTCGTACGGTGTGCGAGCCGTTTCGGACAACGGGCCGGGAACGGTGTGCGAGATCTCGGTATTGCCCAGTTATCGAAGATCCATTCCAACTCTTTCGTGTAATAGCACCGGCACGCTCCGTGATGGAAGGCTGGTCCGCAGTTCGATGCCTCGGTGCAGACCGGCGCCGGGGCATGACCGGGAGGGCAATTCTCATATGTCGGTAGGCGAAGAGGTCCGCACCGAGCAGGGCCGGCCGCAGCAGAGTCTCGGCACGGCGGCCGCGCGGAACCTGGCCACCACCACCAAGTCCGCACCCCAGATGCAGGAGATCAGCTCCCGTTGGCTGCTGCGCATGCTGCCCTGGGTGAATGTTCAAGGCGGTACGTACCGCGTGAACCGGCGGCTGACCTACGCCGTGGGGGACGGCCGGGTCACTTTTGTGAAGACGGGCGACCGGGTCGAGGTCATCCCGGAGGAGCTGTGCGAACTGCCGGCGTTGCGGTCGTACGAGGACGAGGAGGTGCTCACCGAACTCGCCCGCCGCTGTGAGCAGCGTGAATTCGCGGCGGGGGACGTGATCGCCTCGTTCGGCAGCCAGGCCGACGTGGTCTTCCTGCTGGCGCACGGCAGGGTGGAGACGATCGGCACGGGCCCCTACGGCGACGACGCCGTCCTCGGAGTCCTCGCCGACGGCGCCTACTTCGGCGACCAGGCGCTGCTCGACCCCGAGGCCATCTGGGAGTACACCGCACGCGCGGTCACCGCCTGCACGGTGCTCGTCCTGCCGCGGAACGCCGTCGAGCAGGTCGCGGAGCGCACCGACTCCCTGCGCGAGCACCTCCAGGCGCTGCGCTCGATCCCGGAGCAGAGCACCAACAGGTACGGGGAGAAGGCGATCGACCTCGCGGCCGGCCACAGCGGCGAGCCGGACATCCCGCACACCTTCGTGGACTACGAGGCCCGGCCGCGCGAGTACGAACTGAGCGTGGCCCAGACCGTGTTGCGCATCCACTCGCGCGTGGCCGACCTCTACAACCAGCCGATGAACCAGACCGAGCAGCAACTTCGGCTGACCGTGGAGGCGTTGAAGGAACGCCAGGAGCACGAGCTCGTCAACAACCGGGAGTTCGGGCTGCTCAGCAACTGCGAGTACGACCAGCGGCTCCAGCCGCACGACGGTGTGCCCAGCCCCGACGACCTGGACGAGCTCCTCAGCAGGCGGCGCGGCACCAAGTTCCTGCTCGCCCATCCGCGGGCCATCTCCGCGATCGGGCGTGAGCTCAACAAGCGCGGACTCGTCCCCGAGACCATCGACGTGGGCGGCAACCGCATCCCCACCTGGCGGGGGGTGCCGATCTACCCGTGCAACAAGATCCCGGTCACCGAGGCCCGTACGACCTCGATCATCGCGATGCGTACCGGCGAGGCCGAGCAGGGTGTCATCGGTCTGCAGCAGGCCGGTATCCCGGACGAGATCGAGCCGAGCCTGTCGGTGCGCTTCATGGGCATCAACGAGCAGGCGATCATCAAGTACCTGGTGACGGCCTACTACTCGGCCGCGGTGCTCGTGCCGGACGCGCTCGGTGTGCTGGAGAACGTCGAGATCGGCCGCTGGCGGTGACGTTTCCGCAGCTGGGAACCGTGTCCCCGCCCCCGCGGGCGGGTACACCCCGGTCGTATGCGCCCAGTCGCAGCGGAAACGCCACCGTCCGCGGACTCTCCGAGGAGACCCCCATGGACGAGCTCATGAGGGAGGCGACACAGCACCCCGCCGGGACCGAGCCGCTCGACGGGCATGAGGCGGCGGTGATTCTGGAGCGTGCCCGGGCGTCGGTCGACCCCGTGCTGCGCGAGGCGATCGACTCGCTGCCCGGCTCCATGCGCCGGATCGCGCTCTACCACTTCGGCTGGGAGCACGCCGACGGCACCCCGGCGGCGGGCCACCCCGGCAAGGCGATACGGCCCGCGCTCGTCCTCACCGCGGCCGCCGCACTGGGGGGAGCGGCGGCACGGGAGGCGGCCGTGCGGGCGGCCGCGGCGGTGGAGCTGGTCCACAACTTCACGCTGCTGCACGACGACGTGATGGACCGGGACACCACCCGACGGCACCGGCCCACCGCATGGACGGTGTTCGGCGACGCCGACGCGATCCTCGCCGGGGACACCCTCCAGGCGCTGGCCCTCGGGCTGCTCGCCGAGGACCCGCACCCGGCGGCCGGGACCGCCGCCGCCCGGCTCGCGGCCTGTGTCGTCGAGCTGTGCGCCGGCCAGCACGCGGACACGGCCATGGAGACACAGGGCCCCGACGAGGTCACCCTCGACGAGGTGCTCGCCATGGCCGAGGCCAAGACGGGCGCGCTGCTCGGGTGCGCCTGCGCACTGGGCGCGCTCTACGCGGGCGCGGCGCGGGAGGACGTCGAGGCGCTGGACGCGTTCGGCCGGGAGGCCGGGCTGGCCTTCCAGCTCATCGACGACGTGATCGGCATATGGGGCGACCCCCGCCACACCGGCAAACCGGCCGGGGCCGACCTCGCGGTCCGCAAGAAGTCCCTGCCGGTGGTCGCCGCGCTGGCCTCCGGCACCCCGGCGGGCGCGGAACTGGCGGAGCTCTACGCGTCTCCGTACGCGGGGGAGGACCTGGACCGGACGGCACTCGCCGTAGAGCGGGCCGGTGGACGTGACTGGGCGCAGGTCCAGGCGGCCGACCGGATGGCCCGTGCGATGGGGGAACTGTCCCGTGCGGTGCCCGAGCCGGCGGCGGCGGGGGGACTGCTGGCGCTGGCCGAGTTCGTGACACGGCGCACCAGTTGAGCGTCAGCGCGTCAGCAGGCCGTACTGCTCTGCGGAAGCGAGCCCGAAGCAGTCGACCCAGACCCCAGAGACCCCAGAGATCCCAGACCTTAGACCCCAGACCCCGGAGCCCTCGGGGCCGAGCGGCTCCTGACCCCGCACGGTCCCGAAGGGCTCCGGTCAGGCGGGTCCCGCACATCCCCACGGCGTGCGGGCCCCGCCCCTTCTCCCGGGCGCACGCGCCACTTGGTCCCCGATAGAGTCAACGACCGTACGGTCGAGGTCAGTTGACTTGAGGGGCGGCGGAACATGGGTGTGGCGATCCGGGCGGCGAGCGAAGAGGATCGTGAGCTGGTCGTCGGACTGTTGGACACGGCGTTCCAGGACGACCCGGTCAGCCGGTGGGTGTTCCCGGGGGACGAGCACCGTCGTACGGCCCATCCTCGGCTCATGGCCGCCTTCACCGACATCGTGCTGGCCGAGGGGCGCGTCGACGTCACCGAGGACGGTACGGCCTGCGCCCTGTGGCTTCCGGTGCCGGACGGTGAGCACGCGGCCGAGGAGGACGCCGACGGCCCCGCCGAGCTGCGCGCGGAGGTCGACCCGGAGAACGAGCGCGTGGAGCTGATCGGCCGGCTGACGGCGGACATCCACCCCGCCGGCCGCGCCCACGAGTACCTGTGGATGATCGGCGTGGCACCGGAGCGCCAGGGCCAGGGACTGGGCACCGCGCTCATAGCCTCGGTCCTCGACCGCTGCGACCGCGAGGGCCTCTCCGCCTACCTGGAGGCGAGCAGCGCCCGCAGCCGTGCCCTGTACGAACGCCTCGGCTTCCAGCCCATCGGCCCCGCCCTCGACCTCCCGGCCGGCCCCCAGATGTGGCCGATGTGGCGCGAGCCACGGGGCTGAGCGGACGCGGGGTGCTCCGCCGGTCTGGGGGCACGCCAGGGCCTGGATGCGCGGGGTAGAGGGGTGCGGCCGGTCCTGCGGTGTGGCTGGGCCCGCGACAGTACGGGGCCCCAAGGAGGCGGGGGCCCAAGGGCGTCCGGGCGGGCCCTCCCTCCCGCACCTCACCGAAGCGGACCCTTGCCTGCCAACCCCGGTGTGCGATCCGGTACGTCCTGGCTCGGCTCCCGGGTAGGCCTGCCCGGTCCGACGCGGCGTAAGCCCGAGGATCGGCCCTCGGCACCCCGCCTGGGCCACCCCGCCCTCGCCCGACATGG
>NZ_JABERD010000029.1 GCF_013044505.1 Streptomyces sp. S3(2020) | reverse complement strand
GCGTATATGTGGATAAGAGACAGGGGGCGGACCCCTGGTGCGCGCCCGGGTGGTGGGGACCCGGGTGGTGTGCGGCCGGCGGCCAGCCGACGGCCGGTCCGTGCCCCGGCTGGTGGGGCGGCGGCAGCGGAGGACCCACTGCGTGCTGCATCCGGTGCCACTCCGTCTCGTACAGGCAATTGGCGCTGGCAGCAGGGTACGAACCCCGCTCCTTACCGAACGGTACCGTCCCCGGCCGCCGTTTGGTGAACGGCCGGGGACGGCCCTAAGTGCCCGCGCCCGTAAGGCAAATCGGACGGATGGCGCCTCTGCGGACTACTCGCCCACCTCGCCGTACGCGGCGAGCAGCACGGCCGGGTCGGGGCCCTCCAGGACGGTGGGCTTGCCCAGTCCGTCCAGGACGATGAAGCGCAGCAGGTCCCCGCGGGACTTCTTGTCGACCTTCATGGTCTCGAGGAGCTTGGGCCACTGGTCATAGCGGTAGTGCAGCGGCAGGCCGACCGACTCCAGGACCGTGCGGTGCCGGTCCGCCGTGGCGTCGTCCAACCGGCCCGCGACACGGCCGAGTTCGGCCGCGAAGTGCATGCCCACGGCGACCGCGGCGCCGTGCCGCCACTTGTACCGCTCGTTCTTCTCGATGGCGTGGGCCAGCGTGTGACCGTAGTTGAGGATCTCCCGCAGGCCCGACTCCTTCAGGTCCGCGGAGACGACCTCGGCCTTGACCCGGATGGCACGCTCGATCAGCTCGGACGTGTGCGGGCCCGCCGGGGTGCGCGCGGCCTCGGGGTCGGACTCGATGAGGTCCAGGATCACCGGGTCGGCGATGAAGCCGGCCTTGATGATCTCGGCGAGGCCGGAGACGTAGTCGTTGACCGGCAGGGAGTCCAGCGCGGCCAGGTCGCACAGCACACCGGCCGGCGGGTGGAAGGAGCCGACGAGGTTCTTGCCCTCGGCGGTGTTGATGCCGGTCTTGCCGCCGACGGCCGCGTCCACCATCGCCAGGACGGTGGTGGGGATCGCGATCCAGCGCACACCGCGCAGCCAGGTCGCGGCCACGAAACCGGCCAGGTCGGTGGTCGAGCCGCCGCCGACGCCGACGACGACGTCGGAGCGGGTGAAGTGGGACTGCCCGAGGGCCTTCCAGCAGTAGGCGGCCACCTCGGCGGTCTTGGCCTCCTCGGCGTTGGGCACCTGGATGGCGACCGCCTCGAAGCCCTGCCCGGCGAGGTCGGCCCGCAGCGCCTCACCGGTCTCGGCGAGCGCCTCGGGGTGGATCACCGCGACCCGCTTGGCCTTGGGACCGACCAACGCGCCGAGCTCACCCAGGAGTTGACGGCCCACCAGGACCTCGTACGGCTCGCTGCCCGCGGTGCCGCCGACCTGGATCCTCGTCACTGCCTCGCTCATGCCTGCTTCAACTCCAGTGCGTCCATGGCCGCTTCGGTGACTTCTTCGGGGGTACGGCCATCGGTGGCGACGACCGCCGTGGCGATCCCCTCGTACAGATGCCGCCGTGCCTCCATCAGCTCGCGCCACTGCTTGCGCGGGTTGACCGCGAGCAGCGGGCGGGCGGCGTTGAGGCCGGTGCGCTGGACCGCCTCCTCGACGTCCATCGAGAGGTAGACGACCCGCTGCCCGGCGAGCAGTGCGCGCGTGCCCTCGTCGAGGATCGAGCCGCCTCCCAGCGCGAGAACACCGTCGTGCTCGGCGAGCGCCTTGTTCACGGCGGCCTTCTCGATCGCCCGGAAGACCGGCTCACCCTCGTCGACGAAGATCTCGGCGATGGTCCGGCCCTGCTCGGCGACGATGTCGTCGTCGGTGTCCCGGTAGCCGACGCCGAGGCGCTCGGCCAGCAGCTGCCCGACGGTGGACTTGCCCACGCCCATCGGACCGACCAGCACCACCTGGGGACCGGTCATCGGATGGCCAGGTTCTCGAGGTACGACTGCACGTTGCGGCGGGTCTCCACGACGTTGTCGCCGCCGAACTTCTCCGCCACCGCGTCCGCGAGGACGAGGGCGACCATGGCCTCGGCGACGATGCCGGCGGCGGGGACCGCGGAGACGTCGGAGCGCTGGTGGTTGGCGGGCGCGGCCTCGCCGGTGGCGACGTCCACCGTCTGAAGGGCGCGCGGCACGGTCGCGATCGGCTTCATCGCGGCGCGGACCCGCAGCAGCTCACCGGTGGACAGACCGCCCTCGGTACCGCCGGAGCGGCCGGAGACGCGGCGGATGCCCTCGGGCGAGTTGACGATCTCGTCGTGCGCCTCGGAGCCGGGCACCCGCGCCAGCTCGAAGCCGTCGCCGAGCTCGACGCCCTTGATGGCCTGGATGCCCATGAGGGCACCGGCGAGCCGGGCGTCCAGCTTGCGGTCCCAGTGGACGTGGGAGCCGAGGCCGACGGGGACGCCGTAGGCCAGGACCTCGACCACGCCACCGAGGGTGTCGCCGTCCTTGTGGGCCTGGTCGACCTCGGCCACCATCGCCTTCGACGCGTCCGCGTCCAGGACGCGCAGCGGGTCGGCGTCCAGCCGCTCGACGTCGGCGGGGGTCGGGTACACGCCGGCCGGGGCCTTCACCGAGCACAGCTCCACGACATGGCTGACGATCTCGATGCCGGCCGTCTCCTTGAGGTACGACCGGGCGACGGCGCCGAGCGCGACACGCGCCGCGGTCTCCCGCGCGGAGGCACGCTCCAGGATCGGACGGGCCTCGTCGAAGCCGTACTTCTGCATGCCGGCGAGGTCGGCGTGGCCGGGGCGCGGGCGGGTCAGCTTGGCGTTGCGGGCCAGTCCGGCGAGGATCTCCTCGTCGATCGGGTCGGCGGCCATGACCTGCTCCCACTTGGGCCACTCGGTGTTGCCCACCATGATCGCGACCGGGGAGCCGAGGGTGAGACCGTGCCGGACGCCGCCGAGGAAGGTGACCTGGTCCTGCTCGAACTTCATCCGCGCGCCGCGTCCATAACCGAGGCGGCGCCGGGCCAGGTGGTCCGCCACCATCTCCGTGGTGATCGGCACGCCGGCGGGAAGGCCCTCCAGCGTCGCGACGAGTGCGGGGCCGTGGGACTCCCCCGCGGTCAGCCAGCGCAACCTGCTCAACGGTGCTCCTCAGTGCTCGCGCCCTCGTACTGCCCTGCGTACGCGCGTCCTCGCGTACGGCAATGGCGCGACCGGGTGCGCGGCCCCGGCCCGCCACCTTCGATCCTCCCATGTCCGGCGGGCTCCTCCCGCCGTTGGTCCATCAGGCGGACGCACGCACACCGGAACGGCTCAGACCGAGCCGTTCCCCTGCCGGTTCTGCGGCGCGTAGGCCCCCAGGAAGTCGGCGCCGCTCTGCTGGGCGGGCGCCGGCTGGGGCGGGACCGGCGGCTGCTGGGGCGCGTACGCGCCGAGATAGTCGGCGCCGCTGCGCTGCCCGTGCCGCGCCGCCGCGTGGATCGGCTGCCCGCTGCGCAGGGCCCGCCGGTAATCGATCTTGCGCTTGAGCTTGATGCCCCAGGACACGAGCACCGCGAGCACGACCAGGGCGAGCACCGTGATCTGCACCCAGTCGGGCATGAACCTCAGCACGAACTCGAATATCTCGCTCTTGCCGGATGCCATCTGCATGCCTGCGGACACGCTTGTTCTCCCCTCCCGGTTCCGCCCCCTGCGGAACCCGGGGGATCCTAGCGGGCCGCCAGCGCGTGCTCGCCCGCTTTTCGCATGGCCGCCAGCGGGGCCCGGGCACAGCCCGTCATCTGCTCGACCTGGAGCACCGCCTGGTGCACCAGCAGGTCGAGTCCGCTGACCACGGCCCCGCCGAACATCGACCAGCGGGCCGCGAGCTCGGTGGGCCACGGCTCGTAGAGCACGTCGAAGAGGGTGGCGGGCCGCTCGGGTACGGCGGCGGACAGGGCGTCCGTCGTGCCGGCCGGGGTGGTGGCGATCACCAGGGGGTGGTGCAGCGCGTCGGCGGCGTCGGCCCAGTCCTCGGTCCGTACCTCGACGTCGAGGCGCTCGCCCCACTCCCGCATCTCGGCGGCCCGGGCCCGGCTGCGGACGTAGACGACGACCTCACCGGTGCAGACCCGGGCCAGCGCGGCCAGCGCGGAGGACGCGGTGGCGCCCGCGCCGAGGATCGCGGCGGAGTCGACCTGTTCGATGCCGTGCTCGCGCAGGGCGGCGACCATCCCGGGGATGTCGGTGTTGTCGCCGACGCGGCGGCCGTCCTCGGTGAACACGAGGGTGTTGACCGCCTCGACCGAGGCGGCGGTCTCGCTGACCTCGTCGAGCAGCGGGATGACGGCCCGTTTCAGCGGCATGGTCAGCGACAGCCCGGCCCACTCCGGCCCCAGTTCCGCGACGAACCCGGGCAGCGCGGCCTCATCGACGTCGAACCGGTCGTACGACCAGTCCGTGAGCCCCAGTTCCTCGTACGCGGCGCGGTGCAGCACCGGCGAGAGGGAATGGTCGATGGGCGAACCGAGTACGGCGGCCCGGCGGGCGGCGGTGGCCCGAGCTGTCATGGAATCTGTCCTTGAGCCTCAAAAAATCGAACAATGATCCGAAAATCACCACTCGACGGCCGGAAACCCTCTGTCTGACGGGCTTTCCGGATCATAGTGTCCTCGCGTCTTGATCCGCTGTCACGTGAGGACCACCCACCCCGTCATGAGACATGTCCTGCGCGCGTTCGTAGCGCTCTGCGCCGCCTTGGGTATCACCCTGGCGTTCACCGGCTCGGCACAGGCCGCCAGCAACCCCGTCACCGTCTGCGGCTCGGGCTACTACATCCAGTCCTCCCACGAACTGGGTCTCTACCTGGAGACCGGTGGTCCTCAGGCGATCGTCTACCTGCTCTACAACTCCTCGACCGGCTACAACTGCGCGGTCACCGTCGTGACCGGCGAGCAGATCGGGAACCCGGTGAACGTCGGCATCCGTGTCGAGGGCGGCAGCTGGCTCACGGACCCCGGCAACTACAACTCCTACGCCGGTCCCCGGCGGGTGAAGGCCGCGGGCAAGTGCGTGCAGTACATGGGCTCGACCCGCTGGTGGAGCTCCTCCTCGCCGTACACCGACTCGTACACGAGTCCGCTGGGCTGGTGCGGCTGACGGTTCGGACATGCGGCTGGGCCCCGGGGCGGACGTCCGCCCCGGGGCCCAGCCGCGTCGTCAGTCCTTGTTCCTCGACGCGTTGAACTCCTGGACCAGCTTGTCGTGCTCCGCGAGCGTCTTGGTGAACTTGCTCGTCTTGCCGTCCAGCGAGATGAAGTAGTACCAGCCCTGCTTCGTCGGGTTGAGGGCGCCCTTGAGCGCCTCGGCGCCGGGGTTGTCGATGGGCCCGGGCGGCAGTCCCTTGACGTAGTACGTGTTGTACGGGTTGTTGTACTGCTTGAGCTCGGCGATCGTCAGGTCGATCTTGCTCTGGTTCTTGACGTAGTTGTACGTGGAGTCGAACTCCAGGGAGCCGTACGTCTGCGGGTTCCCGGGCTTGAGCCGGTTGTAGACGACCTCGGCCATCTTGCGGAAGTCGTCGTGGCTGGTGCCCTCGGCCTGCACGAGGCTCGCCACGGTGAGCAGCTCCCAGGGACCGTCGAGGCCCAGGCCCTCGGCCTTCTTCTCCAGGCCGAGTTCCTCGTACGTGTCGTTCGCCCGGGCGACCATCTCCTTGAGGATGGTCTCCGGCTTCTGCCCCTTGCTGGCCGCGTAGGCGGAGGGGTAGAGGAACCCTTCGAGCGGGTCCTTCAGATCGGAGTGGCCGAGGGCCCAGTCGGGCAGCCCGAACTGCTTGTACTTCTGCTTCGCGACCTTCGCCGTGGTGCCCTTGTCGAGGTCGAGACGCTTGTCGATCGCCGCGTAGACCTGTGAATTGCGCTGGCCTTCGGTGACGATCAGGTTGTTCTGGCTCTTGGGGTCGAGCATCAGCGTCACGGCGCTCTCGGCGGACATCTGCTTGTTCAGCAGATAGGAGCCGGCCTGGATCTTGCCCGCGTCCTTGTTCTGGGTGAACGCGGAGACGAACGCGTCGACGCTCTTGACGACATCCGCGTCCTTGAGCAGCCGCCCGATCTCGGCACCGCCCGCGCCCTTCGGCACCGAGACCGGCACCGTCGCGCTGGTGCCGTCGCCCGCGTAGTCCGGCGCAGAGGCGAAACGATCCTTGTAGAACTGGTAGCCGAAATAGCCGACGCCGCCGACACCGCCGCCGAACACCAGCAGGACCACCAGGCAGGCGCAGCCACTGCGGCGTTTCTTCGGTTTCTTGCCGCCGCGGCCCCTGCGGTCGCCGCGTCCGCCTTGGTCGTCGTCGCCGTCGTCGACGTCGTCCTCGTCGTCACCGCCGCCCGCGAAGAAGGCGTGTTCGCCCTGGTCGGGTCCGGGATCCCAGTCCGCCTGCTGCGGTTCCGGCTCGGTGCGCCGGCGGTTCGGCGGCTCCGGCGGCGGATAGGCGTCGGGGGTGCCGTAGTAGTCCGGCTGCTCCGCTGCGCCGTACGCGGCGGCCTGCTGGCCGTACGGGTCCGACGGGTCCGTGTACTGGACGTGCGTGTGCGTCCCGGTGCCCCAGCCGTTGTTGTCGTACTGCTGGTGCTGCGGGTGCTGCTGATGCTGTAGTTGCTGGGCCGCGTACTGCTGCTGGTCGTAGCTCTGCTGCGGGTCGTACTGCTGCTGGCCGTACTGCTGGTACTGCTGCTGCGCCTGACCGTAGTCGGCCTGCTGGCCGTTGCCCCAGTCGCCGTACTGCGACTGCTGCGGCTGCTGCGGATAGTGCTGCTGCTGGCCGCCGTAGGCAGCTTGATGGCCGTCGTGGCCCTGCTGCCCTTCCCATCCGCCGTCCCCGTAGTACGGGTCCTGCGGATGCCACGGTTCGGAGCCGTCCTGGCCCCGGCCATACTCAGTCATCGATCCCCTAGAGCCGCGAGGCGGCGGTCACGCAGCTTGTGGCCCGGCATCAGTTCCGCCTCTCTCTGTGCGGCATCTGTTCGAACAGCGCCGCAATCGCGCGGAACGTTACCGTATCGCGATCAGATGACCACTTCGACGCTCTCTCCGGGTGCTTTACCTGACACCCGTTCGGATTCGAGCGCCTGCTGAAGGATGATCACAGCGGCGGCCTGGTCGATGACGGAGCGGCCCTTCTTGGATTTCACACCCGAGGCACGCAGTCCCTGGCTGGCCGTCACGGTCGTCATCCGCTCGTCCACCAGGCGTACCGGTATCGGCGCGATGCCCTTCGCCAGCTCCTGGGCGAAGGCCCTGACCTTGACCGCGGCCGGGCCCTCGCCCCCCTTGAGGGAGCGAGGGAGTCCGACGACGACCTCGATCGGTTCGTACTCCTCGACGATCTGCTTCAGCCGTCGATGGGCGGCCGGGACGTCCCGGCCGGGGACCGTCTCCACCGGAGTGGCGAGGATCCCGTCGGGGTCGCACGAAGCGACCCCGATCCGGGCGTCCCCGACATCGACGGCGAGCCGGCGGCCTCTGCGCATCGTCACTTCGCGGTGTCCGTGACCAGACGCTCGACGGCCTCGACGGCCTCGCCGATCGCGGCCGGGTTCTGACCGCCGCCCTGGGCGACGTCCGGCTTGCCGCCACCGCCGCCGCCGAGGGTCTTGGCCGCCGTACGGACCAGGTCACCGGCCTTGAGGCCACGCTCGCGGGCGGCCTCGTTGGTGGCGATGACCGTGAGCGGCTTGCCGCCCGCGACGGTGAACAGGGCCACCACGACGGCCCGGCCGCCCTGGATGCGGCCGCGGACGTCGAGGACCAGCTTGCGCAGGTCGTCGGCAGTGGTGCCGTCCGGGACCTGGCCGGTGACGACGGCGATGCCGCGGACGTCCTTGGCGGACTCGGCGAGACCGGCCGCGGCCTGGAGGACCTTCTCGGCGCGGAACTTCTCGATCTCCTTCTCGGCGTCCCTCAGCTTGCCGAGCATGGCGGAGACCTTCTCCGGGAGCTCCTCCGGACGGCCCTTGATCAGCTCCTGGAGTTGGGCGACGACCGTGTGCTCGCGGGCCAGGAAGTTGTAGGCGTCGACACCGACGAGCGCCTCGATACGGCGCACACCCGAACCGATCGACGACTCGCCGAGCAGCTTGACCAGGCCGAGCTGCGAGGTGTTGTGCACGTGGGTGCCGCCGCACAGCTCCTTGGAGAAGTCGCCGATGGTGACGACGCGGACGCGCTCGCCGTACTTCTCGCCGAACTCGGCGATGGCACCCTGCTTCTTGGCCTCGTCGAGGCTCAGGATCTCGGCGTGCACGTCCAGGTCACGGGCGAGGACCTCGTTGATCTTCTGCTCCACGTCGGTCATCACGGCCGTGGGAACCGCGGACGGGGAGCCGAAGTCGAAGCGGAAACGGCCGGGCTGGTTCTCGGAACCGGCCTGGGCGGCCGTCGGGCCGAGCGCGTCACGCAGGGCCTGGTGGGTGAGGTGGGTGGCCGAGTGGGCGCGGGCGATGGCCGTACGGCGGCGGGAGTCGATCGAGGCGTGGGCCTTGGCACCGACGGTGACCTCGCCGAACTGGACGACGCCCTTGTGGACGTACACACCCGGGACCGGCTTCTGGCAGTCGCGGATCTCGATGACGGCGCCGGAGTCGACCTTGATCCTGCCGGTGTCACCGATCTGGCCGCCGCCCTCGGCGTAGAACGGGGTACGGTCCAGGACGATCTCGACCTCGTCGCCCTCGGTGGCGGCCGGGGAGGAGGCACCGTCGACGAGGATGCCGACGATCGTGGTCTCGGCATCCGTGTCCGAGTAGCCGATGAACTCGGTCTCGCCCGCCTGGTCGGCGATCTCGCGGTAGGCGCCGGCACCGGCGTGGCCGGTCTTCTTGGCCTGGGCGTCGGCCTTGGCGCGCTCCCGCTGCTCCTTCATCAGACGGCGGAAGCCGTCCTCGTCCACGGAGAGGCCCTGCTCGGCGGCCATCTCCAGGGTGAGGTCGATCGGGAAGCCCCAGGTGTCGTGGAGCAGGAACGCCTTGTCGCCGGCGAGGACCGTGCCACCGGAGGCCTTGGTCTCGGTGACAGCGGTGTCGAGGATGTTCGTGCCGCCCTTGAGCGCCTTGAGGAAGGCGTTCTCCTCGGCGACGGCGACCTTCTCGATGCGCTCGCGGTCGGTGACGAGCTCCGGGTACTGCTGGCCCATCATGGCGATCACGGTGTCGATCAGGTCGAGCACGACCGGACCGGTGGCGCCGAGCAGCCGCATGTTGCGGATGGCGCGGCGCATGATCCGGCGCAGGACATATCCTCGGCCCTCGTTGCCGGGGGTCACGCCGTCGCCGATGAGCATCACGGACGTACGCATGTGGTCGGTGACCACGCGCAGGGAGACGTCCGACCCGTGGGCGTCGCCGTACGCGACACCGGTCAGCTCGGTGGCCTTCTTGATGACGGCCATGGAGGTGTCGATCTCGTACATGTTCTGCACGCCCTGCAGAATCATCGCGAGCCGCTCCAGGCCGAGGCCCGTGTCGATGTTCTTGCTGGGGAGCTCGCCGAGGATCTCGAAGTTGTCCTTGCCGATGCCCTCGCCACGCTCGTACTGCATGAAGACGAGGTTCCAGATCTCCACGTACCGCTCGTCGTTGACGGCGGGGCCGCCCTCGACGCCGAACTCGGGGCCGCGGTCGTAGTTGATCTCGGAACAGGGGCCACAGGGTCCGGGGACACCCATGGACCAGTAGTTGTCCTTCATGCCGAGGCGCTGGATGCGCTCCTTGGGCACCCCGACGACCTCGTGCCAGATGCGCTCGGCCTCGTCGTCCTCCAGGTAGACGGTGATCCAGAGCTTCTCGGGCTCCAGGCCGTAACCACCCTTGTCCTGGGGGCTGGTGAGCAGCTCCCAGGCGTACTTGATGGCGCCTTCCTTGAAGTAGTCGCCGAAGGAGAAGTTGCCGCACATCTGGAAGAACGTGCCGTGCCGGGTGGTCTTGCCGACCTCTTCGATGTCGGGCGTGCGCACGCACTTCTGCACACTGGTCGCGCGCGCCCACGGCGGCTTGACCTCACCGAGGAAGTACGGCTTGAAGGGGACCATGCCGGCGGGGACCAGGAGCAGAGTCGGGTCGTCCGCGATGAGCGACGCCGAAGGGACGACGGTGTGACCGCGCTCCTCGTAGAAGCTCAGCCAGCGGCGGCGGATCTCGGCCGACTCCATCAGTGGTCCTCGTTTCGGTTGTACGGGTACGTCCGGTACGTCGATCCCTCGACGTACTTCGGGTTGTTGCGGTTCTCGATGGCGGCGTACCGCCGGGGCGCGGGGAGTTCGGGGTCGACGGGGGCGTTCAGCCCGAGGGCGTCGCCCAGTTCTTCCTCCCGCTGGACCATGTTGTCGCGGACGTCGAGCGCGAAGCCCACCGCTCGGTCCTTGATGCGGTGACCGGCCTCGAGCGCCTTGTTCGCCGCGGTCGCGGCGAGGCTCTCGGGGGTCAGCTGCTTCAGCTTGCGGTTGACCTTGGTGGTGGCCCACACACCGGCGGCGACGCCCGTGCTGAACCAGAACGTACGGCGGAACATCGCTAGGTCTCAGTCCTTCTTCCGCTTGCTCCGTCGTGACGCCACAACGGTGCGGCCCACGATCACGGTACGCCGGGGTGCCTTGGCGGGCACGTCGTCCTTGCGGCCGCTGATCGCCCTGCGCACGCCGTATCCGAAGGCCGCGACCTTGACCAGGGGGCCGCCGAAGGTGGAGGCGACGGTGGTGGACAGCGCGGAGGCATTGGAGGTGACTTCCTGGACGTCCGAGGCGATGGCGTCCACCCGGTCGATCTGGGTCTGCGCGGAGCGCACCGCCGAGGAGGCGTCCGCCAGCAGCGGGACAGCCTGGTCGGTCACGTCCGCCACCAGCTTGGTGGTCGCCCTGAGCGTCTGGGCCAGCCTCGCCAGCGCGACAGCGAGGAAGGAGACCAGGATCGCCCAGAAGACGGCCACCAGGATCCCGGCCACCTCGCCACCGGACACTGCGCACCCGCTCCCGTATACGTGCCTGAACATCGAAAAAGTCGTGCGGTGAGCCTATCGCGCCGCGGGCGGGCCTCCGCACCGGATTACCGTGCGCGCGGGGGCCGAGTCGCCCGGGGCGATTGTACGGACCGAACACGCTTCAGTACGCTCCGTGTTCCATGCGTGACGATCGGCTCTGCGACGGCAACCTCCCCCTCGAACTGGACGCGTTCGTGGGCCGCTCGGCCGAACTCGCCGCACTCTGCCTGGCTCTGGACGGCTCACGGCTGGTGACCGTGACCGGCGCCGGTGGTATCGGCAAGTCCCGGCTGGCGGCGCGGGCGGCGCTGCGGGACGGGGCGTGGCGGGTGGAGCTGGCGTCGGTGCGCGATCCGGAGTTCGTCGACTTCGCGGTCGTGGAGGCGCTGGGGCTGACCGACCACACCACACGGCTGCCCCGCGAGATCCTGCTCGCGCACCTGACGGAGCCGGGGCGTGAACTCCTGCTGGTTCTGGACGGGTTCGAGCATCTGGTGGACGCCTGCGCCGAGCTGGTGAGCGATCTGCTGCACCGGGTGCCGGGGCTCAGGGTGCTCGCCGTGGGTCGTCGGCCGCTGTCGGTTGCGGGCGAGCGGGTGTTCGCGCTGGAGCCGCTCGCCGAGGCCGAGGCCGTGGAGCTCTTCGTGGACCGGGCGGCGCGGCAGGGGGTGTCCGTCGCCGCCGATCCCGACGTGACGGAACTGTGCCGGCGCCTCGACGGCATCCCGCTCGCCGTCGAGCTGGCCGCGGGGCGGCTGCGGGCCCTGTCCCCCGGTCAGTTGCTGGAGCGGCTCGACGACCGGTTCCGGCTGCTGACCGGCGGCGGCCGGGACACCTTGCCCCGCCATCGGACGCTGCGTACGGCGATCGGCTGGAGCCATGAGCTGTGCTCGCCCCAGGAGCGGCTGCTGTGGTCGCGTCTCTCGGTGTTCGCCGGGCCGTTCGACCTGGCGGCCGTGGAGTATGTGTGCAGCGGGAACGGGCTGGCCGAGCAGGACGTCCTCGACGTGCTGACGGAACTGCTCGCGCAGTCCGTCGTCGGGCGCGAGGAGAGTGCGACGGGCGTGCGCTACCGGATGCTGGACACGGTCCGGGCGTACGGCGCCGAGTGGCTGGAGGCGACCGGGGACGCGGACCGGCTGCGGCGCCGGCACCGGGACTGGTACCTGGGCCTGGCGACCTGGTGCGAGCTGGACTGGTTCTCCCCGCGGCAGACCGAGGTGGCCGCCCGTGTCGACGCGGAGCTGCCGAATCTGCGCTGCGCCCTGGAGCACTGTCTGGGCGACCCGGACGAGGCGCATCTGGGCCAGTACCTCGCGGGTTCGCTCTGGTTCTACTGGGTCGGCTGCGGGCGGCTCTCGGAGGGCCGGCACTGGCTGGAGCAGGCCGTGCGGCTGGAGTCCGACAACGAACTGTCCCGGCTCAAGGCCCTGTGGGTGCTCGGCTACGTCGCGATCCTCCAGGGCGACACGGTGCCGGCGCTGGCCGCGCTCCACGAGTGCCGGGAGGAGGCGGAGCGGTCCGCGAACCCGACGGCGGTGGCGTACGCCGAGCACCGCACCGGCTGTCTGGCCCTGGTCAGTGACGACATGCCCCGCGCGGAGACGCTGCTGCGCTCGGCGCTGGAGCGCTACCGGGAGATCGGCGAGCTCAACAGCAACGTCCTGATGGGCCAGGTCGAGCTGGCGATGACGCGGGCGTTCCAGGGCGATCTGCCGGAGGCGGTACGGCTGTGCCAGGACGTCCGCCGGGTCTGCGAGGACCACGGCGAGGGCTGGACCCGGTCGTACGCGCTGTACGTACTGGCGTACGCGGCCTGGAGCGAGGGCGATCCGGCGGCGGCCCGCACGCTGCTGACCGACTGCCTGGGCGCCGCGCACGCCTTCCACGATCTGCTCGGCTCGGTGCTGACGATCGAGTTGCTGGCCCTGGTCACGGCGGCCCAGGGCGACGCGGCGGAGGCCGCGGTCCTGCAGGGCGCCGCCGCCGCGATGTGGCCCTCGGTGGGTCTGCCGCTGTTCGGCTCCGCCTACTACAACGCCCCGCACGAGCTGTGCGAGGCGATGGCCCGTGAGGACCTGGGCGACGAGCGGTACGCGGAGTGCGTACGGACCGGGGGGCGGCTCGGCCGGGACGCGGCCGTGGCCCGGGCGCTGGGGCGGATCCCTCAGGTGCTGCCCGCGCCGCGCGGACCGGCACGGCATGCTCAGGGTGCCGTCGCCATGCAGGAACCCGCCGCCTCGCCCACCCGCAAGGGTGGGGAGACGGCGGGCTGAGGTGGTGCGTGTACTACGTCCGGCTGGTGATCAGCGGGCGTAGTACTCGACGACGAGCTGCTCGTCGCAGATCACCGGGATCTCCTTGCGGTTCGGCTCACGGTCCAGGCGGAAGGCCAGGGCGCGGAGGTTCACCTGGAGGTAGCGCGGGGTCTCGCCGTCGGGGGCGAAGCCGCCCTCACGGGAGATGGAGAAGAGGGTCTTCTCGCGGCTGCGCTCGCGGACCATCACGACGTCGTCGGGACGGACGCGGAACGACGGCTTGTCGACCTTGCCACCGTTGACCTCGATGTGGCCGTGGACGACCATCTGGCGGGCCTGGTAGATCGTGCGGGCGATGCCCGAACGCAGGACCAGCGCGTCGAGACGGCGCTCGAGCTCGATGATCAGGGCCTCACCGGTCTTGCCCTGCACCTTGGAGGCACGCTCGTAGGCGCGGACGAGCTGACGCTCGGACACGTCGTACTGCGCACGCAGACGCTGCTTCTCGAGCAGACGGACCTTGTAGTCCGAGTTCTGCTTGCGGCCACGGCCGTGCTCACCCGGGGGGTAGGGACGGGCCTCGAAGTACTTGACGGCCTTCGGGGTCAGCGCGATGCCGAGGGCACGCGACTTCTTGACCTTGGGGCGGGACTGATTCGCCACAATCTCTCATTTCTCAGTGTTCGGCTCGTCAGGGTTGAGGGAGGTCGCATCCGCAGCCGGGGAAACCCGCCGGGTCCGTTGCCGGGCCTGGTGGGCAGCCGCTCCCTGGTCTGGGCACATATGTGCAGCACACGAGTGGCCCACCTACCGTGAACGGAGGTGGGCTGCCCGCGACACCATTCGAACGGTGCGCGACGCTCCTGGAACCCACTGGGGGTTCCGGCTGACCGTCCCGTTCTGACTGCACGGGACACAGCGCTCCGAGGATTCTACAGGGCGCTCAGGACCGCTTGCGACCGAGGTGCTGTCTGGTCCACTCGACCGCGTCCGCGTACCGCGCCTCGGCGCCGTGCCTGGTCGGCGCGTAGTACTCGCGGTCCTTGAGGGCGTCCGGGGCGTACTGCTGCTCGGCGATGCCCTCGGGCAGGTCGTGCGGATACACGTACCCCTGCGCGTGGCCGAGCTTGGCGGCGCCCTTGTAGTGCCCGTCGCGCAGGTGGGGCGGCACGGATCCGGCCAGTCCCTTGCGTACGTCCTCCATGGCGGCGCCGATCGCCATGGTCGCGGCGTTGGACTTGGGGGCCAGCGCGAGGGCGATGGTGGCGTGGCTGAGGGTGAGGGCGGCCTCGGGGAAGCCGATCATGGCGACGGCCTGGGCGGCGGCGACGGCTATGGGCAGGGCGTTGGGGTCGGCCAGGCCGATGTCCTCGCTGGCGGAGATCATCAGGCGGCGGGCGATGAAGCGGGGGTCCTCGCCGGCCTCGATCATCCGGGCCAGGTAGTGCAGGGCGGCGTCGACGTCCGAGCCCCGGATGGACTTGATGAGGGCGCTGGCGACGTCGTAGTGCTGGTCGCCGTCGCGGTCGTACTTCACGGCCGCGCGGTCGACGGTCTCCTCCAGCGTGGTGAGGGAGATCTCCGCCTCGCCCTTGTCGAGCGCGGCCCCGGCGGCGGCCTCCAGGGCGGTCAGGGCCCGGCGGGCGTCGCCGCCGGCGATGCGCAGCAGGTGGTCCTCGGTGTCCTCGGGGAGGGTGACGGTGTCCTTGAGGCCTCGGTCGTCGCCGAGGGCCCTGCGCAGCAGCCCTCTGAGGTCGTCGTCCGTGAGGGGTTCGAGGGTCAGCAGGAGCGAGCGGGACAGCAGCGGGGAGATCACCGAGAAGTACGGGTTCTCCGTGGTCGCCGCGATCAGGGTCACCCAGCGGTTCTCGACGGCGGGGAGAAGGGAGTCCTGCTGGGCCTTGCTGAAGCGGTGGATCTCGTCGAGGAAGAGGACGGTCTCCTTGCCGTACCCACCCGTGGCACGGCGGGCTCCCTCGATGACCGCGCGGACCTCCTTGACGCCCGCGGTGATCGCCGACAGTTCGACGAAGCGTTTGTTGGTGGCCTTGGAGACCACGTACGCGAGGGTCGTCTTCCCGGTGCCGGGCGGGCCCCAGAGGATCACCGAGGACGGGCCCGCCGGGCCGCCCGTGCCCTCGCCGACGAGGCGGCGCAGGGGCGAGCCGGGCTTCAGCAGATGCTGCTGGCCCACCACCTCGTCGAGGGTGCGCGGGCGCATCCGTACCGCCAGGGGACTCCCGGCGGGGTCCTTCTCCTGGCGCTCTTCGGCGGCTGCGGTGAACAGGTCGGGCTCCACGTCGAGAACCCTAATTCACCGCACTGACAATCCCGCCCGGGCCTGTGCGGGCCCGGTCAGCTGGTCCAGAAGTCCCACCAGCGCGTCAGGATCAGCATGCCGATGATCCCGATGTGCAGGACCGGCAGCACCCAGGTGAACTCGCCGAAGAAGCTCTTCAGCCAGCGCGGGGCGGGCAGGAAGCCGTTGCGCACGTTGAACGAGGTCACGTACCAGAACATGATGATCGTCGCGACCCAGGCCAGGGAGCACCACAGGCACAGGGCGTTGATCCGGTACAGCGACTGGAACATCAGCCAGGCGCAGAAGGAGACTCCGAACAAGGTGCCGGCGTTGAAGGTCAGCCAGTACCAGCGCGGGAAGCGGGCCCGGCCGAGCAGGCTCATGCCGACGCAGATGACGATGCCGTAGGCGACGAGGCCGAGCATCGGGTTGGGGAACCCGAAGGCGTGGGCCTGATCGCTCTCCATGACGCTGCCGCAGGAGACGACGGGGTTCAGGCTGCAACCGGGGGTGAAGCTCTTGCCCTCGACCTTGGCCTCGAGGAGCTTGAACTTGTCGATCGTGATGACCCACGCGGCGAGCAGGCCGGCCGCGCCGGTGAGCACCAGCATGACGGCGAAGGCACGACTGCCGCCCACCGACCGTGGCTCAGCGGCCCTCTCCTCCGGCTCTGGCTCGGTGGAGACGTCTTTGACTGTGGTCTTGCTCATCACGCCGATTCCGTCTGCTTGAGAGTTGGACCTTCTTCGGGCAGGGGCCATTGTGCCGTACAGAGGGCCTTGTCCACCGTTCGGTGGACATAAGGAAGGACGCTCGGTCGTCCCTGAGCGTTCGGTTCCGGCCGAGGCTCGACGGCATGACAACACACGCGAACGAACTCGCGGTGGACGTACGGGGGCTGCGCAAGCAGTACGGCGACGTGACCGCGGTCGACGGTATCGATCTCGGCATCGGCAGGGGCGAGGTGTTCGGCCTGCTGGGGCCCAATGGCGCGGGCAAGAGCACGACGGTGGAGATCCTCCAGGGCAACCGGAGCCGGGACGGTGGCGAGGTCCGGGTGCTGGGCGCGGATCCGGCGAAGGGCACACGCGCGTGGCGTTCACGTGTCGGAATCGTCTGGCAGGACGAATCGGCGCCCGCCGAGTTGACGGTCGGCGAGACCGTACGGCACTTCGCCCGCTACTACCCGAAGCCGCGTGACCCTCAGGAGGTCATCGGTCTGGTGGGTCTCCAGGCGAAGGCGGGCAGCCGGATCAAGGCCCTGTCGGGCGGGCAGCGCCGCCGCCTCGATGTGGCGCTCGGTGTGATCGGCGGTCCCGAACTGCTGCTCCTGGACGAACCGACGACCGGCTTCGACCCGGCGGCCCGACGCCAGTTCTGGGATCTGATCCGCACCCTGTCCGACGAGGGCACGACCATCCTCCTCACCACGCACTACCTGGAGGAGGCGGAAGCCCTGGCCGACCGCCTCGCCGTGGTGACCGCGGGCCGGATCGTCGCCGAGGGCCGCCCGGCCGCCCTGCGGGACCGGTACGGCACCGAGGCCACCGTCGAGTGGACCGAGCCGGACGGCGCCCCGCGGACCGAGCGGACGGCCACCCCGACCCGCACGGTCGCCGAGCTCGCGCACCGCTTCGACGGCGAGATCCCGGGGCTGCGGGTGAGCCGCCCCACGCTGGAGGACGTCTACCTCCGGCTGACCGGACAGGAGGACGCACGATGACCACGACTGTCGTACGGACCCGCGCGGACGCGGAAACCGAGCGGCTGCCCGGCGCGTTCGGGATCGGCCTCCAGCGGGGCGCGCTGGAACTCAGGCAGTTCTTCCGGCAGCGCGACCAGGTGGTGTTCACCTTCGCCTTCCCTGTCGTCTTCCTGTTCCTGTTCGCGTCGATCTTCAGCGACGACGTGGAGGGCGCCGGCATCACGGCCTCCCAGCTCTACGTCCCCGCGATGATGGCCGCCGGCATCATGTCGACGAGCTTCCAGTCCCTCGGCATCTCGATCGCCATCGAGCGCGACGAGAAGGTGCTGCGCCGGCTCCGGGGCACCCCCATGCCACCGGCCTCGTACTTCCTCGGCAAGATCTGGCTGGTTCTGGTCACGGGGTTGATGGAGACGGCGATCCTGCTGCTCGTCGGCACGACGCTGTACGACGTCGAGCTGCCCTCGGACGCCACGCGCTGGTTCCACTTCACCTGGATCTTCGTCCTCGGGCTGACCGCGTGCGCCCTGCTCGGCATCGCGATCAGCTCGGTCCCGAAGTCCGGCAAGAGCGCGACCTCGGTGGTCGTGCTCCCCTTCCTGGTCCTCCAGTTCATCTCCGGCGTGTACATCGCGATCGACACCATCCCGGACTGGATGCTGGACATCGGTGCCCTGTTCCCGTTGAAGTGGATGTGCCAGGGTCTGCGCGGGGTGTTCCTGCCGGACTCGGCGCAGGTCCTCGAACAGGCCGGCGGCTGGGAGTTCGGCCGTATCGCCCTGGTCCTGGGGGCCTGGTGCATCGGAGGATTGGTGCTGTGCCTGCTGACCTTCCGGTGGAAGAACCGGCGCGACGGATGAGGATCCCCGCCGGGCTGGTGGGCGCCTACACCTGGGACCGCTCGTTCCGGCTCTGGGACACGTACTTCGCGATCGTCTGGCTGGCCACCTTGGTGTTCGTGCTCGGCACGGACGTCCCGGGGTGGCCGGTCCGGGTCACGGCGGCGGCGCTGCTCGTGCCGTTGATCCCGCTGTACGTCGTGGTCGGGCGCCCCGTCCTGCGGGGCGATCCGCCGGACGAGCGGCGGGCGTTGGGCTTCCTGGCGGCCATGATGGCGCTGTTCCTGCCGTCGGCGGTGCTGGTCGGCGAGACACGGCTGATGACGTTCGCGCTCGTGCCGCCGTGCTTCATGACGCTGCGTCTCCGGTGGGCTCTGGGGGCCGTGGCCGTCATCAATCTCGTGCCCGTGGTGGGCTGGGCCCTGTTGTGGTGGCCGAGCGACCAGGACGTCTTCTTCAACTCGGTGTTCGCGGTCGTCACCTTCGTCTTCTCGGCGGCCGTCGGCAGCTGGATCATCCGGATCATCGAGCAGAGCCAGGACCGGGCCGAGCTGATCGCGGAGCTGGACGCGAGCCGGCACGAGGTGTCGCGGCTGTCGGCGGCGCACGGGGCGCTGGCCGAGCGGGAGCGGATGGCCCGGGAGATCCACGACACGCTCGCCCAGGGCTTCACCAGCCTGCTGATGCTGGTCCAGGCGGTCGAGGCCGAGCTGGAGTGCGACGTGCCGCAGGCCCGCCGCCATCTGGCGCTCATGGACGAGACGGCCCGGCAGAATCTCGCCGAGGCACGCGCCCTGGTCGCCGGGGCGGCACCGGCGGACCTGGACGGGGCCTCGCTCCCCGACGCGCTGCGTCGGCTCGCCGCCCGCCACGCGGCGACGCTGGAGGTGACGGGCCCGGTGCGGCCGTCGCCCGCCGGGGCCGAGGTGGTGGCCCTGCGCTCCTGCCAGGAGGCCTTGTCGAACGCCCGTAAGCACGCCGGGAGTTCGGCGACCGTCGGAATCGCCCTGGCCTACGCCGAGGAGACCCTGACCGTGTCCGTACGGGACGACGGCCACGGTTTCGACCCCTCGTCCGTGACCGGCGGCTACGGGCTGGCGGGGCTGCGCGCCCGGGCCGCCGAGGCCGGCGGGACCGCCCGGGTGGACAGCACCCCGGACGCCGGCACGACGGTCACCGTCCGGTTGCCCGTACCGCCTGTGAGGAGCTCTTCGTGATCCGGATCATCCTGGCCGACGACCACCCCGTCGTACGGGAGGGGCTACGGGCCATGCTGAGCGCCGAGCCGGACCTTGAGGTGGTCGCCGACGCGTCCAGCGGTCCGCGGGCGGAGGCGCTGGCCGCGGAGCTCCGGCCCGACATCGTGCTGATGGACCTGCGGATGCCGGAGGGCGGGGGTGTGGACTCCATCGAGCGGATGGCCGCGGCCGGGCTGGGCTGCCGGGTCATCGTCCTGACCACGTACGAGACGGACCGCGACATCCTGCGGGCCGTGGAGGCGGGCGCGGCGGGCTATCTGCTCAAGGACCTGCCCCGCGGGGAGTTGGCGCAGGCGGTACGGGCGGCTGCGCGCGGCGAGACCGTACTGGCGCCGTCGGTGGCGGCCCGACTGGTGGACCAACTACGGACCAAGCCGGAACGTCCACGACTGTCCACGCGCGAGACGGCCGTGCTGCGGCTGGTGGCGGAGGGGTGCACGAACGCGGAGATCGGGCGACGGCTGTACATCGGGGAGTCGACGGTGAAAACCCATCTGCTGCGGGTTTTCGGCAAGTTGGGGGTGGACGACCGGACGGCGGCGGTGACGAGCGCGATGCGGCACGGCCTGCTGGACTGAGCCTCGCCCCCAGGGGGCTCCGCCCCCTGGACCCCCGCTCCTCAAACGCCGGAGGGGCTGACCAACCGGCCGAAGCGGGGGTCTGGGGGCGGCAGCCCTCAGGGACGGGACGGGTAGGGGCGGCGGGGGCGAGGAAGACTCAGCCGAGGCGGGATTCCAGTTCCGCCACGATCTCGTTCACGCCGATCGCCGTCTGCTCGCCGGACTGCATGTCCTTGAGCTGGACGACGCCCTCGGCGAGGTCGCGTTCGCCGGCGACGACGGTGTAGCGGGCGCCGCTGCGGTTGGCGTTCTTCATGGCGCCCTTGAGGCCCTTGGCACCGTAGGAGAAGTCGGCCGCGATGCCGACCTTGCGAAGCTCCGTCACCTTGGCGAAGAGGACCCGGCGGGCCTCCTCCCCCAGCGGTACCGCGAAGACGCTGGTCGTGGAGGGGAGTTCGAGTTCCACGCCCTCCGCCTCCAGCGCGAGGACCGTCCGGTCGACGCCCAGCGCCCAGCCCACCGACGGCAGCGCGGGGCCGCCGATCATCTCGGACAGTCCGTCGTAGCGACCGCCACCGCCCACCGCGGACTGGGAGCCCAGACCGTCGTGGACGAACTCGAAGGTCGTACGGGTGTAGTAGTCCAGGCCACGCACCAGCTTGGGGTCGTCCTCGAAGGCGACGCCCGCCGCGGTGATCAGTTCGCGGACCTCCTCGTGGTACGCCTTGCAGGCGTCGCAGAGGTAGTCCCGCAGCAGGGGTGCCCCCGTGAGCTGCTTCTGGACCGCCTCACGCTTGTCGTCGAGGACCCGCAGCGGGTTGATGTCCGCGCGGCGCAGCGTCTCCTCGTCGAGGTCGAGCCCGCGGAGGAAGTTCTGGAGCGCCTCCCGGTACACCGGACGGCACTCCTTGTCGCCCAGGCTGTTGAGGAGGATCCGGAAGTCGCGCAGCCTCAGCGAGCGGTACGCCTGGTCGGCCAGGATGAGCAGCTCGGCGTCGAGCGCCGGGTCCTCCGCACCGATCGCCTCGGCGCCCACCTGGGAGAAGTGGCGGTAACGGCCCTTCTGCGGGCGCTCGTAGCGGTAGTACGAGCCGGAGTACCAGAGCTTGACGGGGAGGTTGCCCGCCTTGTGGAGGTTGGCCTCCAGCGCCGCGCGCAGCACGGAAGCCGTGCCCTCGGGGCGCAGGGCGAGCCGGTCGCCGCCCTTGGTCTCGAAGGCGTACATCTCCTTCGTCACGATGTCGGTGGACTCACCGACACCGCGTGCGAAGAGCTCGACGCTCTCGAAGCCGGGCGTCTCGATGTAGCCGTAGCCGGAGTTGCGCAGCGGGGCCGCGATCGCCTCGCGGACCGCGAGGAACTTCGCGCTGTCCGGCGGGATGAGGTCGTACGTGCCCTTGGGGGCCTTGAAGGTGCTCACGGAAAGTCTCGTCACATTCCTCGTCGGGGAGCCTCGGAGGCTCCCTGGCCGGCGGCCACCTGCCGCAGATACGGGTTGGTGGCACGCTCACGGCCGATGGTCGTGTGCTCGTTGTGGCCGGGCAGCACCACGGTCGAGTCGTCGAGAGGCAGGACCACGCGGGCCAGGGACTCGAGCATGTCGTCCATGGAGCCACCGGGGAAGTCGGTGCGTCCGATGGAGCCGGCGAACAGCAGGTCGCCCGAGAAGAGGAGCGGCGGGATGTCCGCCGCCTCGGGCATGCCGAAGGTCACCGACCCCCTGGTATGGCCGGGCGCGTGCGCCACGGTGAGCTCCAGTCCCGCCAGTTCCAGCCTGACGCCGTCGGTGAGCTCCTTGACGTCGTCCGGCTCCCCCACGGTCAGCTCGCCCATGAGCGGCATCCCGATGGAGCGGCCGAGCGCCTTCTCCGGGTCGCTCATCATGAACCGGTCCTCGGGGTGGATCCACGCGGGTACGTCGTGCGCACCGCAGACCGGGACGACCGAGGCCACATGGTCGATGTGGCCATGGGTGAGGACGACGGCGACGGGCTTGAGCCGATGCTTCTTCAGTGCCTCTTCGACTCCCTGGGCGGCCTGATGGCCCGGGTCGATGATCACGCACTCCTCACCGGCGGCGGGGGCGACGAGATAACAGTTCGTCCCCCAGGCCCCGGCGGGGAACCCGGCAATGAGCACGATCGTCCTTCGTTGTGTCGATAAGGGCGGGCTTAAAAACGGCTGAGCCTGTGGTCAGAGCCTACCGGCGCTGCCGTTTCCTCAGCGAACCCATATACGGTACGGGGCAAACGCACGCGGTCGGCTCACTAGACGCAGGCGTCCCAGCAGGCGTACGAGACGCATGAGGAGAGAACCCGGTGGTCACCCAGGAACAGCGGAAGCGGCAGCTCGCCCGGGAGAAGTTCTTGCGGCAGCAGCAGCGGCGCACGGCCGCGCGGCGCAAGGCCCGCATGCGCAACTCCGTGATCGCGTCGGTGCTCGGCGTGATCCTGGTGGGCAGTCTGGCGCTCTATACGTCGGATGTCCTCAAGGGCGGCGACGACAAGTCCGACGCCGCCGCGACCACGCCGTCGGCGACGCCCAGCGCGATCGCCGACCCGTGCGAGAAGGCCGCGGAGGGCAAGGTCAAGACGGCGACCTGGAAGAAGGAGCCGTCGATGACGATCGACAAGTCGGCGAAGTACACGATGAAGCTGGCGACGACGTGCGGTGACATAGACATCGCGCTCAAGACGAAGGCGGCCCCGCACACCGTCAACTCGTTCAGCTTCCTCGCGGCCAAGGGCTACTTCGACCACACCAAGTGCCACCGGCTCACCACCAACGGCATCTACGTGCTCCAGTGCGGCGACCCGACGGGCAGCGGCAGCGGTGGTCCCGGCTACACGATCCCGGACGAGAACCTGAAGGACAAAAGCCTCAAGGACAACGTCTACCCGGCGGGCACCATCGCGATGGCGAACACCGGGCAGGCGCACACCGGCGGCAGCCAGTTCTTCCTCGTCTACCAGGACAGTCAGCTGCCGCCGAGCTACACGCCGTTCGGTACGGTTTCCGAATCCGGTATGACGGTCCTGAAGAAGATCGCCGCCGCGGGTGAGAGCACCGGAGCGGGTGACGGAGCTCCCAACGCAACGGTCGTGATCAACAAGGCGACTGTCACCAAATCCTGACCCCCAACAGCGAAATTTCGGTCGCGCGGGATGCGGACAGGCAACCCGCCGGTCGCCTATGTTGGCCGTGACGAAACTGTGGACGATGCCCGGGGGCGCTGAAGCCCTCTGCAGGCATCATGTGGAGGAGGCGCTGTGAGCAGCGACCCGTGGGGCCGCGTCGACGAGACGGGGACCGTGTACGTGCGTACGGCCGACGGCGAGCAGGTCGTCGGTTCCTGGCAGGCCGGCTCCCCTGAGGAGGCGCTGGCCTACTTCGAGCGCAAGTACGAGGGCCTGGTTGTCGAGATCGGCCTCCTCGAGAAGCGAGTGAAGACCACCGATCTGTCGGCGAAGGACGCACAGGTCGCCATCGACCACATCCGCGAGCAGGTGGACGCGCACCACGCGGTCGGCGACCTGGACGCCCTCAAGGTGCGTCTGGACAAGCTCGTGGAGACGGTCGAGAAGCGTCGCGAGGAGCGCAAGCAGCAGCGTGCCAAGCAGTCCGACGAGGCCCGTCACTCCAAGGAGGCGCTGGTCGTCGAGGCGGAGGAGCTGGCGCAGTCCGACCAGTGGCGGGCGGCCGGTGAGCGGCTGCGGGCCCTGGTGGACACCTGGAAGGGGCTGCCGCGGCTGGACCGCAAGTCCGACGACGAGCTGTGGCACCGCTTCTCGCACGCCCGGTCGGCGTTCTCCAAGCGCCGCAAGGCTCACTTCGCGTCTCTGGACGCACAGCGCGAGGACGCCCGTAAGACCAAGGAACGGCTGGTCTCCGAGGCCGAGGCGCTGTCCGCCTCCACCGACTGGGGTCCGACGGCCGCCCGCTACCGCGAGCTGATGGCGGAGTGGAAGGCCGCGGGCCGTGCCCAGCGCGAGCACGAGGACGACCTGTGGAACCGCTTCCGCGGCGCCCAGGACGTCTTCTTCGCCGCCCGCAGCTCGGTCTTCGCGGAGCGCGACGCCGAGCAGTCGGAGAACCTGAAGCTCAAGGAGGAGCTGGCCGAGGAGGCCGAGAAGATCCTCCCGGTCACCGACCTCAAGGCGGCGCGCGCCGCGTTCCGCCAGGTCAACGAGCGCTGGGAGGCCATCGGCCACGTCCCGCGGGACGCGCGTCCCAAGGTCGAGGGCCGGATGCACGCCGTCGAGCGGGCCATCCAGGAGGCCGAGGAGACCGAGTGGCGCCGGACGAACCCGGAGGCACGCGCGCGTGCCGCGGGTCTCACCGGCCAGCTCCAGGACGCCGTGGCCAAGCTCCAGGGCCAGATCGAGCAGGCCCGCACCCAGGGCAACAACGCCCGCGCCGACAAGCTCGAGCGCGAGCTGGCGGGCCGCCAGGCGCTGCTGGACCAGGCACTGAAGGGCCTTCAGGAGTTCGGCGGCTGAAAGCCCCGGACCTCGGATCAGCTTCTACGACGAGAAGGGCCCCGTACCTCGCGGTACGGGGCCCTTCTCGTCGTGTGCCCTACGACCGGGCGCGTGCCGACGTCACGCGGTAGACGTCGTAGACGCCCTCCACGCCGCGTACCGCCTTCAGGACGTGGCCGAGGTGCTTCGGGTCGCCCATCTCGAAGGTGAAGCGGGAGGTGGCGACGCGGTCGCGGGAGGTCTGGACGGCCGCGGAGAGGATGTTGACGTGCTGGTCGGACAGGACGCGGGTGACGTCGGAGAGGAGCCGGGAGCGGTCCAGGGCCTCGACCTGGATGGCGACCAGGAAGACCGAGGACTGGGTGGGCGCCCACTCGACCTCGAGGATGCGCTCGGGCTCGCGGGACAGTGACTCCACGTTCACACAGTCGCTGCGGTGAACCGATACGCCGCTACCGCGCGTGACGAAACCGATGATGGGGTCGCCGGGCACGGGGGTGCAGCAGCGGGCGAGTTTGACCCATACGTCGTCGACGCCCTTGACCACGACGCCGGGGTCGGCGCTGGAGCGGCGCTTGCGGCCGCGGCCGCGGGACGGCGGGACCGCCTCGTCGATCTCCTCGGTGGCCGCCTCCTCGCCGCCGAGCGCGGAGACCAGCTTCTGCACGACGTTCTGCGCGGAGACATGGCCCTCGCCGATCGCCGCGTACAGCGCGGAGATGTCGGGGTAGCGCATCTCGTGGGCGAGCGTCACCAGGGAGTCGCCGGTCAGGATGCGCTGGATCGGCAGGTTCTGCTTGCGCATCGCGCGGACGATGGCGTCCTTGCCCTGCTCGATCGCCTCGTCGCGGCGCTCCTTGGAGAACCAGGCCCGGATCTTGTTGCGGGCCCGCGGGGACTTGACGAAGCCCAGCCAGTCGCGGGAGGGACCCGCGCCGGCCGCCTTGGAGGTGAAGACCTCCACCAGGTCGCCGTTGTCCAGGGTGGATTCGAGCGGCACCAGACGGCCGTTGACTCTCGCCCCTATGGTCCGGTGGCCGACCTCGGTGTGGACCGCGTACGAGAAGTCCACGGGGGTGGCGCCGGCGGGCAGCGCTATCACGTCGCCCTTGGGCGTGAAGACGAAGACCTCGTTGCGCGAGAGGTCGAAGCGCAGGGACTCCAGGAACTCTCCGGGGTCCTCGGTCTCCTTCTGCCAGTCGAGGAGCTGGCGCAGCCACGCCATGTCGTTGAGGTGGTCGTCCTTGCCGGTGGTCCTCGGCTGGTCCGAACGCACCTTGGAGGTCCCGGCGACGGCCTCCTGCTTGTACTTCCAGTGCGCGGCGATGCCGTACTCGGCGCGGCGGTGCATGTCGAAGGTGCGGATCTGGAGCTCGACGGGCTTGCCGTTGGGCCCGATGACCGTCGTGTGCAGCGACTGGTACATGTTGAACTTGGGCATCGCGATGTAGTCCTTGAACCGCCCCGGAACCGGGTTCCAGCGGGCGTGGACGGTACCCAGGGCCGCGTAGCAGTCCCTGACCGTGTCCACCAGGACGCGGATGCCCACCAGGTCGTAGATCTCCGCGAAGTCACGGCCGCGGACGATCATCTTCTGGTAGACGCTGTAGTAGTGCTTCGGGCGGCCGGTGACGGTCGCCTTGATGCGGGCCGCGCGCAGGTCCTGCTGGACCTCGTCGGTCACTATGGCCAGGTACTCGTCACGCTTCGGTGCCCGCTCGGCCACCAGCCGGACGATCTCGTCGTACATCTTGGGGTAGAGGATCGCGAAGGCGAGGTCCTCCAGTTCCCACTTGATGGTGTTCATGCCCAGGCGGTGGGCGAGCGGCGCGTAGATCTCCAGGGTCTCGCGCGCCTTCTTCTCCTGCTTCTCGCGCTTGAGATAGCGCATGGTGCGCATGTTGTGCAGGCGGTCGGCGAGCTTGATGACCAGGACGCGCGGGTCCTTGGCCATCGCGACGACCATCTTGCGCACGGTCTCGGCCTGCGCGGCCTCACCGAACTTGACCTTGTCCAGCTTGGTGACGCCGTCGACGAGCAGGGCGACCGAGTCACCGAAGTCGCGGCGGAGCTGGTCCAGGCCGTACTCGGTGTCCTCGACGGTGTCGTGCAGCAGGCCCGCCATGAGGGTGGCGGGGTCCATGCCGAGCTCGGCGAGGATGGTGGTCACGGCGAGCGGGTGCGTGATGTACGGGTCGCCGCTCTTGCGCTTCTGGCCGCGGTGCCAGCGTTCGGCGACCTGGTAGGCCGTCTCGATCTTGCGCAGCGTCGCGGTCTCGATCTTCGGGTCGTTGCTGCGCACTATCCGCAGCAGCGGCTCCAGGACCGGGTTGTACGGGTTGGAGCGCTGGACGCCGAGACGGGCGAGACGGGCGCGGACGCGGTTGGAGGAGCCGCCGGAGCGGGCGGGCTGGCCGGCCGGCGGGCGGACCGCGGCGGGCGTGGCCGCGGGCGCGTGGCGCTCGGGCGGTGCCGGCTTGGGGCGCGGCTGCTCGGCCGACTTGTCGACGGGCGCGGACTGGGCGTGCTCGACCGAGCCCTGCGCGGCGTTCTTCGCGGGCGTGGCCGCGGTGCCTGAGCTGGGCTCGGGCTTGGCGGCGGTCAGTGGCTGGGCCTCGTCTGGCAAGAGGACTCCTCGTGCGCGAACCGGGTCCCCCGATCAGGCTCCGGAGACCCCATGGTAGCGATCCTGCGGCTCGGGATCGCCTTCAGGCGGGTGTGAGGACCGTCTACCGGTGAAACGTGAGGGGTTGCCGCCGGCATTCCGGAGTCTGTGCGAGGGGGCCGCTGTGGCTGGTCGCGCCCACGCGGCGGAGCCGCATGCCGGATACAGCCCCGTGCCCCTTCAGGGGCGCGAAACGGCCGCCCCGGGTATACCGGGACGGCCGTTCTCGTGAGATCTGTGTCGGTCTCAGACCACCAGGAGCGCTTCCAGCGGAGCGCCCGCCAGCGCCGGTTCCAGACGGGCGCGGCCTGCCAGGAAGCCGAGCTCCATCAGGACCGCCAGGCCCGCGACCTCGGCGCCCGCGCGGCGGATGAGCTGGATCGAGGCCTCGGCGGTGCCGCCCGTGGCCAGGACGTCGTCGATGATCAGGATGCGGTCGTCCGACGACAGGTCCTCCGCGTGCACCTCGATCTCCGCGGAGCCGTACTCCAGGTCGTACGCCTGGCCGAGGGTCGCTCCGGGGAGCTTGCCCGCCTTGCGTACGGGGATGAAGCCGAGGCCCGCGCGGACGGCCACCGGGGCGCCGAGGATGAAGCCGCGGGCCTCCAGACCGACGACCTTGGTGGCGCCGGTGCGCCCGGCGATCTCCGCGAGCGCGTCGGTCAGGGCGGTGAAGGCCGCCGGGTCCGCCAGGAGCGGGGTGATGTCCTTGAACATCACCCCCGGCTCCGGGTAGTCGGCCACATCACGGATGCGGGAGGACAGCAGCTCCTTGATGCCGGTCATCGCCGCTTCCCCGAGGGGCGGCCGCGACCCCGGTTGCGCGAGGCGGGCTGGGTGCGCGGGCCGACGACCGCGTGGGCGTCCTCCGGCTCGTCACCGTGCGGGTCCTCGCCGCGGGCCTGCGCCTGGCCCTCCTCCGTGGTGGCCTGGGCGCGCTTGGCCAGGACCCGCTTCCTGAGGGACTTCATCTCCGGCTCGAGTTCCTTGAGGTCGGCGACGAGCGGTGTGGCGATGAAGATCGAGGAGTACGCACCGGCGGCGAGGCCGACGAACAGCGACAGTGAGATGTCGTTGAGCGTGCCCGCGCCGAGGAAGCCGCCACCGATGAACAGCAGGCCCGCCACCGGCAGCAGCGCGACGACCGTGGTGTTGATGGAGCGGACCAGGGTGCCGTTGATCGAGCGGTTGGCGACGTCGCTGTAGGTCCAGCGGGTCTGCTTGGTGATGTCCTTCGTCTGCTCCTTGAGGGAGTCGAAGACGACCACCGTGTCGTAGAGCGAGTAACCGAGGATGGTCAGCAGACCGATCACCGTGCCCGGTGTGACCTCGAAGCCGACGAGGGCGTAGATGCCGACGGTGATGGTGATGTCGTGGATCAGGGCGATGAGCGCCGCGATGGCCATACGCCACTCGAAGGCGATCGCCAGATAGATCACCACCAGGACCATGAAGATCGCCAGACCCTGCCAGGCCTTGTTGGCGATCTGGTCGCCCCAGCTGGGCCCGACGAGGTCGGCGGCGATCTTCTCCGGGTCGACCTTGAAGTCCGCCGCGAGCTTGTTCTTGATCTCGTCGGACTGCGTGGTGTCCATGCCGGCGATCTGGATGCGCAGCGTGCCGTTGCCGAGCTTCTGCACGACGGCGTCGTGGCCGGAGGCCTCTTCCGCGTAGTCCTGGGCCTGGGAGACCGAGACGCTGGTCTTCTCGGTCGTGAAGACGGCGCCGCCCTGGAAGTCGATGCCCATGTTCAGGCCGCGCACCGCCAGGCCGACGATGGCCGTGATGGTGATCAGGATCGAGATGCCGTACCAGAGCTTGCGGTGGCCGACGAAGTCGTAACTGATCTCGCCACGGTGCAGTCGGGCGCCGAGGTTGCCGAGTTTCGACATGCTCACGCCTCCTTCGTCTCAACGGGGGCGGGACGGCGGGTGCGCCGCAGTGGCGGCTGGGCACCCAGGCTCTTCGGGTCGAGGCCGGACCACTTGTTGCCACTCGAGAAGAACGGGCGGCGGGCCAGGAGCGTCATCAGCGGCTTGGTGAAGAAGAAGACCACGACGACGTCGAGGACGGTGGTCAGACCCAGCGTGAACGCGAAGCCCTGGACCTTGCCGACGGTGACGATGAACAGCACCGCGGCGGCGAGGAACGACACGAAGTCGGAGACCAGGATGGTGCGCCGGGCACGCGGCCAGGCCCGCTCGACGGCGGGGCGCAGGGAGCGGCCCTCACGGATCTCGTCGCGGATGCGTTCGAAGTACACGATGAACGAGTCCGCGGTGATACCGATGGCGACGATGGCACCGCACACGGCCGGCAGGTTCAGCGCGAAGCCGATGGCCGGGCCGAGCAGCGCCATGAGCACATAGGTCAGGATGCCGGAGACCAGCAGCGAGGCGATCGCGACGAGCGACAGACCCCGGTAGTAGAACACCAGGTACAGGATGACCAGCGCGAGGCCGATCGCACCGGCGAGCAGACCGGCGTGCAGCTGGTCGGTGCCGAGCGCGGCGGTCACCGTGGTCACGCTCTGCTCCTGGAAGGAGAGCGGGAGCGCGCCGTACGACAGCATGTTGGCGAGGCTCTGGGCCTCCTCCTGCGTGAAGCTGCCGGAGATCTGGGCCTGGCCGCCGGTGATGGACTGGCTGACGGTCGGGCTGGAGACGACCTGGCCGTCGAGGACGATGCCGAACTCGTTCTGCGGCAGGGTGTTCTGGGCGAGCTGGCCGGTGATGTCGGCGAACTTCTTGGCGCCGCTCTTGTTGAAGTCCATCGTGACCTGCCAACCGGCGGCGGTCTGCGTGTCGTAGATGGCCTGGGCCTTGTCGACCTCGGTGCCGGCGACGGCGGCCGGGCCGAGCAGGTACTTGTACCAGACGCCGTTGATCTCGCCGCAGCCCACGGTGGAGTCCTCGGGCTTGACGCCGTCGCCGGCCTTGTTGCGCTGTGCCTGCTTGGAGCAGTCGAGAGCGGTGTACGCGGCCTGGAGCTTGGCGTCGGCGGAGGTGCCGGTGCTCGCGGAGGCGGAGGGGCTCGCGGAGGCCGAGGCGGAGGCGGAGGCGGATCCCGACGGGGTCGGGTCGGCCTTCAGCGCGTCGGAGGCGGCGCGACCCTGCGTGGTGGCGGAGGCCGACGGGGAGCTCGACGAGGTCGCCTTCTCACCCGTGGTGGCCGACTCGCTGGTGGAGGGGCTCGGCGAGGCGCTGGAGGAACCGCTGGAGGACGCGCTCGGCGAGGCCGTCGCGGCGGCGGCGCCGGTGGCCTCCTGGGCCAGCACCGGACGGAAGTACAGCTTCGCGGTGGTGCCGACCTGGTCCCGGGCTTCCTTGGAGTTGGTGCCCTTGGGGATGTTCACGATGATGTTGCGGTCGCCCTGGGTCTGCACCTCCGCCTCGGAGACGCCCAGGCCATTGACACGGCGGTTCATGATCTCGACCGCGGTGTCCATGTTGGCCTTGTTGATCGCGGACCCTTGGTCGGCCTTCGCCTCCAGCGTGATGCTGGTACCGCCGGCGAGGTCGATACCGAGACGCGGCTTGGTGTGACCGGAGGCGAACATGCCTCCGGTGAGCGCCACGATGGCGATCAGGATCAGGGCCAGCGAGCGCCCTGGCTTGCTCTGGGCACTCGCGCTCCGGCCCCTCTTGGGTGCTGCCACCTTCTCGTATCTCCCTCTCGGGCCGCCTCACGCCGGGTCATCGGGCGGGCGACCATGACATGGTGTCGGGATCCCGTGCGAGCTGCGTACGTCCGAGGGCGCGCAGGCCTGGCCCACGCGCCCCGGGGTACGGCTACTTCGCGTCGGAGTCGCCGTCGGTCTTCTTCGGCTCGTCGTCCGTCTTCGCCTCGGCGGCCTCGGCGGCCGGCTCGGTCTCGTCGGCGGGCTCGTCCTTCTTGCCGAGGTCAACGGACTTGTCGTCGTCGGAGGCGGCGGCAGCTTCGTCGTCGACGGACTCGTCGGTCTCGGTGAGGGAGGAGGCGTCGTCGGGAACGACGTCGGTCTTCAGGTCGTGCTCGACACCGTGGACGATGCGGTTGTACTCGTCGTCCGTCAGGACGGCACCGATCGCGTTCTTCGCGAAGAGGAGTTCCACGCCCGGGCCCGCGTCGACGAGGATCGTGTCGTCGTTGACCTCCTTGACCGTGGCGTACATGCCCCCGATGGTGCGGATGCCGCTGCCGGGCTCCAGCTGGTTCCGCATGTCGGCGGCCGCTTGCTGCTTCTTCTTCGCCGACCGGGTCATCAGGAACATGGCCCCGATGAGCACGACGAACGGGAGGAGGGTCACGAGACTCACGGGTCGGTACTTCCTTCACGTGACCGCGATGGTGAGCGGCCTGATGGTTGGGGGTATGCGCGCCGCCGACAAAGGCGGCATCGGCGGAGTCTAAGCGAGTCCGCGTGCAGGGAACAACGCTCAGCATGGCACCCGGGTTCCTGGCCCGGCCAATCCCGCGCCGTCACAAAGGCATCACGTCCCGAACAGGTCTCCTTGTCCGTTTCCTGTGGCCGCGGAGCGGGGCGGGGTGAGGCCGAGGTGCACCCATGCGGCGGGAGTGGCGACGCGACCACGGGGGGTGCGGGCCAGCAGACCCTCGCGTACGAGGAAGGGCTCGGCGACCTCCTCGACGGTCTCGCGCTCCTCCCCCACGGCGACCGCGAGGGTGGACAGGCCGACCGGGCCGCCGCCGAACAGCTTGAGCAGGGCCTCCAGGACTCCGCGGTCCAGGCGGTCGAGGCCGCGGGCGTCGACCTCGTAGACCTTCAGCGCTGCCGCCGCGATGTCACGCGTGATGAACCCGTCCGCCTTGACCTGGGCGTAGTCCCGCACCCGGCGCAGCAGCCGGTTGGCGATACGGGGTGTGCCGCGGGAGCGGCCGGCGATCTCGGCGGCGCCGGCGGTGTCGATCTCGACGTCGAGGAGGTTCGCGGAGCGGTGGATGACGCGCTCCAGCTCGGCGGGCTCGTAGAACTCCATGTGCGCGGTGAAGCCGAAGCGGTCGCGCAGCGGGGGTGGCAGCAGTCCCGCGCGCGTGGTGGCGCCGACCAGGGTGAACGGCGGCAGTTCGAGGGGGATGGCGGTGGCGCCCGGGCCCTTGCCGACGATCACGTCGACGCGGAAGTCCTCCATCGCCATGTACAGCATCTCCTCGGCGGGCCGGGACATGCGGTGGATCTCGTCGAGGAAGAGGACCTCGCCCTCCTGGAGCGAGGAGAGGATCGCGGCCAGGTCGCCGGCGTGCTGGATGGCGGGGCCCGAGGTGATGCGGATGGGGGCGCCCATCTCGGCCGCGATGATCATCGAGAGGGTGGTCTTGCCCAGGCCGGGGGCGCCGGAGAGCAGCACGTGGTCGGCGGTGGCGCCGCGCGCGCGTGCGGCGCGCAGGACGAGGTCGAGCTGTTCGCGGACCTTCTCCTGGCCGATGAACTCGTCCAGGTCCTTGGGCCGCAGGGCGGCCTCCACGGCCTGGTCCTCACGGTCGGCGACAGAGCCCACCAGCCGCTCGGGGGCGGTCGCGTCGGTGGTGTCGTCCCAGTTCACTGACGTTCTCCTAGCGGGCGCGGTTCAGGGTCTGAAGGGCGGCCTTCAGCAGCTGGCCCACCTGCGGGGTGCCCTCGGCGGCCTCTGCCTGCGGGGCGACGGCCGCGACCGCCTCGTCCGCCTCACGGGTGGCGTAGCCGAGCCCGATCAGGGCGGCGTGCAGCTGGTCGCGCCAGCCCTGGCTGACCGGGGCGCCGACCACGGGCGCGCCGATCGGCGTGCCGAGCCGGTCCTTGAGTTCGATGAGCAGCTTCTGGGCGCCCTTCTTGCCGATACCGGGGACGGCGATCAGCGCCTTTTCGTCGCCGGTCGAGACGGCTTGGCGCAGCGCGTCGGGGGTGTGCACGGCGAGCATCGACTGGGCCAGGCGGGGGCCGACGCCGCTCGCGGTCTGGAGGAGTTCGAAGACCTGGCGTTCGTCGTCGTCCACGAAGCCGTACAGGGTCAGCGAGTCCTCCCGTACGACGAGGGAGGTGGCGAGCTTGGCCGGCTTGCCCAGGCGGAGGGTGGACAGGGTGTTCGGCGTGCACTGCACGGCCATGCCGACACCGCCGACCTCGACGACTGCGGCGTCGGGGGCGAGTGCGGCGATCGTGCCGCTCACGAAGGCGATCATGCCGTACGGCCTTTCGTTGCGTTGGCTGCGTGCAGGGCGACCGCCTGCTGGAGCCGGTTCTGTGCGGGGGCGCGCCAGATGTGGCAGATGGCGAGCGCGAGGGCGTCGGCTGCGTCGGCGGGCTTGGGCGGTGCGTCGAGCCGGAGCAGGCGGGTGACCATCGCGCCGACCTGGGCCTTGTCGGCGCGGCCGCTGCCGGTGACGGCGGCCTTGACCTCGCTGGGGGTGTGCAGGGCGACGGGGATGCCGCGGCGGGCGGCGCAGAGCATGGCGACGGCGCTGGCCTGGGCGGTGCCCATCACGGTCCGTACGTTGTGCTGGCTGAACACCCGCTCCACGGCGACGAATTCGGGCCGGTGCTCGTCGAGCCACTGCTCGATGCCCTGCTCGATGGCGACGAGCCGCTGCCCCAACTCGGCGTCGGCGGGCGTCCGTACGACGCCGACGCCGATCATGGTGAGCGGTCGTCCGGCGACCCCCTCGACCACACCCACACCGCACCTCGTGAGTCCGGGGTCCACCCCGAGTACCCGCACCGCGCCCCCTCCCGCTCGATCGCCTGTTTGTGCAGGCTATCTGCTGCCACCGACAACGGCGGCGGGCCGGTGGGGTGTGTCCCACCGGCCCGCCGGATCCGCTCGGTTCGCGGCAGCGCTACGCGTCGACCTTCTCCATGACCTCGTCGCTGACGTCGAAGTTGGCGAAGACGTTCTGCACGTCGTCGCTGTCCTCGAGGGCGTCGATCAGCTTGAAGATCTTCCGGGCGCCTTCCTCGTCGAGCTCGACCTGCATGGTCGGGACGAAGTTGGCGTCGGCGGAGTCGTAGTCGATCCCGGCTTCCTGGAGTGCGGTGCGGACCGCGACCAGGTCGGTGGCCTCGGAGAGGATCTCGAAGGACTCACCGAGGTCGTTGACTTCCTCGGCACCCGCGTCCAGGACGGCTCCCAGGACGTCGTCCTCGGTCAGCTCGCCCTTGGCGACGATCACGACGCCCTTGCGGTTGAAGAGGTACGAGACGGAGCCCGGGTCGGCCATCGAACCGCCGTTGCGGGTCATGGCGACACGCACGTCCGAGGCGGCACGGTTGCGGTTGTCGGTGAGGCACTCGATGAGCACCGCGACACCGTTCGGGCCGTAGCCCTCGTACATGATCGTCTCGTAGTCGGCGCCACCCGCCTCGAGACCGGCGCCGCGCTTGACCGCGGAGTCGATGTTCTTGTTGGGGACCGAGCTCTTCTTGGCCTTCTGGATGGCGTCGAACAGCGTCGGGTTGCCGGACACGTCGGCGCCGCCGGTGCGGGCGGCGACCTCGATGTTCTTGATCATCTTCGCGAAGAGCTTGCCGCGCTTGGCGTCGATCACGGCCTTCTTGTGCTTCGTCGTAGCCCATTTAGAGTGGCCGGACATCTGCCTGTCTCCTTCGCGTAACCCATCCAAACAACGAACGCAGAGATCCTACAAGGACTCCGCCGTCCGGTTCGCGCGCACCATGTCGACGAACAGGGAGTGCACGCGGTGGTCGCCGGTCAGCTCCGGATGGAACGACGTGGCGAGCGCGTTGCCCTGGCGGACCGCGACGATGTGGCCGTCGTGCTCGGCGAGCACCTCGGTCTCGGCGCCGACGGACTCGACCCAGGGGGCGCGGATGAAGACGCCCTCTACAGCATCGCCCTCGACGCCCGCGACGTCGACCGTCGCTTCGAAGGACTCGTTCTGCCGGCCGAAGGCGTTGCGGCGCACGATCATGTCGATGCCGCCGATCGTCTCCTGGCCCGAGCGCGGGTCGAGGATCTTGTCGGCCAGCATGATCATGCCCGCGCAGGTGCCGTAGACAGGCATTCCGGCACGCACGCGCGCGCGGAGCGGCTCCATCACGCCGAACAGGACGGCCAGTTTGGAGATCGTCGTGGACTCCCCGCCGGGGATGACCAGGCCGTGGATCTCGGCGAGTTCCTCGGGGCGCCTGACCGGCCTGGCCACGGCGTCCGCCGCGGCCAGGGCGATGAGGTGCTCCCGTACGTCGCCCTGGAGAGCCAGGACGCCGATGACAGGGGCTTCGTTCGACATGGGGTGGTTACCAGCCGCGGTTGGCGTAGCGCTCGGCCTCGGGGAGGGTGTCGCAGTTGATGCCGACCATGGCCTCGCCGAGGTTGCGGGACGCGTCCGCGATGATCTTCGGGTCGTCGTAGAAGGTGGTGGCCTTCACGATGGCGGCGGCGCGCTTGGCCGGGTCGCCGGACTTGAAGATGCCGGAGCCGACGAAGACGCCCTCGGCGCCGAGCTGGCGCATCAGGGCGGCGTCGGCCGGGGTGGCGACGCCACCGGCGGAGAACAGGACCACCGGGAGCTTGCCCAGCTCGGAGACTTCCTTGACGAGCTCGTAGGGGGCGCGCAGCTCCTTGGCGGCGGCGTACAGCTCGTTGTTGTCGTAGCCGCGCAGACGGGCGATCTCGTTCTTGATCTGGCGCAGGTGACGCACGGCCTCGACGACGTTGCCGGTGCCGGCCTCGCCCTTGGAGCGGATCATGGCCGCGCCCTCGGCGATCCGGCGCAGGGCCTCGCCCAGGTTGGTGGCGCCGCAGACGAAGGGGGTCGTGAACGCCCACTTGTCGGAGTGGTTGACCTCGTCGGCCGGGGTGAGGACCTCGGACTCGTCGATGTAGTCGACGCCGAGCGACTGAAGGACCTGCGCCTCGACGAAGTGGCCGATGCGGGACTTGGCCATCACGGGGATGGAGACCGCCTCGATGATCTCCTCGATCATGTTGGGGTCCGACATCCGGGCCACGCCGCCGTCCTTGCGGATGTCGGCGGGGACCCGCTCCAGGGCCATGACGGCCACGGCGCCGGCGTCCTCGGCGATCTTCGCCTGCTCGGCGTTGACCACGTCCATGATCACGCCGCCCTTGAGCTGCTCGGCCATGCCGCGCTTCACACGGGCGGTGCCGGTCTCGGGAGCCTGGTTCTCGGTGATGGACACGGGTTGACCTCGCTGATGTGAAAAGAGGATTTCTGCAGCACCGAGGAAACGTGAAGAGAGCAGTCCACAGCAAGGGCCAATGAGGAGGCGGTGGATCGTTTTGCGAGCGGGCGCGGCTATGCGGCCCGGTCCACCAGGGCCACGGGAGGCTCGTCGTCCATCTCGAACGCCATCGGGAACGGGGCGTGCCCCGCCAGCCGGAACCAGCGGACCTTGCGGTGGCGCCGCAGGGCACGGGCGGCCCGTACGGCGTCGTTGTGGAAGCGCCGGGCCATCGGCACCCGGCGCACCGCCTCGGTCAGTTCCCGGATCGCTTCCACTCCCCCGGGCGCCTCCCGCACCGTCTCCACCTGCGGTGTCTCCGCGAAGACGGCCCGCAGGGCCTGGCTCAGCTCGCTCTCGGCGACCTCCCGTTGCTCCTCCTCGGCCTGCCGCGCGGCGTGCGCCGCCTCGTAGAGCACGATCGAGGCGGCCGGGTCGAGGACACCGGAGGTCGCCAGTTCCTGGGTCACCGAGGCGCGCCGCAGCAGCTGCGCGTCCAGCGCGGCCCGGGCGGCGTCGATCCGGGTGTGCAGCCGGTCCAGTCGTCCTGCGGTCCAGCTCAAGTAGAGGCCGATCGCGATCAGGGCGACGAGGATCCAGATGAGGGTTGGGGTCACGGGCGCAAAGGTTACCGACGTACGGCGCCGGCCCTACGCGCCCCTCAGTCCCGCGCCAGCCCGAGCCGCGACAACAGGCCCGTGGTGCGGTCGTCCTCGGCCGCCGCCACCGCCGCCGCGCCCGCCGTCACCGTCTCGTACACGGACAGGATGTCCGCGCCCACCGTCGACCAGTCGAACCGCCGTACGTGGGCGCTCCCGCGCTCCCGCAGTTCGGCCCGCCGCTCCGGATCGGCCAGCAGCCGCAGCGCCGCGTCGGCCAGCGCGTCGGCGTCCTCGTTGGCGAAGAGTTCGCCCGCCGCGCCCTGGTCGAGCACCTGGGCGAAGGCGTCCAGGTCCGAGGCGAGCACCGGGGCCCCCGCCGACATCGCCTCGACCAGGATGATCCCGAAGCTCTCGCCGCCGGTGTTGGGGGCGACGTAGACGTCGACGCTGCGCAGGAAGCGCGCCTTGTCCTCGTCGCTGACCATGCCGAGGAACTCCACGCGCGAGCGCAGCTCCGCCGGCAGGCTCTCCACGGCCTCCTCCGCGTCACCGCGCCCGGCGACCAGGAGCCGGGTCTGCGGGCGCTCGGCGAGGATCTTCGGCAGGGCCTTCATCAGCACCGGCAGGCCCTTGCGGGGCTCGTCGATGCGTCCGACGAAGCCGAGGGTGTCGCCCTGCCACTCGGGGTTGGGCTCGGCCTTGGCGAAGAAGTCGACGTCGACGCCGTTCGGGATGACGACCGCGTCCCCGCCGAGGTGCTCCACCAGTGTGCGGCGGGCGTACTCGCTCACCGCGATGCGCGCGCTGATCTTCTCCAGGGCGGCCTGGAGGATCGAGTACGCGGCGATCATGGCCTTGGAGCGCGGGTTGGAGGTGTGGAAGGTCGCCACGAGCGGGCCCTGCGCCGCCCAGCAGGCCAGCAGGCCCAGGGAGGGCGAGGACGGCTCGTGGATGTGCACGACGTCGAACTCGCCGTCGTGCAGCCAGCGGCGCACACGCGCGGCGCTGAGGAAGCCGAAGTTCAGCCGGGCCACCGAGCCGTTGTACGGCACCGGCACCGCGCGGCCCGCCGAGACGACGTAGGGCGGCAGCGGGGTGTCGTCGTCGGCCGGGGCCAGCACGGACACGTCGTGGCCGAGCCGGATGAAGTACGCGGCGAGATCGCGGATGTGGAACTGGACGCCGCCCGGCACGTCCCAGGAGTACGGGCAGACGATGCCGATCTTCACGAGGGCCCCTTACCGGGGTCGAGATCCTTGAGCCACAACCGCTGCAGCATGTGCCAGTCCTCCGGATGGTCGGCGATCCCCGAGGCGAAGGCATCGGCCAGCGCCTGTGCCATGACAGACGTCTTCTCGGCGCGGGTACCTGTCTCGGGTACCTCGACCGGGGGGTGCACCCTGCCCCGCATGACGGGCGAGTCGTCGTACCAGAGCGTCACCGGCAGCAGCAGCGCGCCGGTCTGCTGGGCGAGGAGCGCCGGGCCCGCGGGGATCCGGGTCGTCTCGCCGAAGAACCGGACCTCGACGCCGGAAGAGGACAGGTCGCGCTCGGCGACCAGGCAGACCAGGCCGCCGTCGCGCAGCCGCCGGGCCAGGGTGCCGAAGGCGGTGCCGCCGCTGTGCGGCAGGACCTCCATGCCGAGTCCCTCGCGATAGGCGACGAAACGGTCGTACAGCGTCTCCGGCTTGAGCCGTTCCGCGACCGTGGTGAACGGTGTCTCCAGCTTGGTGGTGACCCAGGCACCGGCGAGGTCCCAGTTGGCCATGTGCGGCAGCGCCAGGATGACGCCCCGGTCGGAGGCGATCCCGTCGGTCAGGTGGTGCACGTCCTTGGGGTCGAACCCCGCCTTGACGCGGTCGGTGCTCCAGGCGGGCAGCCGGAAGGACTCCATCCAGTAGCGCAGGTACGAGCGCATGCCCGCGCGGGACAGCTCGGCGAGGCGCTCGGGGGTCGCGTCGGGCACCACGCGCGCGTAGTTGCTCTCCAGCCGCCGCACGCCCTTGCCGCGCTGTTTCCAGGCGAGATCGGCGACGGTCCGGCCGAGGCGTACGGCGACCGGCTCGGGGAGCTTCTTCACCACTCCCCAGCCGAGGCCGTACAGCGCGTCGGTGAGCCGGTCCTGGGCACTCACTTCGCCGCCTCGCTCCCCTGGGTCTCCTGCGGGGCGGTCGCGTCCGCCTCGGCCGCCTCGCGGCGGACCGTGACGACGCGCTGGATCAGCGTGACCAGGCTGCCGACGGCGACGATCCACAGAGCGACCGGCAGCAGGTACTGGATGCCCGGTACACCGAACTTGTGCAAACCGGCGAGACCGGCCGCGACCAGGGAGATCACCAGGCGCTCGGCCCGCTCGACGAGACCGTTGACGGCGACCGGCAGCCCGATCGACTCGCCCCGGGCCTTGGTGTACGACACCACCTGACCGCTCGCCAGGCAGAAGATCGAGACCGCGCACAGCACGAGATCGTCGCCGCCACCGGCGTACCAGAGGATGAAGCCGCCGAAGATCGCGCCGTCGGCGACCCGGTCAAGGGTGGAGTCCAGGAAGGCGCCCCAGCGGCTGGAACGGCCGAGCTGGCGGGCCATGTTGCCGTCGACCAGGTCCGAGAACACGAACAGCGTGATCACGATCGTGCCCCAGAAGAACTCGCCCATGGGGAAGAAGACCAGCGCCCCCGCGACCACCCCCGCGGTACCCAGCAGCGTCACCGTGTCGGGGCTGACACCCCTTCTGATGAGAAATGAGGCGAACGGCGTGAGGACACGCGTGAAGAATGCACGCGCGTACTTGTTCAGCATGGCCTTCCCGAGGGTCGGTGTGGCCGCGCGGCCCCTGCTGGCCACCGGCTGGCCCATCGTAGCCACGCGCGCGCATGTGCGAACGCCGGGCACTCGCGCCCCGTGTCACGGCCGCATGGCATACGGGTAACGGCACGATCGCGTCCGCCGTATGGACGCACCGTGACCGGAGTGGAAAGCTCGAAGAACCGCGGGCGTCGCCGGAGCCGCCATCGCCGCGGATCCGCATGTCCGCGCCCACAGTGACCTCACCGTGCACGGGAGGCAAGGCCATGGGCGACAAGGCGAACGCACACCCCGGAGCCGCCGGCAGGGCAACAGCGGCCGACCACCCCGCGTCCGTACGGAATGTGGTGCTGGTCGGCCACTCCGGATCGGGCAAGACGACGTTGGTGGAAGCTCTCGCGCTGACAGCGGGGGCGGTGAACAGGGCGGGCCGCGTGGAGGACGGCGGCACCGTCTCCGACTACGACGAGATCGAGCACCGGCAGAACCGTTCGGTACAGCTCTCCCTGGTGCCCGTCGAATGGGACGGCATCAAGGTCAATCTTCTCGACACCCCTGGATACGCCGACTTCGTCGGGGAACTGAGGGCCGGTCTGCGAGCGGCGGACGCGGCCCTTTTCGTCGTCTCGGCCTCCGACGGGGTGGACGGCTCGACCCGCATGGTGTGGGAGGAGTGCGCGGCCGTCGGCATGCCGCGCGCGCTCGTGATCACGCATCTGGAGGCCGCCCGGGCGGACTTCGAGGAGATGACGCGGACCTGCGCGGAGGCGTTCGGCGGGGACGACCCCGACGCCGTGCTCCCCCTGTATCTGCCGTTGCACGGCCCCCAGGGTCCGGACGGGCACGCGCCCGTGACCGGTCTGACCGGCCTGCTGTCGCAGAAGCTGTTCGACTACTCCTCGGGCGAGCGCAAGGAGTCCGAGCCGGGCGAGGAGCAGCTGCCGGAGATCGAGGAGGCCCGCAACCGGCTGATCGAGGGGATCATCGCCGAGAGCGAGGACGAGACCCTCATGGACCGCTACCTCGGCGGTGAAGAGGTCGACGTCAAGACCCTGATCGAGGACCTGGAGCGGGCCGTGGCGCGCGGGGTCTTCTTCCCCGTCCTGGCCGCCGCCCCCGCGGCCGAGGGCGGCAAGCAGGGGCTCGGCACGGTCGAGGTGCTGGAGCTCGTCACGCGGGGCTTCCCGACGCCGTTCGAGCACCCCACTCCGGGTGTCACCACCATCGACGGCAAGCCGCGCGAGGTGAAGGCCTGCGACACCGACGGCCCGCTGGTCGCGGAGGTCGTCAAGACGTCCTCCGACCCCTACGTCGGCCGTGTCTCCCTCGTCCGGATCTTCTCCGGCACCCTGCGCCCCGACGAGACGGTGCACGTCTCCGGACACGGTCTGGCCGACCGCGGGCACGAGGACCACGACGTCGACGAACGCGTCGGCGCGCTGTCCACCCCGTTCGGCAAGCAGCAGCGCCCGGTGACCCACGCCATCGCCGGCGACCTCGTGTGCGTGGCCAAGCTGAGCCGTGCGGAGACCGGCGACACCCTGTCGGCCAAGGACGACCCGCTCCTGATGGAGCCCTGGGAGATGCCCGACCCGCTGCTGCCGCTCGCCATCGAGGCGCACAGCAAGGCCGACGAGGACAAGCTCTCGCAGGGCCTGAGCCGACTGGTGGCCGAGGATCCGACCATGCGGCTCGAACAGAACCAGGACACCCACCAGGTGGTCCTGTGGTGCCTGGGCGAGGCACATGCCGACGTGGCGCTGGAGCGGCTGCGCAGCCGGTACGGCGTCCAGGTCGACGTCGTCCCGCACAAGGTCTCCCTCCGGGAGACGTTCGCCGACAGGTCGGCGGGCCGTGGCCGGCATGTGAAGCAGTCCGGCGGGCACGGGCAGTTCGCGATCTGCGCGATCGAGGTGGAGCCCCTGCCGGGCGGCTCGGGCATCGAGTTCGTGGACAAGGTCGTCGGCGGCGCGGTGCCCCGGCAGTTCATCCCCTCCGTCGAGAAGGGCGTGCGCGCCCAGGCCGCCAAGGGGGTCGCGGCCGGCTACGCGCTCATCGACGTGCGGATCACACTGCTCGACGGCAAGGCGCACTCGGTGGATTCCTCCGACGCCGCGTTCCAGACGGCGGGCGCGCTGGCGCTGCGGGAGGCGGCGGCGGACGCGAGGATCCATCTCCTCGAACCGGTGGCCGAGGTCAGCATCCTGGTCGGCGACGACTACGTGGGAGCCGTGATGAGCGACCTGTCCGGCCGGCGCGGCCGGGTGCTCGGCACCGAGCAGACCAGCGGGAACCGCACCGTCGTCAAGGCCGAGGTGCCGGAGATCGAGATCGGCCGGTACGCCGTCGACCTGCGCTCCCTGTCACACGGCACGGCACGCTTCAACCGCTCCTACGCACGGCACGAACCCATGCCGCCGCAGATCGCCGAAAGGATCCGTGAAGAGGCGCGCGACTCCTAGGAGTTGGCGCGGGGCACACTACAAGTGGCTTTCCTGGAACGCTCCCCTCCGAGTCGGCGACGCGAACGAGGCGGAGGGGCGCGCCCAGCACCCCGTAGGCGAACGAGTCTGAAAAGGGTGCCTTCGGCCGTCCGCCGACGAATGTCGGCGGCGGCGGATACGCTGAGGGCCGTGATCAAGTCGGGCCCGGATACCGGGACGGCCTGATCAACAGGTGTGCGGGGCAAGGAAGTCGGGAAGGCCGCAGGAGCGAGCATGGCGGCGATCGGGGGCGGGAATGACCATTGAGAGTGTCTTCGGACCACAGGTGCCCCGCACCGGCGACGAGAGCCAGACGGCTACCTTCGCCCTCGCCTCGGCCGCGTACCGGGACAATCTGGTCGAGGACATCAAGAAGGCCAACAGCGAGTGGCACGAGACGACGGTCTCGGAGGGCCGGTCGTGGACCGGCGGCCTGTTCAAACCCAACCTCGGTGAGGCGTTCTCGCGAGCCGTGATCGACCGCATGATCGGTCCGGGCCGCAAGCCGCTCATCCAGTCCTTCGGGACCGCGCCCCAGGTGGTCGTCGACCACTGCCTGGCCGCGTACCGTCTGCGCCGGGCACGGGACCGACGCCTGTCGACCGTCATGGTGCTGTGCGGTCTGCTGTTCCTGCCCGGCCTCCTGGTGTGGCTCCTGGTCTTCGGGATCCGCACCACCATCGACAAGAACCCGAACAAGCGGGCCTCCGCCGTGGCCACGGCGCTTCTCGTCGGCGTCGGCGCGCTCGCCGTCGTCTTCCTGGTCAAGATGCCGTTCACGGGCTTCTGGGGCTGGTACGCACGCGCGTGCGTGGTCGCACCCGTCCTCGGCTGGTTCTGGGCCAAGCAGATCTGCGACAGCGTCGCGAAGGACCTGCGAGCCCGCTGGGACGGGCTGATCGCCGGCAGCAGCGTCGGCGCCGAGGTCCCCGAGGCGGTGCCGAGCAGCCCCGGCGAGACCCAGGCCGAGCAGAAGCGCCAGTCCTTGGCCAGGATGGCCACCGAGCAGCAGTCGAACGCCGTCTTCTACGCCGGCCCCAAGGGCATCCTGGGCATGGGCACCCGCTGGGGCAGCTGGCAGCTCGCCGAAGACCTGACCCCCGCCGACCCGACCCGGGAGATCCACCCGTTCCGCAGCTGGGACGTCATCCGCAACATCGAGGCCAGGCTGCGCATGCTGGAGCGGAACACCATCAACACGGGCGGCTTCCCGAAGGCGTCCATACGCCACTGGATCGTCACGCCGATCGGTGAGAACGCCAAGGGGGTGGCGCGCACCGAACAGTCCGGGGACATCGAGGCGTTCCAGCACCGGCAGCACTCGATACAGGACATCTGCAACAAGCAGCAGTTCGGCAGTGGCGACCGGCACTACCTCGGCGTGCAGTGGACGCTGTGGGACGGCCAGCTGATCCTCACGATGATGATCACCGTCACCGTGCTGCACGAGACGTTGCGCATCGAGGTGACCGGCCATGCGCTCGGCCCGGTGAACTCGCTGTTCACGGGCAAGTCCGAGGCCCCGACGAAGGACGTCCAGAAGTCGCTCAAGCCGTGGGAGACCCGCAAGGTGAAACTCCCGCTGGTCCCCACGAACGAGGTCGTGCGACTGACCGTGCGCGCCCCGCTGACCTGGTATCCGCCCCTGCTGAACTGGCTCGGCGGGACGATCTCGCTCCCCGAGCCGTTCGGTCTGCGGCACGTCTGGGCCGACAAGCCGTGGCGCCACCGCTTCATGGCCGACGACGCGATGCGGGCCGCGACGCCCGTGCTGCGCGTGGTGCACGCGGCGGCGATCAAGGTCCTGGAGGACAACGGCGTGGACACGGAGAAGTTCGGCAACCGGTCGTCGTTCCTCAGCGGCGCGGTGCAGGACCCGTCACCGAGGAAGGCCGACCTGTACGACGCGTAGCCCCCTACGCGGCGGGCCAGGCCTCCGCCAGCATCTTGCGGGTGTCGGCGAGCAGCTGCGGCAGCACCCGCGTGTGCCCGACGACCGGCATGAAGTTCGTGTCGCCGCCCCAGCGCGGGACGATGTGCTGGTGGAGGTGGGCGGCGATACCGGCGCCGGCCACCGTGCCCTGGTTCATGCCGATGTTGAAGCCGTGGGCGCCGGACGCGGTGCGCAGCGCGGTCATCGCCTGCTTGGTGAGCGCGGCGAGCTCGATGGTCTCCGGCTCGGTCAGGTCGGTGTAGTCGGCGACATGACGGTAGGGCACGACCATCAGGTGGCCGCCGTTGTACGGATACAGATTCAGCACCGCGTACACCTGCTCACCGCGCCGGACGATCAGCCCGTCCTCGTCGGATTTGGCCGGGATGGAGCAGAAGGGACACCCGTCGTCGGCACCCGGGCCGGTCGGCTTGTTCTCGCCCTGGATGTAGGCCATCCGGTGGGGCGTCCACAGACGCTGGAACGCGTCCTGGGTGCCCACTCCCCACTGCTGCTCCGGCTCACTCGTCATGCAGGGAAGCATATGGCTTCGCCCGTTCGCGGCGTGTCGGCGGGGTTGCGGCGAAACCTCCTGGGGCCAAGCTGGGCCGGTGGACGATGACAGCCCCAAGGCCCGCTGGGAGCGGCGCACCGAGTTCCCCCTCGCATTGGCGTCCCTGGCGTTCCTCGCCGCGTACGCGATCAGCGTCCTGGCCCATGATCTGCCGGGCGTCTGGCGGGACCTGTGCCTGGCGGTGACGCTGGCCGCCTGGGCGCTGTTCGCGGTCGACTACGCGGTGCGCTGGCGGCTCGACGGACAGCGGCTGCGTTTCGTACGGACGCACTGGCTGGACACCCTGGTGCTGGTGCTCCCTCTCCTGCGGCCACTGCGGGTGGTCAAGGTGTACGAGGCCGTGCAGCGCCGGCACGGGCGGCCCCGGCTAGCCCTGCACGCGCGCGTGATCGTGTACGCCGGTCTGTCGACGCTCCTGCTCGGCTTCACGGGTGCCCTCGCCGTCTACCAGCAGGAGCAGGGGGCCGCCGATGCGACGATGCGCACCTTCGGGGACGCCGTGTGGTGGACCTGCGCCACTCTCGCGACCGTCGGCTACGGCGACGTCTCCCCCGTCACGCCCATGGGACGTCTGATCGCGGTCGGGATCATGGCGATCGGACTGGCACTGCTGGGCGCGGTCACCGGCACGTTCGCCTCCTGGCTGCTCCAGGTGTTCGCGCGGGAGGACGACGAGGGGCCCCCGGGAGGCTGAACCTCCCGGGGGCCCCTCAGGTGCCGTCGGATCAGATCTGCGCCCGCTCCTCGACGACCTTCGCGATCTTCGCGATGGCCTCGTCGAACGGGATGCCGTTCTCCTGCGAGCCGTCGCGGTAGCGGAAGGAGACCGAGCCGCCCGCCATGTCCTCGTCGCCCGCGATGACCATGAAGGGCACCTTCTGCTTCTGGGCGTTGCGGATCTTCTTCTGCATCCGGTCGGAGGAGGAGTCCACGTCGACCCGTAGCCCCTGCTTCCTGGCCGCGGCCGCGAACTTCTCCAGGTACTCGACGTGCGCGTCACCGATCGGGATGCCGACCGCCTGGACCGGGGCCAGCCACGCCGGGAAGGCGCCCGCGTAGTGCTCCAGGAGCACGGCGAAGAACCGCTCGATGGAGCCGAACAGCGCGCGGTGGATCATGACCGGGCGCTGCTTGGAGCCGTCGGGGCCGGTGTACTCCAGGTCGAAGCGCTCGGGCAGGTTGAAGTCGAGCTGGATGGTCGACATCTGCCAGGTGCGGCCGATGGCGTCCTTGGTCTGCACGGAGATCTTCGGGCCGTAGAACGCGGCGCCGCCCGGGTCGGGGACCAGGGGCAGGCCCTGCTTCTCGGCCACCTGACGCAGCGTCTCCGTGGCCTCCTCCCAGACCTCGTCCGTGCCGACGAACTTCTCCGGGTCCTTGGTGGACAGCTCCAGGTAGAAGTCGGTCAGGCCGTAGTCCCGCAGCAGACCGAGGACGAAGGTGAGCGTCTTGTCGAGCTCCTCCGACATCTGCTCACGGGTGCAGTAGATGTGCGCGTCGTCCTGCGTGAAGCCACGCGCACGCGTGAGGCCGTGCACGACGCCCGACTTCTCGTACCGGTACACGGTCCCGAACTCGAAGAGGCGCAGCGGCAGTTCACGGTAGGAGCGGCCGCGCGCGTCGAAGATCAGGTTGTGCATCGGGCAGTTCATGGGCTTGAGGTAGTAGTCCACGCCCTCGTCGAGCTGCATGGGCGGGTACATGCCGTCGGCGTACCAGTCCAGGTGCCCGGACGTCTCGAAGAGCTTCCCCTTCGTCGCGTGCGGGGTGTAGACGAACTCGTAGCCCTCCTCCTCGTGGCGGCGGCGCGAGTAGTCCTCCATGACCCGGCGGATGATGCCGCCCTTGGGGTGGAAGACGGCGAGGCCGGAGCCGATCTGCTCCGGGATGGAGAACAGGTCGAGTTCGTTGCCCAGCTTGCGGTGGTCGCGCTTCTCGGCCTCGGCGAGGAAGTCGAGGTGGGCCTTCAGCTCCTCCTTGGAGGGCCAGGCGGTGCCGTAGATGCGCTGGAGCATCGGGTTCTTCTCGCTGCCGCGCCAGTAGGCGGCCGCGTTGCGCATCAGCTTGAACGCCGGGATGTTCCGGGTGGTGGGCAGGTGGGGACCGCGGCAGAGGTCCTTCCAGCACAGGTCGCCGGTCTTGGCGTCGAGGTTGTCGTAGATCGTCAGCTCGCCGGCGCCGACCTCGACGTCCGCGCCGTCGTCGGAGGAGGCCGAGCCCTTGAGGCCGATCAGCTCCAGCTTGTACGGCTCGGCGGCCAGCTCCTCGCGGGCGGCCTCGTCGGTCACCACACGGCGGGCGAAGCGCTGCCCGCGCTTCTGGATCTCCTGCATCTTCTTCTCGACGGCCTTGAGATCCTCGGGCGTGAACGGCTTCTCGACGTCGAAGTCGTAGTAGAAGCCGTCCTTGACCGGCGGGCCGATGCCCAGCTTGGCCTCGGGGAAGAGCTCCTGCACGGCCTGCGCCATGACGTGCGCGGTGGAGTGGCGCAGGATGTCGAGACCGTCCTTGGAGGAGATCTCGACGCCCTCGACCTCGTCGCCCTCGGCGACGGCGTACGCGAGGTCCTTCAGCTCACCGGCCACGCGCGCGGCGATGATCGAGCGCTCGCCGGCGAAGAGCTCGGCGGCCGTGGTGCCCGTCGTCACCGTGCGCTCTTCCCGCTCGGAATCGCGTTGGATGATCACACGGACGTCTGACACCGGTCTCTCCTGACTGAAGGTGGATGCGGGCGCCGTACCGTGAGCGCGCGCAAGAGGCGATCGTACCGACCCGGGACCCACCTCCGCGAAATCAGTCCCCTCCGCAGGCCTCCTCGAAGAAGTCCAGGTTCTCCTGCAAGGACTTCATCAACCGGTCCCGCTCCGCCTCGTCCACCTGCACCGGCGCGACGCCGGAGGCCCCGGTCAGGCGCCGGAACCCGCCACGGCTCTCCAGCCGCCCGTGCACCCGCACCGGCAGCCCGACGAGGTGCGCCTGCCCGGCGATCCGGTACGACTCCTCGTCCAGGGTGAGCCGGACGTACGGCACCTCGACACCGGCGATCACCCGCAGCCGTACGCTGCCCTCCCCGCGCGGCCCCGACCTGCGCATCCGCACGACCGCCCCGGTGATCCGCACCGGCACGGACGGCTCCTCGCGCAGATAGCGGGCCCCGGCCTCGCGCAGCGCGGGCAGATCGCCGGGCGAGAACTCGACGGGCTCGACCCCGGCGGCACAGCCCGCGGGCACTCCGGCGGCCGGCGCCCACTCGACGGCGATGCGCGCGCCCTCGGTCCCGCGCACGAGGGCGATCAGCGCCTCGGTGAGCTCACGGCTCACCCCCGCCTCGACGGCTCCGTCGAAGGCGTCCATGCCACCGGTGGCCCGCTGGTAGTCGATGGCCTCGCGGGCGGCGTACAGGGCCTGGTGGAGGCGTACGGCGAGGGGGCGCCCACTGCCGACGGGCACGAAGGCGGCTAGGCCGCCGCCGGTCGCCGTGCCGACGAGCACGCTCTCCATGAGAGTGGCGGCGGCGCGGCGGTGGCGGGCGCCGTGGTACCCGGCACGCGCGCGGGTGGCGAGCGCTCCGGCGAGCAGCATCTGGCGGGCGGCGGCGCGCAGTTGTTCCTCCACCGTCCAGGGCGCGGTGCCACCCGGTCCGGTCGGTGCGTCCCGCCACCAGCGGATCTCGTCGCTGGGCACGGCGAGGCCGACGAGGACCTCGCGGGCGGAGGGTGTGCCGCTGCGGGCGAGGGCGACGAGCGCCTCGCCGAGCAGGTCGTCGCTGTCGGGGAAGGCGCGGCTCTCGGGCACCAGCAGGCTCGTCCCGCCGGTGCCCTGCCCCGGCGGGGTCCAGCGGCCGTAGCGTCCGGGGGCACCGCCGCGGCGCTGCCAGCCGTGCCGGCGCAGCAGGGCGCCGAGGACCGCGGGGTCGACCTCGTCGGGTTCGGGGGCGCGGTCCCAGGCGGCCTCGACCGGGTGCGGTCGCACGGGCCGCAGCGCCTCCTCGAGGGGCCGGTGGGTCATGGCCTGCCTCCCGTCCCGACCCGCGTCATGATCTCGCACAGCGCCCGGTCGTCGAAGATGCGTGAGGTCGGTATCCGCACGGTGGTGCGGGTCCGGCCGGTGATCGGGTGGCCGGCCAGGTTGACCCAGTAGCAGCAGTGCCTGAGGTCGAGCCGGTCGTGGCTGGCGCGCAGCCAGTCGTCCTGGGATCTCGGCACGAGCATGACGACGAGGATCTTGTGCACCGAGACGGGGGTGCGCGCGAGTTTGCGCAGATGGTCGTTGTCGAGCGTGAAGGAGAAGAACCGTCCCGGGGGGTTCGGCGGCACCTGGTACGTGCACTTGAGCTGCACCTTGATGGTGACCTCGTCGTCGACGGTGTGCCCGGGCGAGCCGTGGCTGACGTGCCAGTCGATGCCGTTGTCCGGAAAGGGCTGCGACAACGAGCAGCCGGCCGCCGCCGCGACGGCGTGCAGATAGCCCACCTGCAGGGTCTCCATGCAGGCGGTGGTGGCGAGTGTGCCGCGAAGGGGGCCCGTGCGCTCGGGCAGCAGCCCGCCCCGCTCGGGCTGCGCTATCGCCATGACCAACAGCCTTCCACGTTCGGTGAATCCGCACCGCGGGTCCCTGAACTGCAAAGACCCGTATTCCTGTTGTGTCCTTCCGGCGTACGGCGCAAACAGCCCGGGTATCACCAAACAGGCAGAAGACGGTGCGTCAGCTGCCGTGGGTGAACGAGGGGTTGTGTAGGTATGACGTGCTGGTACGAGGGGCCCCTGGCCGCCTTCGACACGGAGACCACGGGCGTCGACGTCGAGACCGACCGGATCGTGTCGGCCGCCATAGTCGTCCAGGACGCCCCGGGCACCCGGCCGCGGGTGACCCGATGGCTGGTGAACCCGGGTGTGCCGGTGCCCGAGGGCGCGACGGCGGTGCACGGGCTGACGGACGACCATCTCCAGCGCAACGGCCGCTGGCCGGCGCCGGTGATGTACGAGATAGCGGAACACCTGACCGAACAGGCCGCCGCGGGCCGTCCGCTGGTGGTCATGAACGCCCCGTTCGATCTGACCATCCTGGACCGGGAGTTGCGCCGCCATCGGGCCTCGTCGCTGGACCGCTGGTTCGAGTCGTCGCCACTGCTGGTGCTGGACCCGAGAGTCCTGGACAAACATCTGGACCGCTACCGCAAGGGCCGCCGCACACTGACGGACCTGTGCGCGCACTACGAGGTCACGCTCGACGGCGCGCACGACGCGGGTGCGGACGCGCTGGCCGCGCTGGATGTCGTACGGGCCGTGGGGCGCCGTTTCGCGGCCCGCCTGGAGCGGTTGAGCGCGAACGAGCTGCACGCGCTCCAGGCCGGTTGGCACGCGGCGCAGGCGCGGGGGCTCCAGGCGTGGTTCGCGCGCAGCGGCACCCCGGAGGCGGTGGACCCGGCGTGGCCGCTCCGTCCGGAGCTGCCCGCGGCGGCCGCCTGAGGAGGGGCCCGGACAAAAAGGAAGCCGGTCCGCGTGACGCGGACCGGCTTTCTCCCGGTGGGCGATACTGGGTTCGAACCAGTGACCTCTTCGGTGTGAACGAAGCGCTCTCCCACTGAGCTAATCGCCCGGGAACGCACCGAACAATACAGGGCTCCGCGCCGTTCCTTCAAACCGCTTCCAAGTACGCGGCCAGACCCCGCCGTCCGGCCCGCATCATCAGCCGGTGGTTGGCGCGGAACACCGGCCGCCCGGGCACCGCGAGCCGCCTCAGGAGCGGCTTGTGCACGTCGACCACCTGCTCGTAGCGGGCGAGGCTGCGCGCGCCGTCCCCGTCGATGGTCCAGCGCGCCCAGCCCTCCAGGTCCCCGGTCATGGCGATCTCCAGCACCCCGGCCGCCCGGTCGCGCCGCACCTCCCGCGCGGTGAAGACCAGGTCGTAGGGCAGGGTGGCCCGGATGGTGATGACGCCGGTGGTGTCGTCGAGGCGGTTCACCTCGCGGACCTGGGGCCACCAGCGGGGGTAGTCCTCGGCCTGTTCCAGGGCGTCGTAGACGGTGGCGGGCGGCGCGCTCAGGGCCCACTGCGTGCGGAAGCGGTAATGGGTCCAGTCCATGCACAGAGTGTGCCCGCACGGATCTGAGTACGTTCTGAGTACGCGCACTCATGTCCTACGACGTGACGCGGACCACACTCCATGGCATGACGCACATCCCGCCCCCGGCCGAAGAGCTGCGGCTCCTCGATGCCGAGCTGTGGCAACTCGACCGCCGCCGGGCCCAGTTGCTGACCCGACGGGCATGGCTGGTCGCCGCGCTCCAGCCGCGGCCGGCGACGCAGCCGACGACGAGTCCGACGAAGCAGGCCCCCGGGGCATCGCCCCGCCCGGAGACCAGCGCTCCCGGCGTGCAGAACCTTCTCCTGCTGCTCGGCGGGGTCCTGCTCACGATCGCCGCGATGGTGTTCACGCTGGTCAGCTGGGGGCACATGGGGATCGCCGGCCGGGGTCTGGTGCTCGGCGCGCTCACGCTGGCCACGCTCGCCGCTCCGCTGCCCCTGGTGAAGCGCGGGCTGCGCTCGACGGCCGAGTCGGTGGCGGGTCTGGGTCTGGCGCTGACGGTGCTCGACGCGTACGCGCTGTACGCGGTCGCCGTCCCGGGTGCGGACGGCGCTGGATACACGGCGGTCGCGGCGGCGCTGCTGGCGGGGCTCTGGGCGGGGTACGGACTGCTGCCGCGGGCGGCCGAGCTGCGGCTGCCTCTGCCCGCGGCGCTGGCCGCGGCCCAACTCCCGCTGTTCTTCTGGGCGGTCTCGACCTCCGCGGGCGCCCAGGGCATCACGTCCGCGCTGCTGGTGACGGCGGCGTTCGACACGGTTGTCGCGCTCCGGGTGACCCTCGGGTCCGTACGTGTCGTCGCCGCGGTCGGCGCGTACGGCCTGGGTTCCGCGGGCGCGCTGACGGCCGGCTGGCTGTCCTGGACGGCTACCGGTCCGAGCGCCGCCGCCCGTGCGGCGGCGCTCGTCCTCCTCGCGGCGGCGATCGCGCTGGGCGCGGCCTGGCGCGGCGGCCTGGGCAAGGGCCATGCCGTCGGTCTCGCCGTGACCTCGGGCCTCCTCGCGGTCGCCGCCGCGGGCGGTGCGGTCCGCCCCGCGGTGCCGGACGTGTGGACGGTTCCGGTGCATCTCGCCTGCGGGATCGCGCTGTTGGCGGCCGTGCGGATCGGCCGGCTGCCCCAGGCGGTACGCGACGGGCTCGTCCGGTCCTCCGCCGTCGTACAGGGGCTCGCGGTGCTGTGGGCGCTGCCGCTCGTGGCGATCACGCTGCTGGGGCCGGTCGCCTGGACCTCGCGGGCGTGGTCCGGGGCGCCGGCGACCGTCCGGGACGCGGTGACGGTGGACGCGCCCTGGCCGCCGGACATGTCGGCGGCTCCGCTCGTCCTGGTGGCCGTCGCGGCGGTGCTCGCCCTGGCGGCCAGGAACACCGACCGGCACGCCCAGGCCCTGACCGGCGCGCTGGCGCTCACCTGGGCGGCCGCCCTGACGCTTCCGGCGGTTCTCGAACTCCCGTACACGACGGGCCTGTTGACGCTGGGAGCCCTGACCGCGGTCGCGCTCGCCTCTCCGTACGGGCAGCCGACGGCGACGTTCCTCGCCCTCGCCACCTCCGCCAACCTCGCCTTCACCGCGCTGGCCTCCCAGACGGCGACGCTCACCACGCTCTGTGCGCTCACCGCGTTCTTCGCGGCGGTCTCCTGGCGGCTGACGTCCGTCACGGCCCCGGCCGCCCTCGCGTACGCCACCGCGCTGGCCTGCGCGACGGGCGCGGCCGCGGACTGGCCGCCGCAGCACACCGCGCTGCTGGTCCTGGTGGTCCCCGTGGTCGCGGCCCTGGTCGCGCCGCGCGTGGCCGAACGCATTCCCCTGGAGGTGACGGGAGCGGCCGCCGGACTGCTCGCCATCGGCCTCGCGACGCCCGACCTGCCTGTGCTCGCCCTGGTCCTGGCCCTGTGCGGAGTGATCGCGGCGGGCACGGCGATCCGCCCGGACCGCCGCCCCGTCGGCTACGCGGCCGCCGTCCTGTTCGTCCTGGCGACCTGGGTACGCCTGGCGGCCTGGGACGTGACGATCCCGGAGGCCTACACGGTCCCGGTGACCGTCCCGGCGCTCCTCATCGGCTTCCTGCGCAGGCGCCGCGACCCGCAGACCTCGTCGTGGACGGCGTACGGCCCCGGCCTCGCCGCCACCCTCCTGCCGAGCCTCGCGGCGGCATGGAGCGACCCGCACTGGACCCGCCCCCTGCTCCTGGGTCTGGCGGCACTGTCCCTCACCCTGCTGGGCGGCGGTCACAACCTCCAGGCCCCGCTGGTGCTCGGCGGCTCGGTCCTGACCTTGGACGCGCTGCACGAACTCGCCCCCTACATCGTCCAGGTGACGGACGCCCTCCCCCGCTGGGTGCCCCCGGCCCTGGCCGGCCTCCTGCTGCTCGCGCTGGGAGCGACGTACGAACAGCGCATCAGGGATGTCCGAAGGATGCGGAACATCCTGGGAAGGATGAGCTGACCCACCCAGGGGCGCGGGGAACCGCGCGACCAGCCACAACGGTCGCGCGGTTCCCCACGGCATCAGCCCCTACGAAGGCATCTTGTCCCCGAGCAACGCCAGGTTCTCGATCGCCGCGAGCCCGTACAACGCGGTGTCGTTCGTGGACACCCACACCGCCTCACTGCCCGGCACCAACGCCACCGGCCCGCTCAGCTCCTCCGTCTTCCAGGGCGCCGACTCCTTGTACCCGTCGGAGTTGTAGAACTTCTCCCAGGCCCGCTTGGCCAGCTTCTCGTCCCCGGTCCGCACGGCCGTGTACGCGTCGAGCCGCGAGTGCCCCTGGAACAGCAGCAGCGTGCCGAAGTTGGACCCGTACCGCGCCGCCTGCTCGGCCTTGGTGGCGTTGAAGTAGCGGCAGTAGTCGTAGTACGCCTCGTTGAACTTCGGGATGTCGACGAGGTCGATGAGCTCGGCGCACAGCTCGTTGAGGCCGAAGACGGCGGAGAGGTGCGAGACCCCGACCACCGGCGCCGAGGCGATGGCGAACTTCCCGGTGTCGAGGTCGTACAGGCCGGACCCCTGGACGAAGCCGTTCGGCTGGGCGCCGATCGTCTCCATCGTCGACAGCACCCGCGCCTTGGCCTTCTCCCACTTCGGCCCCTTGCGCTCCCACTCCGTCAGCCAGGCCGACACGAGCCCGCTCCAGTCCGTGCCGAAGCCGATCGACAGCGCGTGCCGGTCGGGGGTGTACGGCTCAGTGCGGATCTTGCGGATGGGGTCGAGGACGAGGAAGGTCTCGTCGGAGTCGACGTTGGCGTGCATGAGGTCGCCGACGCGCTCGTCCGCGGTGAGGAAGTAGTAGTAGCGGCGGTACGTCGTGTTGGCGATGCGCTGCTGCTTGGCGCTGTCGGCGTAGTGCTGCACACCGTGCCGGGTGCCGAGCCCCGCCCACTTGCCGAGGTGGTAGACGTCGACCTCGCCGGTGTGCCGGGTCATCGCCTCGGCGAAGCGGAAGATGTCCGCGCGGCCCGAGCGGAGGTACGCGAACCAGAGCCAGAGGTCGGGCGACAGCTCGGAGTTGTCCCAGGCGTAGCCACCGATGTCGTACCGCCACTGGTGTCTGACGGTGTCATAGGTGTGCATGATGTCGCCGTAGTCCCAGAAGCCGTACCAACGGCGCTGCTCCACCTGGTCCTTGTAGTAGGTGAAGAGGAAGTCGAGGTGGTCCTCGATCTTCGCCTTGGCGGGTGTGGAGCGGTCGGGCTCGGAGTACAGGCCGGGGCCGAAGACCTGCGCCTTGATGAGCTGCTTGGGCGGCGCGGCGAGCTGGGGCAGCACCCGTACGGCCTCGACCTGTTCGGCGAGTTTCGCCGGGGTCGGGGTCGACTCGTTGGCCCAGAACAGCAGTTCCGACGTGCGGGCGATGCCGTACGGCGTGCCGAACTCGGGTTCGTAGTCCTCGTAGGTGATGTTGAGGCCTTCGAGCTGCTCGGCGAAGGTGTCCTGGCCCATGCCGTCGTGGTAGAAGCGCAGGTCCATGGGCTGTGCCTCGGGCGACCAGAGCCAGAGGGTGACCTCGGCCTCGTCGGTCTGGGCGTCGCGGATGTCGAGCTGGGCCGGGAACTTCTCCCAGAAGTCCCTGAGGCCGAAGGAGAGTCCGCCGCTCGCGCCACCGACGTAGCCGAAGCCGGAGGCCCGCCTGCCGCCGCCGGCGCCGATCCAGCCGTGGCCCTTCTTGGTGCGCTTGCGCAGGGTGAAGCCGTCGGCGGAGAGCTGGGAGAGGGTGTAGTCGCCCCACTCGGGGATGTACTGGAGGCGGGTGGTGACCCGCTGGTCCCAGGTGGCCGGGTCGGGCAGCTTCTCGCCGGCGTACTGGGCGGCCTGCACGGCGGCGCCGGGGTCGCGGCGCAGCCCCGTGATGCCCTTCACCGCCTCCCTCAGCAGACCGGTGCCGTCGCCGCCGATGCGGATGTGGCGGTCGTAGGACTGGTCGCGCATCGGCACGGTGAAGCGGACCCCGATGCCGCGGATGAAGTCGCCGCTGGCCTTGCCCGGCTCCTGGGTGCCGTCGAAGGTGATGGTGTGCACCATGCGGAAGGAGTCGGCGGCCGCGTAGAAGTACAGACGGATCGAGAAGGGCAGCCAACTCCGGTTGCCCTTGCGGTGCTTGCCGTCGATGCGGACGACCGCGCGGACGGGGCCGTCCTGCTCGACGGTGACCTCGGAGATGGCGCCGTCGAAGCGCTCGGTCCTGACCGCGCCCTGGTCCTCGTCCTCGATCTCGGGCTGGCGGATCAGCACGAGCTTGCCGTTCCTGGCGATCTCGGTCGAGCCGCGGGTGACCGACTTGATCAGCGTGGCACCGGACTTGCCGATCCTCGCGGTGATGACACCGGTGGAGACGGTGATGGTGCCGCCGCTCTTGTCGACGGTGACCTTCTTGTCCGGTACAGCGGCCTCGCCGGCGGCGAGGGTGAGCTTGCCGTCGCCCGAACTCACGGCGTGGGCGGTCCACTTGAGGGATCCGTCCGGCCAGTAGGCGATCGGCCAGGACTGCACGGGTACGGACTTGCCGTCCGCGTCCGTCAGCGCGAAGGTCTGGTCCTCCTGGTGGACGCCCTTCGGCCAGGGGACGCCGAGCGTGGAGCCGGGTGCGGCGCCGAGGCCGCCGTCCTCCAGCCAGTCCAGGGTCACGGGAGAGTCGTCGGCCTCCGCGGCTCTCGGCGCGGCCTGCGCGTCCCTGGCGCCCAGGGCCCAGCTGAACTGTGCGGCGGCGCCGGCGACGGCGGCCGCCTTGAGGAGGGACCTGCGGGGGATGGGAGACATGGGGGTCCTGCCTTTCCTTCCGTGCGGGAAGCTTTTTCCGTGCAATGGTCAGGGGCATGACAGAGAGAGGTACGGCGCCCGGGGCGCCGACCTGGTGCGGGGGCACCGCCCTTCAGCGGCGCCGGTAGCGTTCCTCGACGGCGACGGCCGCCGCCGCGACGGCCCCGAGGACGGGGACCGCCAGCGGTGCGACGAACATGGCGGACAGGGCCACGACGCCCAGCCCGCAGACGATCAGGAAGGACCCGGCGGGATCGAGCACGGTCCGCCGCCCGGCGTCCGCGAGCAGCAGCCGCCAGGCGTCACCGGGCGTCCAACTGGCCGCGGCCCGCAGCAGGGCCACGGCGAGCCCGATCAGTGCGAAGATGCCGACGGCCCCGACGAACGGCCCGCCGGGCAGGCCGGCCCGTGCGGCCAGGACGTCCACCCAGACCGCGGCGGCCACCACCCATCCGGCGAGCCCGACGACCCACCCGCCGCGCAGGGCCGTACGGAAGTCCTCGACGAACTCCCGCAGGCCGCCGCCCTCGTGACCGGTACGGCGGCGAAGGTGGCGGGTGCCTGCGGCGAAGGCCGCGGGGTAGGTGACGACGCCGAGCGAGGCCACGGCGATCCACACCCCCGTGAGCAGACACTCGGCGAACACGGCGAACCGTTCCCCGCCGAGAAAGGACAGCCTGCGGGCCTTCACACGCGCTTGGGCCATGGGATTCGCCTCACTTCAATCCGGAGGTCGCCATACCGTCGATGAGGTACCGCTGGAAGGCCATGAAGAAGGCGATCACCGGCACGAGCGCCACCAGCGACATCGCGATCATGCTTCCGTAGTTGGAGATGCCCTCCTGGTCGCGGAACATCATCAGGCCGAGCGAGACGGTGTACTTGTCGGGGGTGTTGAGGTAGATCAACGGCCCCATGAAGTCGTTCCAGGCGTTGATGAAGGTGAAGATCGCACTGGTGATGATCGCGGGCCGGCTCAGCGGCAGCACGATCGACCAGTAGGTGCGCAGATGTCCGCAGCCGTCGAGCTTGGCAGCCTCGTCCAGCTCCTTGGGGAGCCCGCGCATGAACTGCACCATCAGGAACACGAAGAAGGCTTCCGTGGCCAGGAACTTCCCCGCGACGAGCGGCACCAGGGTGTCGGTGAGTTCGAGGTTGCGGAACAGCACGTACTGCGGGATGAGCAGCACGTGGTACGGCAGCAGCAGGGTGCCGATCATGAGCGTGAACATCAGGTTCCGCCCGGCGAACCGGATCTTGGCGAAGGCGTACGCCGTCAGCGAGCTGGACAGCACCACACCGACCACGGCCAGGCCCGCGTACATCAGCGAGTTGGTGAAGAAGCTGGTGATGGAGATGCCGGAGATGCCGTCGGCGAGCCCGGAGAAGTTCGCCCAGACCGGCTTGGTGGGCAGCAGGTCGAGGCTGGCGATGATGTCCTTGCTCGGCTTGAAGGAGGCGCCGAGCACCCAGATCACCGGGTAGAGGACGACCGCGAGGACGAGGAGCGCGCCGACGTGCCAGACGATCGATCCGGCCCGCTTCCGCTCGTTCACGGTGTGCGCGACAGGGGTGGTGGCGGTCACTTGGCGGCCTCCTCGTAGTGCACCCACTTCTTCTGCGACCAGAACAGGACCGCCGTGACCAGCGCCACCGCGATCACCAGCGTCCAGGCCATCGCGGAGGCGAAGCCCATCTGGGCCTCCTTGAAGCCCTTCTGGTAGAGGTAACAGGTGTAGACGAGGGTGGCGTCGGCGGGCCCGCACCTGGTGTCGGAGACGACGTAGGCGGAGCCGAACACCTGGAACGCGTGGATGGACTCCAGCAGCACGTTGAAGAACAGCACCGGGGAGATCATCGGCAGCGTGATGTTCCAGAACCTGCGCAGCGGTCCGGCACCGTCGACCTCGGCGGCCTCGTACAGCTCCTGCGGGACCTGCTTGAGCCCGGCCAGGAAGATGACCATCGGCGCACCGAACTGCCAGATGCTCAGGGCCACCAGGGCGTAGATGACGTAGTCGGGGTTGCCGATCCAGCCGCCCACGTCGAGCCCGAAGACCTTCTGTGTACGGTCCACGACCGCGTCGTCCGAGAACAGCGCCCGCCACACGAAGCCGACGGAGACGCTGGCGCCGATGAGCGAGGGCATGTAGAACGCGGCCCGGTACAGGCCCTGCCCCTTCCGCTTCTGCGCGAGCAGCAGCGCGACACCGAGCGCGAGCAGCAGCTTGAGCGGGGTGGCCACGACGACGTACTTGAGTGTGACCTCGACCGACTTCTGCCAGCGCGGGTCCTGGAACATCGTCGTGAAGTTGTCCAGGCCCACCCACTTGGGCGGCGTGAACAGGTTGTAGCTGGTGAACGCGTAGTACAGCGACGCGATCATCGGCCCCGCCGTGAGGACCAGGAACCCCGCGATCCACGGCGACATGAAGAGGTAGCCGGCGATGTTCTCGCGGCGCCGCCCGCGCCGCCCGGCAAAAGGAGCGGCGGACCGCTTCTTCGCCGGACGCGCGGGCGCTTCCTTGACGAGCGTCATGGTGGTACGTCCCCTCAGCCCGCGAACGCGGCCTTGGCCTCGCTGAACAGCGCCTTGGCGGCGTCGGCCGGCTTGGTCTTGCCCTGGGCGACCTCGCCGCCGAGGCGCAGGAACGCCGCTTCGATGACGTCGGTCCCGGACGGGTGCGGGGTGATCTTCCCGAGCACGCCGGCCTTGGCGACCTCTTCCTCGTAGGCCGCGACGCCCTTGTTGTTGGCGTCGGTGGGCTTGAAGGCGTCGTACTGCTCGGTGGTGGCGAGGATGCCCCGGTCGTAGCCCATGATCTTGCCGACCTCGGGGTCGTGGACCATGAAGGAGATGAACTGGGCGACCTCCTTGGGGTGCTTGGTCCCGGAGAAGGCGCTCATCATCAGCGAGCCGAGGTACTGGCCGGTCTGCTTGCCGTCCGTGGTGGGGATCGGCGCGAGGCCGTAGTCCGACTCGCCCTCACCCTCGTAGCGGATGGAGAAGTTGTCCCAGGTGAACTCGGACGCGGCAAGGCCCGCCGACAGACCGGACTTGGGCATGACCTGTTCGATCTTCTTGGGGTCGGCGACGAGCCCGGACTTCACACGCTTGTAGCCGTCGGCCCACCACTGCGTCAGATCGTCCTCGGTGAAGCCGAGATCGGAGTCGGTGAAGAACGCCTTGCCGTTCTGACGCAGATACAGGTCGTACAGGTACATGATGCTGAAATAGCCGGTGTCTCCGGCGATCTTCAGCTTGTCCTGGATGGTCTGCAGCGCGTCGAAGTACTCGTCCCAGGTCCAGCCGAACTTCGCCTCGACGCCCGCCTTCTCGAAGGCCTTGAGGTCGATGACGAGCGCCATGGTGTTGGCGCCGACGGGGACACCGAGCTGCTTGCCGTCGACCTGACCGTTCGCCAGAACGCCGTTGCGGAAGTTGTCCAGGTCCAGATTCCCGGCGTCCGCCTGCGCCTTGAGATCCAGCAGAACACCGCGCTTGTCGTACTTGCGGAGGAAACCGACCGCATTCTGGAATACGTCCGGCGGATTCCCGCCGGAGGCCTGCGTCTGGAACTTCTCCCAGAACGCTGCGTAGTCGGTGAATTCGGGCTTGATCTTGATCTTCGGGTACTTCTTCTCGAAGAGCGCGATCGACTTCTTGATGGCGATGGTGCGCGGCTCGCCACCCCACCACGCGTAACGGAGTGTCACCGTCCCGTCTCCGGAACCGCTTTCGCCACCGCACGCGGTGGTTGCCCCCAGCCCGATCGTGGCAGCCGAGGCCCCGGCCACCTTCAGGATCGTTCGCCTCTCAACATTCCTGCTGGTTCCCATGGTCGGGCCCCTCCCCGCAGCGTCGTTGCCGCCTGCATGAATCGTTTCAAGTAAGCGCTTGCTGGCACAAGTTACGAGGGGCCTCGGAATGCGTCAATGATTCGGACAGGAATTTCTTGTGAGGCCGCTGGGCGAGTTGACGGCACGTCGGACGCGAGCCGGCCGACGAACGAGGTGAAGTCGCAGGTGAGACGCGGGCATTCGACGGGCCGAACGCGAACTGGCCTGTCGCACCCGGACGTTGCCCGGCCGAAAGTCGTCGGCGGCACTGAGGCCCGGAACGACGTCGGCCCGTCTGCGCTGAGGCAGACGGGCCGACGGTCCGGGTGGGCGATACTGGGTTCGAACCAGTGACCTCTTCGGTGTGAACGAAGCGCTCTCCCACTGAGCTAATCGCCCGGACGCAGGAAGAACATTACCCCATGTCAGGGGGTGCTTCCGCACCCCCCGCAGGCCGCCGATCACTGGTCCTTGATGTTCCACGGCATCTCGAAGCCGAACTTGTAGAGGTAGACCGCGCCGATCGCGATCACGATCACCAGGCCGATCGACGTCAGGATGATGTTGCGCCGGCGCACCTTGGGATCGAGCGCCTTCTGGGCCGCCTCGGTCACCTTGCGCTTGGTCCAGCGCAGCACCAGCTGGGCCCAGACGAACTCGGTCGCCCAGATCGCCATGCCACCGAAGATCACGACCCAGCCGGGCCCCGGCAGCGGAAGCATGATGATGCCCAGGACCACGACGGCGAGGCCGATGACGAAGATCCCGACCTGCCAGCTCAGGTGCAGCACACGGCGCGCCTTGATGAATTCCGGCGCCTTGGAGCCCAGCCCCTGCTCGCTCTGCGCCCCGCTCGTCTTCGACTCGTCCGATGCCACGGCCACCTCGGCCTGCTCGTCACTCCCCGTATTCATACGGCCAAACTTTACCCGAGGGAAACCGGTCACCGAAATGGTCGTACCTCGCGAACAGTGTCTCGGCCGGAAGAGTTACGTAAAGGCACGCAAAACACTCAGAGGGGTTTACAACGGCACCGTAGGTGGCATGTCGATTTCGCCGACGTGCGAATCCCCGAGCGCACACTGAGCGAAAGGCCCTGGCGCTTATGAACACCACGGTCAGCTGCGAGCTGCACCTGCGCCTCGTTGTGTCGAGCGAGTCCTCCCTGCCTGTCCCCGCAGGCCTGCGGTACGACACGGCCGACCCCTACGCCGTGCACGCCACCTTCCACACCGGAGCCGAGGAGACCGTCGAGTGGGTGTTCGCCCGCGACCTCCTCGCGGAGGGCCTCCATCGGCCCACCGGCACCGGCGACGTCCGTGTCTGGCCGTCGCGCAGCCACGGTCAGGGCGTCGTGTGCATCGCCCTGAGCTCCCCGGAAGGCGAAGCACTGCTCGAGGCCCCGGCCCGGGCCCTGGAGTCGTTCCTGAAGCGAACAGACGCCGCCGTGCCCCCCGGCACGGAGCACCGGCACTTCGATCTCGATCAGGAGCTCTCGCACATCCTGGCGGAAAGCTAGGGCGCGAGATCTCACCAAGCCGCCCGGCGCCGTCGACTCGGGGTGACGGCTCGGGCCAGGACAACCGCATATGGGTACGCACACCGGCGCCGTCACCGCGGATTCTCGCGGGGCGGCGCCGGTGCGTGCGCCCGTTACCACCGGTTCGTGAGGTCCGGGGCCGGTACGGGCGCTCGTGGAGCCACTACCATCGGCCAGCATCGGCGGGCGCCCGCCCGACCCCCCAGGCCAGGGAGCGAAACGTGCTGATCACCCATGACACCCGGTGTGCCCTCGATGCCGTGGTGGATCTGGTGAACACCGCACCGGAGGACACCACGACTCCGGACGCGCTGCCGGACGTCGCGGCTCTCGAGGATTTCGTACAGAAGCACGAGATCAGTGATGTCGGGGTGCTCTCGGAGTTCGACCTGTCCGCGGTGCGCAAGATCCGCGGCCGGTTCGCCTCGATCTTCTCGGCCTCCGACCCCCGGGCCGCGGCCGGACTGATCAACGACCTGGTGGCCGCGGCGGGCACCACTCCACGGCTCACCGACCACGACGGCTACGACTGGCATGTGCACTACTTCGCGCCGGGTGCCTCCGTCGCCGACCACCTGGCGGCGGACTGCGGCATGGCGCTGGCCTTCTTCGTGGTCTCCGGAGAGCAGGAGCGGCTGCGGCGCTGTGAGGCCCCCGACTGCCGGCACGCCTTCGTCGACCTCTCCCGCAACCGGTCGCGGCGCTACTGCGACAGCCGTACCTGCGGGAACCGGCTGCATGTGGCGGCCTACCGGGCGCGCCGCAAGGAGGCGGCGGGCTGAGTTCCCGCCCGCGACGGTGGTGTCGACGCGGTACCCGGCGGGTGACGCCGGGCACCGCGGGTACGGCTCAGAGCAGCAGCAGATCGTGCAGCGCAGCCATGAGCAGCAGACACCCGATCACCGCAAGGAAGATCATCAGCGGTGGCTGGGAAAGGGCGAAAAGGCATCCGCGCGGCTCGTCCTGCGGCGGCGCGGTGTCGCTCTGTGTCGTGTCCAGCATCTCGCGGGCGATGATGGCGCAGTTGGGACCGGTCGAGTGACCAACACGCCAGGAAAGAACGGCAGTTCGCCGGATTCCGTGACGAACGACTCACGGCGTGGACGGCTCCGGGGTGGCTGGCGGGACAGCTACGGGTCGACTGTGTCGTTTCAGTCCGCCTGCACCTGTCATATGCCGTGCTTCTTCAGGATGGCCTCGATGTCACTGAATTCGTCCCCGGCACCGGCACGGGGTGCGGCGGCGGGACGGGCCGCCGGCCGGGCGGCCTGGCCCAGCGAGGGCGCGGAGGCCGCCGGGGCGATGGCCTCGCTCCGGGCGGCCCGGGCCGCCTTGCGCTCCTTGCGGGTGCCACCGCGCCGGCGCTCCACCGCGCGCGTGCTCATGAAGAGCAGCCAGGAGACACCGAGCACTCCGAAGCCGGCCCAGGCCGTCGGGCTGAACGCGGTGTCGGCCACCCAGTCGACGACGCCGGTCATCACCAGGCCGAGGGGCACGAGGGAGTACGCGGCGAGACGGGCGGCGGCGAGGAAGCGCTTGCGGTACGCCGTGACCGCAGCGATGCCCAGGCCTGCCGCGGCGGCGGCGGAACAGACGGTCTCGGCAATCATCCGGTCCTCCAGGCAGGGCTCGGCAGGGCAGTTCGTCCCTTCCATCCTGCACCGTCCCCACCCCGTGGGGCCATGGTCCGGCCCGACATCAGGGACATCTCCGGGTCGGATCCTTCGCAGGTGCCGGTCGAGGCGCGTGTCCCCCGATGCGTTCCGGGGCCGATTGGGTCGTCCGGGGTGCGGCTGGGAGACTGGGACCATGAGCGACTCCTCCCCCGTGCCTCCCGTCGTCCCCGTGCTCGAAGTCTGGTGCGATCTCCAGTGCCCGGACTGCCGGACCGCCCTGGAGGACCTCCGGGCGCTGCGTGCCCGCTACGGCGACCGGCTGGAGCTGCGGCTGCGGCACTTCCCGCTGGAGAAGAACAAGCACGCCTTCGCCGCCGCGCAGGCCGCCGAGGAGGCCGCGGAGCAGGGGAAGGGCTGGGACTACGTCGAGGCCGTGCTGGGGCGGGTCGAGGAGCTGGGCCGGCAGGGAGAACCCTTCCTGGTCGAGGTGGCCGGCGAACTGGGGCTGGACGCCGAGGAGTTCGACACCGCGCTGATCGACGGCCGGCACATCCTGATCGTGGACGCCGACCAGGCCGAGGGCAAGGCGATCGGCGTGACCGGCACCCCGACCTACGTCATCGACGGCGAGCGCCTCGACGGCGGCAAGAGCCAGGAAGGGCTGCGCGAGCGCGTCGAGGAGATCGCGGACCGGCTGCTGGCCGCGCAGGGCGCCTGAGCCGTCGTACGTCTACAGCAGCGGCTTGTAGAAGGAGTACTCCGTCGTCTCGTAGCCGAGTGACTCGTACAGCCGCTCGGCCGGGGTGTTGCCCGCGAAGACGTTCAGACCCAGGGTCCGCTGTCCGACGGCGTGCGCCTGGGTCTCCGCCAGCAGCATGAGGGTGCGGCCGTGGCCGCGGCCCCGGTGGGCCTCGTCGGCCTCGACGTCGTAGACGAAGGGCTTGCCGTCGCGCAGGGCGAACCAGAGGACGCCCACCCGTGTGCCCTCGTGCTCCAGGATGCTGAACCGCGTGTTCTCGGTGGCGATGCCCTGCGGCAGGAGCATGTCGTGGTCGCGCCGCGACTTGGCGCGTGCCTCGGGCTCCGGCACGCCCCGTGCGATCCAGGTGCGTGTGTAGTCCTCCGACTCGTGCACCAGCCAGGCGTCGAAATCGGCCTCCGTCATGGGGCGGGCCAGGCTGCCGGCGGGCAGTTCCGGCGGGGTGTCGCCGAGTCGCTTCACCATGCCGCGGTTGCGCAGGACGTAGCCCAGGGCGCTGACCAGCCGCAGGGCCGCCTCCGCGTCCGCCGGTACGGCGGCCTCGATCTGGCGGCAGCCCCAGCCGCGCGCGACCTCCTCGGCGGCGAGCGCGGCCACCGTGGCCCGGCCGCGCCGCCGGTCGGGTTCCTCGATCCGCAGGTCGTGGACGCGGGCCACCGAGTCGCCGAGGGCGGGTGACGTGCCGAGGTGTATCGCGCCGACGGGGCGACTGTTCACGCACACCTGGAAGTGGCGTGAACGCGTGCCGTCGGCGTGGTGCTGGAGCGGCTCGGTCGGCCGCAGGGTCGTGGTCATCACGGGTGTTCTACCCGTCGTGGACCTCTGCGTCAGCCCAATTTCTCCGGGGCTTTCACGGATCGAGGTCGTCCCCGGCCCGCTCGTCGAAGACGCGCATGGCCTTGGCCGTGACCGGCCCGGGGGTGCCCGGCAGATCCCGGTCGTCGACGCGGTGGACGGCCTGTACGTCCCGCAGGGTGGAGGTGAGGAAGACCTCGTCGGCCCGCTCCAGGACGTCCAGCGGCAGGTCGGTCTCCTTGGCGCCGGTCCATTCGACCGCCAACGCGCGCGTGACGCCCGCGAGGCAGCCGGAGGCGACCGGCGGGGTGTGGATCTCGCCGTCCAGGACGACGAAGACGTTCGACCCGGTGCCCTCGCAGAGCTGCCCGACCGTGTTGGCGAACAGCGCCTCGGACGCGCCGTGCTCGCGGGCCCGGGCGAGTGCCACGACGTTCTCGGCGTACGAGGTGGTCTTGAGTCCGGCGAGAGCGCCGCGTTCGTTGCGGGTCCAGGGGACCGTGATCACGGACGTGGAGTCGGGGCGGCGGGTGGTCCCGCCGAGGGCGACGACCAGGGTCGGGCCGTGCTCACCCCGGTCGGAGCCGAGGGGGCCGTGGCCGCCGGTGTAGGTGATACGGAGCCGGCCGAGCGGCATCGGGTTGGCCCCGAGGACGGCCGCGCAGCCGCGGCGCACCTCGTCGAGGTCGGGGTCGGGCAGGCCGAGGCCGCGCGCGGAACGCGTCAGCCGGTCGAGATGCCGGGTGAGCGCGAACGGCTCGCCGTCGACCGCCTTCACCGTCTCGAAGATGCCGTCGCCCACGGTCAGTCCGTGGTCGAAGACGGAGACACGGGCGGTCTCGATGTCCTGGAGCCCGCCGTCGAGCCAGATCTTCACTGGTCCCTACCTCGCAGATTCGTGCTGGATGCGTCGTGCCGGTCGGGTGTCCAGGGGCTGTCCCCCGGGTCGGCACAGCACGTCAGGTCCCTCTCGTTCACCTCGTACGCTCCCGACGCTACCGCGAGCAGTCGGGCCGCCTTCAGCTCGGTCTCCCGCCACTCCCCCTCGGGGTCCGAACCCCAGGTGATGCCTGCGCCGGTGCCGAACCGCAGCACGCCCTGCGCGCGGTCGATCCAGAAGGTGCGGATGCCGACGGCCAGTTCGCCGGTGCCCCGGTCGGCGTCGACCCAGCCGATGCCTCCGCAGTAGGGGCCGCGGGGTGCCGTCTCCAGGGCGTCGATGATCCGCAGGGCGCTGGACTTGGGGGCGCCGGTGACGGAGCCGGGCGGGAAGGCGGCGTCGAGCAGTTCGGGCCAGCCGGCGCCCTCGCGCAGTTCGCCGCGGACCGTGGAGACGAGGTGGACGAGGCCCGGGTGCTTCTCGACGGCGCACAGGTCGGGGACGCTGACGCTGCCGGTGGCGCAGACCCGTCCGATGTCGTTGCGGACCAGGTCCACGATCATCACGTTCTCGGCGTAGTCCTTCTCCAGGAGGTCCGCCTCGGTGCGCCCGGTGCCCTTGATCGGGCCGGACTCGACGACCCGGCCGTCGCGGCGCAGGAACAGCTCGGGCGAGGCGGTGGCTATCTCCAGGCCGTGCTCCGGCAGCCGGATCGTTCCCGCGTACGGTGCCGGGTTGCCGCGGGCCAGCAGGGCGGTCAGCGCGTCCACGTCGGCGTCGGGCGCGACGGGTGCGGTCAGCACCCGGCAGAGGTTGGCCTGGTAGACCTCGCCGGCCGCGATGTGCTCGCGGATCCGGCGGACGCCCGCGGTGTATCCGGCGCGGTCCAGGGAGGACGTCCAGCCGTCGGCCGCCGGGCCGTGCCATGCCCCCGGCACCGGGGCGGGCACCCGCTCCCGTCGTACGTCCTGGAAGCGGGCGCAGGTCAGACGGCCCTCGAAGTCGGCGCAGACCGCCCAGAAGCCGCTGGACTCCAGGGCTGCGGGGTCGCTGGTGACATCGAGGAGTCCGGTGGCGAGGCGGCCGCCGAAGCGGGCGAGAGGGGCGAGGTCGAACACGCGTCGAGTCTATGGCGGGTGTCCCGCGGGTGACCTGGTCACGTCCCTCAGGAGCCGGTGACCAGGTACGCGAGCGGGCGCAGCGCAGCACGCTGCACAAACGCGTTTTTGTGCTGGCCCCGGAATCCGCTAGAGTTCAACACGTCGCCGGGCCGCGGAAGCGGAACGGAAAGACAGGCGAACGTAGCTCAGTTGGTAGAGCGCAACCTTGCCAAGGTTGAGGTCGCGAGTTCGAACCTCGTCGTTCGCTCGAAAGAGCAAGGGGATCTTCCCGACCCCCTACACTCCTGGTGGAGTGGCCGAGAGGCGAGGCAACGGCCTGCAAAGCCGTCTACACGGGTTCAAATCCCGTCTCCACCTCCAAGGACGATTAGCTCAGCGGGAGAGCGCTTCCCTGACACGGAAGAGGTCACTGGTTCAATCCCAGTATCGTCCACTGGATCTCCGGATCCCCCGCGCGATTAGCTCAGCGGGAGAGCGCTTCCCTGACACGGAAGAGGTCACTGGTTCAATCCCAGTATCGCGCACGCAGCCCCTCTCACGGGGTGGCTGACCTGGACGATTAGCTCAGCGGGAGAGCGCTTCCCTGACACGGAAGAGGTCACTGGTTCAATCCCAGTATCGTCCACACACCGAAGCCCCCGGCCCTGCGGCCGGGGGCTTCTTCGTGTTCGGTCGGCGGCAGCCGTCAGCCGTCAGCTGGAGAACAGCATGTGGCCGAAGCTCTTGTGCCGCTTGTGGCCGTAGTGGCCGCCGTGATGACCGCCGTGCTGCGGGGCGCCCCAGGCGGGGGCCGGGGCAGCAGGGTAGGCCTGGGGCGCCCCGCAGCAC
>NZ_JABERD010000028.1 GCF_013044505.1 Streptomyces sp. S3(2020) | reverse complement strand
CCCGCCGCCTGAAGGCCCACGTCACGGACGCGGGCGGCGGAGGCGGTGAGATCGTCGAGGGCCGTGCCGCGGGCCTGGAGGAGGACCGCGGCCTCGTCGACGTCGAGGGCCACGCCGTCACGGGCGCCTTCGCGGGCCCGCCGCCCGGAGTTCTCCGTCGCCCCCGTCCCCGTGCCCACCAGCACTCCGGAGGAAGCCTGGGCCTCGGCGGCACCCCCGTGGTCGTCGAGGCCCAGGCGGTAGCGGGCGGTCTGGTGGCCCGGGGCGCCCAGGTAGATCTCGTTGAGGGCGACCAGGCGCTGGCTGTCGTCGGCGACCGCCTCGACCATGGTGAGTTCGTCGACCGATGGGGCACCGGATGTCAGGAGTTTCGCGGCGTCCTGGGGGCGGTGGCGGACCAGCACACCGGGGTTGCGGCCGGGGTCCGTGTCGATGCCCAGCACCGGCTGTCCGGAGAGGTACTTGGCCGCGTTCGCCACCAGTCCGTCCTGGCCGACCACGACCACCACGTCCTCCGGTGCGAACAGGAAGCGGTCCAGGTCGGCGCGTTCCACCCGCGACTGACGCCAGGTCAGGGGAATCGCCGCCGTCACTTCCGCGAGCGCGCGTCGCGTACGGCGGTGGCGCTCGGCCACCTCCTCGATGTCCCGGCCGCGGGAGGAGAGGAAGAAGGCGGCCTGGCCGTGGGTGCCGTGGTGGGCCACCAACTCCTCGTACTCCGTGGTGCGGTGGACCAGGACCACCCGTGGGGCGAGGCTCACGTCCGGTCCCGCGCGCCCAGCTTGGCCAGCAGCCCGGTCAGGACGTCCGGCGACACCGTCACGCTGTCGATCCGGGGCAGGTTCTCCGCCAGCCGGCTCGCGGTGAGCGCGTGCAGGACGGCCACGTCCACGTCCGTGTGCACCTGGAGCCACGCGGCCTGCGCCTGAGCCCGGGCCGCGCCCACCGCCTGCGCACCCTCGGCCTCCGCGCGGGCCAGCCCGACCGAACGCGCCGCCTCCGCCTCGCCGAGCTTCACCGTGCGAGCCGCCTCCGCGTCGGCCAGCCTGACCGACCGGGCCGCCTCCGCCTGGGCCCGAACCGCGTCCGCCGCCGCGTGCTCCTCCGCCTCCCGCCGGGTGTTCGTACCGCGCTGCTCCACCAACTGCTCCTCGCGGCGGGCGAGTTCGATCTGGCTGGCCAGCTCGTTCTCGGCGATCGTCCGCTCCCGCTCGACCGCCACCGCCCTTCGCTCGTACGTCGCCCGGTCCGCCTCCTGCTGGATCTGCTCACGGGCGGGGGTGCGCAGGGCCCGTTCCACCTCCGGCTCCGGTCGCAGCGCCACCACGCGGACGGCCACCACCTCGATTCCCGTGGCCGGCAGCCGCGGTTCCGTCGCCAGCCCCGCCGCCACCCGCTCCCGTACCGCCGCCACACCGTCCACCAGGGCCGCCGACAACGACGTGCGGGCCAGTACGTCCAGCGCGTGCTGCTGCGCGGTCTCCGTGAGCAGCGTGCCCAGTTGCTCCAGCGGTGTGCCGCGCCACGCGCCCGTGTCCGGGTCGATCGAGAAGTCCAGGCGGGACGCGGCGAGCGCCGGGTCGCTGATCCGGTAGGTCACGGTCGCCTGCACCGTCACGTCCTGGAAGTCGGAGGTGCGGGCGTGGAAGGTCATCGCCAACTCCCGGTCGTCTACCGGGACTTCGGAGAGCGCGGCGGTCAGGGCGCGGAACCAGAAACTCAGGCCCGGCCCGTCGTGCAGGAGCTTTCCGCCACGGTGGTGCCGGACGTGCGCGGTCGGTGCGCCACGCAGATGGCGCCAGCCCAGGCGCCGGGTGATGTCTGCCACGAGACCCTCTTTTCGTCTCGACGACGATAACCGGGCGATCTGTTTATCGTCAAGGGGACGAGAAAGGGAAGTGGTCAAGCGGGGGGTGAAGTCGGTCATCGGTGGTCAGGATGGAGTCATGGGATTCCATGTCGACTCCGAGGCCGGGCGGCTGCGCCGCGTCATCCTTCACCGGCCGGATCTCGAGCTCAAAAGGCTCACCCCCAGCAACAAGGACGCCCTCCTCTTCGACGATGTGCTGTGGGTGCGCCGGGCGCGCGCCGAGCACGACGGGTTCGCGGACGTGCTGCGCGACCGCGGGGTCACCGTCCATCTCTTCGGCGACCTGCTCACCGAGGCCCTGGCGATCCCGGCGGCCCGCACCCTCGTCCTGGACCGGGTCTTCGACGAGAAGGAGTACGGCGTCCTGGCCACCGACCACCTCCGTGCCGCCTTCGAGTCGCTGCCCGCGGCCGAACTGGTCGAGGCGCTCGTCGGCGGCATGACCAAGAGGGAGTTCCTGGAGGCGCACGAGGAGCCGGTCTCCGTCCGCTTCCATGTGATGGACCTTGACGACTTCCTCCTCGCCCCCCTGCCCAACCATCTCTTCACCCGTGACACCTCCGCCTGGATCTACGACGGCGTCTCCGTCAACGCCATGCGCTGGCCGGCCCGGCAGCGGGAGACGGTCCACTTCGAGGCGATCTACCGGCATCACCCCCTCTTCCGCGACGAGACGTTCCGCGTGTGGAGCGAGGGGCAGGCCGCCTACCCGTCCACCATCGAGGGCGGTGACGTCCTGGTCATCGGCAACGGCGCCGTCCTCATCGGCATGAGCGAGCGGACCACGCCGCAGGCCGTGGAGATGCTCGCGCACAAGCTGTTCGACGCCGGGTCCGCGCAGACGATCGTGGCGCTCGACATGCCCAAGCGGCGGGCCTTCATGCATCTCGACACCGTGATGACGATGGTCGACGGCGACACCTTCACCCAGTACGCCGGGCTCGGCATGCTCCGCTCGTACACCATCGAACCGGGCGTCGGCGACAAGGAGCTCAAGGTCACCGATCACCCGCCGGAGCACATGCACCGCGCGATCGCGGCCGCCCTCGGGCTCAACGAGATCCGCGTCCTGACCGCGACCCAGGACGTGCATGCCGCCGCGCGCGAGCAGTGGGACGACGGCTGCAACGTCCTCGCGGTCGAACCGGGGGTCGTCGTCGCCTACGAACGCAACGCCACCACCAACACCTATCTGCGCAAGCAGGGCGTCGAGGTCATCGAGATCCCGGGCAGCGAGCTGGGGCGGGGCAGGGGCGGACCGCGCTGCATGAGCTGTCCGGTCGAACGTGCGGCCGTATAGGCGTACAGGGGATCGCATAGAAATGTAAGGCGTCGTATAGACTTCCAAAAGTCCGTGTCACTCGTATCCCTGGAGCGCCCCCATGGCGACCGTCCCGACCGCCCTCGCCGGGCGCCACTTCCTCAAGGAGCTCGACTTCACCGGGCCGGAGTTCCTCGGTCTGATCGAGCTGGCCGCAGAGCTGAAGGCGGCCAAGAAGGCGGGGACCGAGACGCGGTACCTCCAGGGCAGGAACATCGCGCTGATCTTCGAGAAGACCTCGACGCGCACCCGCTGCGCGTTCGAGGTCGCGGCCGCCGACCAGGGTGCCTCCACGACGTACCTGGACCCGTCGGGCTCGCAGATCGGGCACAAGGAGTCCGTGAAGGACACCGCCCGCGTGCTGGGCCGGATGTACGACGGGATCGAGTACCGCGGGGACAGCCAGCAGAAGGTCGAGGAGCTGGCCGCGTTCGCCGGCGTCCCCGTCTACAACGGTCTCACCGACGACTGGCACCCCACCCAGATGCTCGCCGACGTGCTGACGATGACCGAGCACAGCAGCAAGCCGGTCGGGGAGATCGCCTTCGCCTACCTCGGCGACGCCCGCTTCAACATGGGCAACTCCTACCTGATCACCGGCGCCCTGCTCGGCATGGACGTCCGGATCGTCGCCCCGAAGACCTACTGGCCCGCCCAGGACATCGTGGAACGGGCCCGTCAGCTCGCCGTCGACAGCGGGGCCCGGATCACCCTCACCGAGTCCCTTCAGGAGGGTGTCGTGGGCGCCGACTTCGTCGCCACCGACGTCTGGGTCTCCATGGGCGAGCCCAAGGAGGTCTGGGACGAGCGGATCACCGCCCTCGCCCCGTACGCCGTGACCATGGACGTCCTGCGCGCCACCGGCAACGCGGACGTCAAGTTCCTGCACTGCCTGCCGGCCTTCCACGACCTCGGCACCAAGGTCGGTCAGGAGATATACGACTCCCACGGACTGGAGTCCCTGGAAGTGACCGACGAGGTCTTCGAGTCGGCGCACTCGGTCGTCTTCGACGAGGCGGAGAACCGGATGCACACCATCAAGGCGGTCCTGGTCGCGACGCTGGCCTGAGCTCCCGGGCGGGCTCCGTCACGCGGGTCGCCACTGCGGCGGCACCACCGGCAGTCTGAACCAGACCGCCTTGCCGGACTCGGTGGGGCGGTGCCCGCACGACGAGCTCAGGGCGCGGATCAGCAGCAGACCGCGCCCGTGCTCCTGCCAGGGGTCCGGCTCGGTGTCCATGGGGCGGGTGAGGTTGCCGGGCGGTGCCGGGTCCGGGTCGTGCACCTCGACCTGGCAGCCGCTGGGCAGCAGCTCCACGACGAGCTCTATCGGGGCGTCCCCGGCGGTGTGCTCCACGGCGTTCGCGACCAGCTCGGCCGTCAGCAGCTCAGCGGTGTCGCTGTCGGCCCCGTGCTTCAGCTCGGCCAGCGCCGTGCGCACCAGTGCGCGGGCGACGGGCACGGCGGCTGCGGAGTGCGGCAGCGCGATGCGCCAGGAGGCGGAGGCTGGGGGGCGATCTTGCAAGGCGGTTCCGTTCATGAGCAGGCTGTCCTGCTTTCAACCTTATGAATGGTACGGCGCCGCCCGGCAGAGGCATCCGATGGGCACCGTACGGGACCTTGGGCCCCGTTACCGAGCGGCTTACCCCTCACAACGGCTTGCCTCGCACGGCTGATCCCGCCGTAGCGGCTCTGTCGAGGAGCCGTGACAGATGTGACCGGTCCAGGTCACATCCGTACGGTGTTATCGCGCACTCGTGACGACAGTCAAAGATGAGTGATAGCTTCGAAGGGTAGAGCGCACCTCGTCTGGGGAGGCCGCACCGCATGAGTCCCTTCACCGGCTCCGCCGCCCGCACCGCCCACTGGGAACACCTGCGCGTGGAGATCGCGTCCGGCGTCGCCACCGTGACCCTCGCCCGCCCCGACAAACTCAACGCGCTCACCTTCGGCGCCTACGCCGACCTGCGCGACCTCCTCGCCGAACTCTCCCGGGAGCGGTCGGTACGCGCCCTGGTGCTGGCCGGCGAGGGCCGTGGCTTCTGCTCCGGCGGCGACGTGGACGAGATCATCGGCGCGACCCTGTCCATGGACACGGCCCAGCTCCTCGACTTCAACCGGATGACCGGACAGGTCGTCCGGGCCGTACGGGAATGCCCGTTCCCGGTGATCGCGGCCGTGCACGGCGTGGCGGCGGGCGCCGGGGCGGTACTGGCCCTGGCGGCGGACTTCCGGGTGGCGGACCCCACGGCCCGGTTCGCGTTCCTCTTCACCCGGGTGGGTCTGTCGGGCGGCGACATGGGCGCGGCGTACCTCCTCCCCCGGGTGGTGGGCCTCGGCCACGCGACCCGCCTGCTGATGCTGGGCGAACCGGTCCGCGCACCCGAGGCCGAGCGCATCGGCCTGATCAGCGAACTGACGGACGAGGGCGGGGTGGACGAGGCGGCCGCGGCGCTGGCCCGCCGCCTCGCGGACGGCCCGGCACTGGCGTACGCCCAGACGAAGGCGCTGCTGACGGCGGAGCTGGACATGCCGCTGGCGGCGAGCGTGGAACTGGACGCCTCGACGCAGGCCCTGCTGATGAACGGCGAGGACTACGCGGAGTTCCACCAGGCGTTCACGGAGAAAAGGCCGCCGAAATGGCAGGGGCGGTAAGTGCTGTGTCTCCTCTCCGCCTTGCGATCATCGGTGGCGGCCCCGGCGGCCTCTACGCGGCAGCGTTGCTCAAACGCCTCGACCCGGCCCGCGAGATCACCGTCTGGGAACGCAACGCCCCCGACGACACCTTCGGCTTCGGAGTGGTCCTCTCCGACGAGACCCTGGGCGGGATCGAGCACGCGGACCCGGCGGTCTACACCGCCCTGCAACAGGACTTCACCCGCTGGGACGACATCGACATCGTCCACCGGGGCACCCGCCACACCTCCGGAGGCCACGGCTTCGCCGCCCTCGGCAGAAAACGCCTCCTGGAGATCCTCCACAATCGCTGCCGCACCCTCGGCGTCGACCTCCGCTTTCGCACCGAGGCCCCGCCCGACCTGGCGACGACCCACGACCTCGTCATCGCCGCCGACGGAGTCAACAGCACCACCCGCGAGACCCACGCCCAGGCGTTCCGCCCCCAGGTGACCACCCACCACTGCCGCTACATCTGGCTCGCCGCCGACTTCGCCTTCGACGCCTTCCGCTTCGAGATCGCCGAGACGGAACACGGCGTGATGCAGCTGCACGGCTACCCGTACGCGGCGGACGCCTCGACGGTGATCGTCGAGATGCACGAACAGGTCTGGCAGGCGGCCGGATTCGCGGACCTGGACGAGCAGGGCTCGGTCGACCGCTGCGCCAAGATCTTCGCGGACGCCCTCGGCGGCAGGCCGCTGCGTGCCAACAAGTCCGCGTGGACCACCTTCCGTACGGTCGTCAACGCACACTGGTCCCACGGCAACACCGTCCTCCTCGGCGACGCCGCCCACACCGCGCACTTCTCCATCGGCTCGGGCACGAAACTGGCCGTCGAGGACGCCCTCGCCCTGGCCGCATGCCTGGAGGAACAGCCTTCGCTGGAGCAGGCGTTGGCCGCCTACGAGACGGAACGCAAACCCGTCGTCGCCTCCACACAGCGCGCCGCCCTCGCCAGCCTGGAGTGGTTCGAGAACCTCGGCCGCTATCTCGACCAGCCGCCCCGCCAGTTCGCCTTCAACCTGCTCACCCGCAGCCGCCGCGTCACCCACGACAACCTCCGACTGCGCGACGCCCGCTTCACGGGCGCCGTGGAGCGCGAGTTCGGCTGCCCACCCGGTACGCCCCCGATGTTCACCCCGTTCCGGCTGCGCGGCCTGACCCTGCGCAACCGGGTCGTGGTGTCGCCCATGGACATGTACTCGGCGACCGACGGCCTCCCCGGCGACTTCCACCTCGTCCACCTCGGGGCGAGGGCGCTCGGCGGCGCGGGCCTGGTGATGACCGAGATGGTGTGCGTCAGCCCGGAGGGCCGTATCACCCCCGGCTGCACCGGCCTCTACACCGGCGAGCAGGCCGAGGCGTGGAAACGGATCACCGACTTCGTGCACGCCCGAGCGCCCGGCACCGCGATCGGCGTCCAGCTGGGACACAGCGGCCGCAAGGGCTCGACCCGGCTGATGTGGGAGGGCATCGACGAGCCGCTGCCCGACGGCGACTGGCCCGTCGTGGCCGCGTCCCCGATCCCGTACACCCCCTCGAACCAGACCCCGCACGAGCTCACCCGTGCTGAACTCGCCGACCTGCGCGAACAGTTCACCGCCGCCGCCTGGCGGGCCGCCCGCGCCGGCTTCGACCTGCTCGAACTGCACTGTGCGCACGGCTACCTGCTGTCCGGGTTCCTCTCCCCGCTCACCAACCACCGCACGGACGCCTACGGCGGCTCGCTCGCGAAGCGGCTCCGCTTCCCCCTCGAAGTCTTCGACGCCGTACGGGGCGTGTGGCCGCGGGAGCGGCCCATGACCGTCCGTATCTCCGCCACCGACTGGGCACCGGGCGGGACCTCGGCGGCGGACGCGGTCGAGATCGCCCGTGCCTTCGCCGCGCACGGCGCCGACGCGATAGATGTGTCGACCGGGCAGGTCGTGGCGGACGAACGGCCCGAGTACGGGCGGTCGTACCAGACGCCCTTCGCGGACCGTATCCGCCACGAGACCGGCGTCCCGGTGATCGCGGTCGGCGCGATCTCGTCCTGGGACGACGTCAACTCCCTGATCCTGGCCGGGCGTACGGACCTGTGCGCCCTTGCCCGCCCGCACCTCTACGACCCGCACTGGACGCTGCACGCCGCCGCCGAGCAGGGCTACGAGGGGCCGGGCGTCGGCTGGCCGGATCCGTACCGGGCGGGCAGCCGCCGGCCGCAGACCGGACGCACGGACGCCCCCAAGCCCCGCCTGACGCTGGGGACCTGAGGGCGCTCCGGGTGAAGGCGCCTACGGGAGCTCGGCCATGCCTGCCGTGAGCGTCGAGCCGTCCGCCGGGTCGATCAGGATGAACGCGCCCGTGCGCCGCGAGACCGCGTAGTCGTCCAGCGCCAGCGGCTCGGCCGTGCGCAGCGTGGCGCGACCCAGGTCGTTCGCGCTCAACTCCCCGGCTCCACCGAGGTCCTTGACGATCGCCTTGACCGTCCGTGTGGTGTGCCGCACCAGCACCCGGTCGCCGACCCGCAGCGGACGGTCGGCCAGATGGCAGACCGACGCCCGGACGTCCCGCGTGAGCGCGGGGACATCGACACCAGCGGTGATCATGTCGCCGCGCGAGACGTCCCGCTGGTCCGCGAGACGCACACCGATCGACTGCGGCGCGTACGCCACCTCGGCCGCGACGCCGAGCACGTCGATGCCGGCGATCTCGGAGCTCTCACCGGAGGGGTGGACCGTGACCCGGTCACCGACCCGGAGCGCGCCCGAGACCAACTGGCCCGCGTAGTGGCGGACTTCGCCGTGACGGATGACGTACTGGACCGGGAAGCGGGCCGGCGCGTCCGCGGCCTCGACACCGACGGGCACGTTCTCCAGGAACTCCAGCAGGGCCGGGCCGCCGTACCAGTCCATGTGCGCCGAGCGGTCCACGACGTTGTCGCCGACGAGGGCCGACACCGGGATCGGGGTGAAGGACGGCAGGCCCAGCTCGGCGGCGTGCCCGGCGAAGTCCTCGACGATGCGGTCGAACTCCTTCTCCTCGTACCCGACGAGGTCCATCTTGTTGACGGCGAGGACCACGTGCGGGACCCGCAGCAGCGCCGCGATGGCGGCGTGCCGGCGGGTCTGCTCGACGACGCCGTTGCGGGCGTCGACGAGGATGATCGTCAGCTCGGCCGTGGAGGCACCCGTCACCATGTTGCGGGTGTACTGCACATGGCCGGGGGTGTCGGCGAGGATGAACCGGCGGACCGGGGTGGCGAAGTAGCGGTAGGCGACGTCGATGGTGATGCCCTGCTCGCGCTCGGCGCGCAGACCGTCCGTCAGCAGTGCCAGATCCGGCGTCTCCTGACCACGGTTGCGGGAGGCGTGCGCCACGGCCTCCAGCTGGTCGGCGAGGACCGACTTGGAGTCGTGCAGCAGCCGGCCCACCAGGGTGGACTTGCCGTCGTCGACCGAACCGGCCGTCGCGAAACGGAGGGTGTCGATAGTCGTGCTCATGCCTAGAAGTACCCCTCGCGCTTGCGGTCTTCCATCGCGGCCTCGGACATCTTGTCGTCGGCGCGGGTCGCGCCCCGCTCGGTGAGCCGGGACGCGGCGATCTCGACGATCACCTTCTCGATGGTGTCGGCGTCGGAGTCCACCGCGCCGGTGCAGGACATGTCGCCGACCGTGCGGTAGCGCACCTGTCGCTTCTCCACGGTCTCGTCCGCCTTGGGCCCGCCCCACTCGCCCGCGGTCAGCCACATGCCGGCGCGCTGGAAGACCTCGCGCTGGTGGGCGTAGTAGATCTCCGGCAGCTCGATCTCCTCGCGGGCGATGTACTGCCAGACGTCCAGTTCGGTCCAGTTGGACAGGGGGAAGACGCGGACGTGTTCGCCGGGGGCGTGTCGGCCGTTGTAGAGGTTCCACAGTTCGGGGCGCTGGCGGCGCGGGTCCCACTGTGAGAACTCGTCGCGCAGGGAGAAGACGCGCTCCTTGGCGCGGGCCTTCTCCTCGTCGCGCCGGCCACCGCCGAAGACCGCGTCGAAGCGCTCGCTCTGGATCCGCTCGGTCAGCGGCAGCGTCTGCAACGGGTTGCGGGTGCCGTCGGGACGTTCGCGGAGCACACCCCGGTCGATGTAGTCCTGTACGGAGGCCACATGGAGGCGGAGTCCATGCCGGGTGGCCGTGCGGTCGCGGTAGTCGAGGACCTCGGGGAAGTTGTGCCCGGTGTCCACGTGCAGCAGGGAGAAGGGGATCGCGGCGGGGGCGAAGGCCTTGAGCGCCAGATGCAGCATGACGATGGAGTCCTTGCCGCCGGAGAAAAGGATCACCGGCCGCTCGAACTCCCCCGCCACCTCGCGGAAGATGTGCACCGCCTCGGATTCGAGAGCGTCCAGGTGGGAGAGGGTGAATTCCTTGACCGTGCTCACACCAGCCCCCGCTCCGCCAGCACCGCGTACACCGCGGCCGCCGACTCCTGCGGGGTCTGCGCCTGCGTCCGGAGCACCAGCGCCGCGTCCACCGGCGGCTCGTACGGGTCGTCGACGCCGGTCAGCCCGGACAGTTCGCCCGCGGCCTGCCTGGCGTACAGACCCTTCACGTCCCGCTCGCTGCACACCTCGACCGGAGTGGCGACATGCACCTCGACGTACGGCGTCCCGCTCGCCTCGTGCCGTTTGCGGACGGCCTCGCGGCTGTCGGCGTAGGGCGCGATGACGGGGACGACGGAGAGCACGCCGTTGCGGGCGAGGACCTCGGAGACCAGCCCGATGCGCTGCACGTTCGTGTTGCGGTCCTCGCGGGAGAAGCCGAGGCCCGCGGAGAGGAAGCGGCGTATCTCGTCGCCGTCGAGAACCTCCACCCGGTGTCCCTCGGCCTTCAGCCGGTCACCGAGATGGCGGGCGATGGTCGTCTTGCCCGCGCTCGGCAGCCCGGTGAGCCAGACGGTGGCTCCCTGAGCCCTTGCCGTGGTGGTCATGAGCAACAGTCCTCTTCCTTACCTACGTACGACCAGAGGGACGCTAGGTAAGAAACTTGAGAAGAGGGACAGAGGAACCTGAGGGTTCCCTTAGCTACCTGTGTTGTGGGTCAGGTCACATGCCGACAAAGGCCGCGCCCGCGTCCCGCAGCCGCCGGTGCAGCCCCCGGAACACGGCCGCCGAACGGCTGCCCGGCCAGTCCTCCGGGAGCAGCCGGGCGGGCAGGCCGGGATCGGCGTAGGGGAGGTGGCGCCAGGAGTCCAGGGCGAGGAGGTAGTCGCGGTACGCCTCCTCGGGCGGAGTGTCCTCGCGCCGCTCCCACTGCGACAGCACGCGCGCGTGGCGGTCGAGGAACTCCTCGTGCTCCTTGGCGATCGCCGCGAGATCCCACCAGCGGGCCACGGCCTCGGCGGTCGGGGCGTAGCCGAGGTGCTCGCTGCGGAAGAAGTCGACGTACGGGTCGAGGCGGAGCCGCTGGAGGACGTGCCGGGCCTCCTCGTACAGCCGTCCGGGCGCGATCCAGACGCCCGGCGCCGCGGTGCCGAAGCCGAGCCCGGCCAGCCGTGAGCGCAGCACGTGCCGCTTCTGCCGCTCCGACTCCGGCACGGAGAACACGGCGAGCACCCAGCCCTCGTCCTCGGGCGGCTCGACGGCGTAGATGCGCCGGTCGCCGTCCTCCATCAACTGGCGGGCGTCCGGCGACAGTTCGTACCCGGCCGCGCCCTGTGCCGTACGTGATGGCACGAGCAACCCGCGACGTTTGAGCCGGGACACGGAGGACCGCACGGAGGGGGCGTCCACGCCGGCCGCGGCCAGCAGGCGGATGAGCTCGGCGACCGGTACCGGGCCGGGCACGAAGCGGCCGTAGGCGCCGTAGAGCGTGACGATGAGAGACCGTGGTGCATGCTGGTCGGACACGTTGATCATCTTAGGTCGTCGGCATCACTGCTGGTCACCCCCGGTACGCAACCTGAACCTCTGGAGCTTGCCGGTCGCCGTGCGCGGCAGCGCGTCCAGGAAGACGATCTCGCGCGGACACTTGTACGGCGCCAGCTCCGCCTTCACGAACGCGCGCAGCGCTCCGGCGTCCCGCTCGGCGCCCTCCTTGACCACGGCGTACGCCACCACGACCTGCCCGCGCGCCTCGTCCGCCCGCCCCACGACCGCGGCCTCCACGACGTCCGGGTGGCGCAGCAGCGCGTCCTCGACCTCGGGGCCCGCGATGTTGTACCCGGCCGAGATGATCATGTCGTCCGCGCGGGCGACATAGCGGAAGTAGCCGTCGCCCTCACGGACATAGGTGTCCCCGGTGATGTTCCAGCCGTCGCGCACGTACTCCCGTTGCCGCGGATCGGCGAGATAGCGGCAGCCGACCGGCCCGCGCACCGCGAGCAGCCCGGGCTCCCCGTCGGGCCTGTCCCGGCCGTCCTCGTCGATCACGCGCGCGTGCCACCCCGGTACCGGCACCCCGGTCGTCCCCGGCCTGATGTGCTCGTCGGCGGCCGAGATGAAGATGTGCAGCAGCTCGGTCGCGCCGATGCCGTTGATGATCCGCAGCCCGGTCCGCTCGTGCCAGGCCTGCCAGGTGGTCGCGGGAAGGTTCTCGCCGGCGGAGACACAGCGGCGCAGGGAGGTGGTGTCGTACCCGTCCAGCTCGTCGAGCATCGCGCGGTAGGCGGTCGGCGCGGTGAACACCACGGAGACCCGGTGTTCGGCGATCGCGGGCAACAGCTGCTTGGGACCGGCCTGTTCGAGCAGGAGCGCGCTGGCACCGGCCCGCATCGGGAAGACGACGAGCCCGCCGAGGCCGAAGGTGAAACCGAGTGGCGGGCTGCCCGCGAAGACATCGTCCACATGTGGGCGCAACACATGCCGCGAGAAGGTGTCGGCTATCGCGAGCACATCCCGGTGGAAGTGCATGCACCCCTTGGGGCGTCCCGTGGTGCCGGAGGTGAAGGCGATCAGCGCCACGTCGTCGGCGGCGGTCTCCACAGCGGGGTACGGCGTGTCCGGCGCCGTCCGGTTCAGCAGGTCGTCGGGCGCGTCACCGCCGTACGCCGTGACCTTGAGGCCCGGTATCTCGGCCTTCGCGAGGTCGTCGACCGCCCGGATGTCGCACAGCGCGTGACCGACCTGCGCGATCTCGCACATCGTCGCCAGCTCGTGCGGCCGCTGCTGCGCCAGCACGGTCACCGCGACCGCGCCCGCCTTCAGCACCGCCAGCCAGCAGGCCGCGAGCCAGGGCGAGGTGGGTCCGCGCAGGAGCACACGGTTGCCGGGTACGACCCCGAGGTCCCCGGTGAGGAGATGCGCGAGCCGGTCGACGCGGGCGCGCAGGGTGCCGTACGTCCAGGTGTCCCCGGCGGGGGTGTGGAACACCGGGGCGCCGTCGGGCGGGCCGGTCAGCAGCTCGTCGGCACAGTTCAGCCGATCGGAGTACCGCAGCTCCGGCAGATCGAAAACCAGTTCGGGCCACTGGTCCGGCGGTGGGAGATGGTCGCGCGCGAAGGTGTCGACGTGCGCCGAGACGTTCATGGCGGGTGCCCCCTTGCCTGGTGGCCTGCCTTGTGGGCGTCGTGAGTGGGCTCGCTGGAGGAGCGTATCGCGTTGGTGACGACAGTCAATGGGACGCGATATCGTCGAGGGGTCCAGTGGAGAGAGGGGACCGGCAATGCCCGCATTCTCGCTCGATCCGGTACAAACCGCCTGGTGCGCGGAGCTGCGCGCCCTGGCCGCGGAGCGGCTGCGCCCGCTGGCGGAGAAGGGCGAGCCGGGACACGTCAACCGTGCCCTGGTCGCCGAACTCGGCCGACTGGGCCTGCTGCGACGACTCTTCACCTCCGGCGCGCTCGACCTGTGCCTGATGCGGGAGTCCCTCGCATACACCTGCACGGAGGCGGAGACCGCGCTCGCGTTGCAGGGGCTGGGGGCGTATCCCGTGCACGCGTACGGCACCCCCGCCCAGCGCGAGCGCTGGCTGCCCCCGGTGAGCGAGGGCCGCGCGGTGGCGGCGTTCGCCCTGAGCGAGCCGGGCGCCGGCTCGGACGCGGCGGCGCTGGGGCTGAGGGCGGAGCGCGGGTGGTCTTGGTGACGGGCGGCGCGCGGGTGTTCCCGGCGGGGACACGCGTGCGGATGCCCTTGGCTCCGGGCCGGGCTCGGGTGCCCGTGGCTCCGGGCTGGGCGAGGGTGCTCCCGGCTCCGGGCCGGGCGAGGGTGCTCCTGGTGGCGGTGGGGCGCGCGCGGGCGTCGTGGCGGGCGGCCGTCCTGTGGAGGCCTATGGCACCGGGACGCGTGGGGACGCCCTCGCTGCCGAGACGCGTGCGGGTGCCTCCAGCGGTGGGCGGCGTGCGGACACGTCCCGTGGTGAGCCGCTCGCGGAGGTTCCCGGAGTCGGCCCGCGCGCTGATGCCGACGGTGCTTGGCCGCGCGCTGATACCCACGGCGTTCGGCCGCGCGCGGATGCCCCCGGCAGCAAGGCGGCCGGCGCTGCCGACGCGGAAGTCGGAGCCCTCGGGGCCCGGCCCGACGGTTCCTCGCGCTGGCGGCTCACCGGGGAGAAGTGCTGGATCTCCAACGCTCCCGAGGCGGACTTCTACACCGTATTTGCCCGCACCACTCCCGGTGCCGGCGCCCGCGGTGTGACCGCCTTCCTCGTCCCCGCGGACCGTCCCGGACTCACCGGTACCGCGCTCGACATGCTCTCCCCGCACCCCATCGGCGCCCTCGCCTTCGACGGCGTGCCCGTCAGCGCCGACGACGTCCTCGGTGAGCCCGACCGTGGGTTCCGGGTGGCGATGGGCACTCTCAACCTGTTCCGGCCCAGCGTCGGCGCCTTCGCGGTCGGCATGGCCCAGGCCGCCCTGGACGCGACCCTCGCCCACACCGCGCGACGGGACGCGTTCGGCGGCAAGTTGAAGGATCTCCAGACGGTCGCCCACCAGGTCGCCGAGCTCGCCCTGCGCACCGAGGCGGCCCGCCTCATGGTGTACGCGGCGGCGACGGCGTACGACGAGGACGCCCCCGACGTCCCCCAGCGCGCCGCGATGGCGAAGCTGCTCGCCACCGAGACCGCGCAGTACGTCGTCGACGCCGCCGTCCAACTGCACGGCGCCCGCGCCCTGGAACGCGGCCACCTCCTCGAACACCTCTACCGAGAGGTACGCGCACCGCGCATCTACGAGGGGGCGAGCGAGGTCCAACGCGGAATCATCGCCAAGGAGTTGTACAAGGAGTTGTACGAGGAGCTGTACGAGAAGGAGGCGCCCCGGTGAGCACCGAGCGGGTGAACCCGCCCCACCTGTCCCCACCCGCCGGCTTCTCCCACGCCGTCGTCGCCACCGGCACCCGCGTGGTCTTCCTGGCCGGCCAGACCGCCCTCGACACCGACGGGAAGGTCGTCGGGGAGGGGCTGGTCGAGCAGTTCGAGAGGGCGCTCACCAATCTGCTGGGAGCACTGAAGGCGGCCGGCGGCACCCCCGCCGACCTCGCCCGCGTCACCGTCTACGCCACGGATGTCGCCGACTACCGCACCCGAGCCGCCGAACTCGGGGGTGTCTGGCGGAGGTTGGCGGGCCGGAACTACCCCGCGATGGCCGTCGTCCAGGTCGTCCGCCTGTGGGACGAGGAGGCGTTGGTGGAACTCGACGGCTTCGCGGTCCTGCCCTAGGTCCCGGGAATCAGGCCGCCATGGCCAGTCGCTCGACCGGGCCCACGGCGCTGCCGTCCGGCCGCAGCTCACCCGTGTCGTCGAAGACGATCGCCCCGTCGCACAACAGGCTCCACCCCTGCTCGGGATGGGCGGCCACGACGTGCGGCGCGGCGGTGTCGGAGGCAGGGCACGAAGGCTGGTGGGAACACATGGCGCACCTCCACATCGGAGGACGATCCGTACGGGTCGTCCGTATGGATAGACCATGCTCCCGCCGGGAACTCATCGGAACGGCCGGACGCCAACCGTGACAACACGCGGACAACACCAGGACCGATCCACGATGACCGCCGCGGACTCGCCACCGAAGGAGTGACGGTCACACCCCTCGGGGCGCCCGAGCGGTACGAGTGGGGGATCCCGTACCGCTATTCGGAAGGCATCCCCATGCCCGTACGCCCCGCCATCGCCCTCTCCGTCGCCGTCGCCGCGCTGCTCCTCCTGGCCGCGGCCCCCACCGCCACCGCCGACCCCTACGAGACGGTCACCGTCGACCCGGCGGGCAGCATCGCCGCCGACGGCACGGTCACCCTCTCCGGCACCTACCGCTGTCTCGGCAACTCGGGCCCGGTCTTCGTGAGTTCCTCCGTGGGCCAGAAGTCCCCGTCCGTCCGCCACGGCATCGGCGGCACCCAGGCCGTGTGCGACGGCGCCGAGCACCGCTGGGAGAACACGGGCAAGCCCTCGCCCGGAGCGCTGGAGCCGGGCGCGGCCCAGGTCGAGGCCACCGTCATGGAACTCGCCCCCCAGGGCGGCCTGCCGCTGCCCCGGTTCCACGCGTCCCGGCAGCAGGACGTCACGCTGACCGAGGGCTGACCTCCAGCCAGGTGGTGAGCGCCCACCGCCAGTGCAGCGTGTGCAGTGGCCCCGAACCGCCGTCCGCGAGCGGCTCGTTCAGTGATCCGGCAGTGATCTCCCGGAGCCTGCCGAGCCGGTAGCGGACGGTGTTGGGGTGGGTGAACAGGGCGGCGGCCGTCTGGTCGAGACGGCGGCCGTTGTCCAGGTACGTCAGCGCGGTGAGCGCCAGTTGGCGGTGGAAGTCGTCGGCGGGGTTGAGCGCGCCCAGCAGCTCGCGGCTCAGATACGCCCCCAGCAGCGGCTGTTCCGCCAGAGCGATCTCGGCGGCGAAGTCCGTGAGGTCGTACAGGCCCTGCCGGCCCTGCCGCCGTGCGATGTCCAGCGCGCGCACGCACAGCCGGTACAGCGCGCGCAGTTCGGGCGGGGGAGCGGCCGGTGCGACCACCACCAGAGCGCCCGGATCGATCTCCGCCGGCGACGGCGGTCTCGGACACAGCCCGGCCAGATGCCCCTCCACGACCGCCGTCGCCGCGCGCAGCGCGGGCAGTGCGTGCGGGTCCACGGGGTCGGCGGCGAGGCAGTGGTACAGGCCCCCGGCGTTCGGCCGCAGCCCCGCCCGCGCCAACTCCGCCGCGGGCGGCACCAGTCCGCCGAGCAGCAGCTGGCCCAGCAGCCGGGTGCGCAGGGCGCCGGTCTCGCGCGGCGGTTCCTGCTCGGCGGCCCGGTAGCCGTTGACGACATGCCGTTCGACCGTGTCGCCGTACTCCTTCATCCGCAGCACCACGGAGAGCAGTACGGCGTCGGAGACGCCCGCCGAGCGGCAGCGCTCCAGGGTGATCTCGACCGCGCGTGTGAGCCCGGCCTGTACTCCGCGCAGTACGGCGGTCATCGGGACGCCCTGGACCGCGCGGTCGGCGCCGAGGAGCAGCGCGGCGGCGAAGTCCTGGTCGGCCAGGGCCTCCACCTGGTCGAAGGTGGTGAACCAGGCGCCGGCCGCGCGGATCAGCGCGGTGACGTGCGAGCGGGTCTCGGCCTCGGTGAGCCGGGCCAGTTCGGGGGAGCGGGTGCGGGCCGCGAGCACCAACTCGCCGCAGACGTCCGTGTCGACGGCCATGGCGCGCAGGACCTCGATGACCGGCTCGGGTTCGTGGACGACGGTCATGGGCCCCTCCCCGCGGAGTCCGAGCTGTGTGGCCGGGCCACAACGAAGCGGCGTCGGCGTTGACGTCCGGCGACTACCGCGTCGGCTTGGAGAGCTGTTTACCTTGTGGGCTACCGACGGTAACAGCACACCTCGCGCATCAACACCCCCATAAAGCTTCCCCCATGCTTCCCCCGCGTTCCCTCCCGCACCCGCAGTGCCGCTACCTGGAAGGCGCCCCATGGAGAACACGGACAACACGGCCTCGTCGGCCGGTCTCACCCGCCGCCGCGCCCTCACCGCAGCCGGTGGTGCCCTCGCCGCCGCCTATCTCGCCGGGGCCGTGCCGGCGTCCGCCGCCGAGTCGCAGGACGCGGACGCGATCGTCGTCGGGCACGGTCTCGCGGGACTCGTCGCCACGGCCGAACTCGCCGCCGCGGGACACAAGGTGCTCCTCCTCGACCAGGAGCCGGAGGCGAGCCTGGGCGGCCAGGCGTTCTGGTCCTTCGGCGGCCTGTTCTTCGTCGACTCCGCCGAGCAGCGCCTGATGGGTGTCAAGGACTCCCACGACCTGGCCTGGCAGGACTGGCTGGGCACGGCCGGTTTCGACCGCGGCATCGCCGACCCGGCCGGGCAGGACTACTGGGCGTACAAGTGGGCCGAGGCGTATGTGGACTTCGCGTCCGGTGAGAAGCGCTCCTGGCTCGCCGGGCTCGGCATGCAGTGGTTCCCGATCGTCGGCTGGGCCGAGCGCGGCGGCGGTCTCGCGGACGGGCACGGCAACTCCGTGCCTCGCTTCCACGTCACCTGGGGCACCGGACCCGCGGTGGTGGAGCCCTTCGAGAAGAAGGTCCGCGCGGCGGTGTCCGCCGGCAACGTGACCTTCAAGTTCCGCCACCGGGTGGACGGGCTGGTGACCACCGCGGGGGCCGTCACCGGCGTACGCGGCGCGATCCTGGAGCCGAGCAGTGTCGCCCGCGGAAAGTCCAGTTCCCGCACGGTGGTCGGCGAGTTCGAGCTGCGCGCCCCGGTCGTGATCGTCACCTCAGGCGGCATCGGCGCCAACCACGATCTCGTCCGCGCGAATTGGCCCGCCCGGATGGGCACGCCCCCCAAGTCGATGATCACCGGTGTGCCCGCGCACGTGGACGGCCGGATGCTGGCCATCACCGAGCAGGCCGGCGGCCGCATCGTCAACCCCGACCGCATGTGGCACTACACCGAGGGTCTCCAGAACTACGACCCGATCTGGCCCAAGCACGGCATCCGCATCCTGCCCGGCCCGTCCTCGATGTGGTTCGACGCCACCGGCAAGCGGTTCTCCAGCCCCGACATCCCGGGCTACGACACCCTCCACACCCTCAAGACGATCACCGACACCGGCTACGACTACTCGTGGTTCGTCACCACGCAGAAGATCATCGCGAAGGAGTTCGCGCTGTCGGGCTCGGAGCAGAACCCCGACCTGACCAACAAGGACATCTGGATGCTGCTGTCCCGCATCTGGCAGACCCCGGAACCGATCGAGCGGTTCAAGAAGAACGGGGCCGACTTCGTCGTCGCGGACAACCTGACCGCGCTCGTCGCGGGAATGAACAAGCTGACCGGCGACAACCTGATCGACCTCACCGACCTCAAGCGCCAGATCGACGCCCGGGACCGCGAGATCGACAACCCGTACACCAAGGACGCCCAGGTCATGGGCATCCGCAACGCCCTCAACTACCCCGGGGACACGCTGAGTCGTACGGCGGCCATCCACAAGATCACGGATTCGAGTGCCGGTCCGCTGATCGCCGTACGCCTCAACATCCTCACCCGCAAGACCCTCGGGGGCCTCCAGACCGACCTCTCCGGCCGCGTCCTCCACCAGTCCGGTAACCCCATACCGGGCCTGTACGCGGCCGGGGAGGTCGCCGGCTTCGGCGGCGGCGGAGTCCACGGCTACCGCTCCCTGGAGGGCACCTTCCTCGGCGGCTGCCTGTTCTCGGGCCGACAGGCGGGGAAGGCGGCGGCCGCGGCGCTCTGACCCATGGATGCGAGAACGGCCCCGCGTACGCGGGGCCGTTCTCGTGATGCCTGCGTCCTCTTGGTGCCGTCCGGCGATGTCATGCCCCGTGCTGTGCGGCAGGCGGATGTTCGCCCGAACCGCGGCTGAGCAGCTGGGTGGGGATGGTGACGGTGCGAGCGCGGGAGCGGTCGCCGTCGAGGCGGGCCAGGGCGGTCGCTGCGGCTGCCCTGCCGATTTCTTCAGGGTTCTGGGCGACGACGGTCAGGGCCGGTTCGAGGGCCTCGGCGAGCGCCACGTCGTCGAAGGCGACGACCGCGACGTCCTTGCGCTTGCTGCGGGCGAGTTCGGTGACTATGCCCAGCGCGACGATGTTGTTGCCGGCGAACAGGGCGGTGGGGGGATCCGCCAGGTCCAGCAGCTGGGCCGTGGCGGCTGAGGCACCGTGCTGGTCATGGGCGTTCGTGACCAACGAGCGGTCGTGGGCGAGACCCGCTTCCTTCAGGGCCTCCCGATAGCCGGCCAGCCGCTCGCGGCGGGTGTACAGCTTCGTGGGCAGGTCGCCGACGAAGCCGATGCGCCGGTGTCCGTGGGCGATCAGATGGGCGACGCCGTCGTGCGCGCCCGTGCGGTTGGTGCTGACGACGCTGTCCGTGGTCAGTCCCACTCCAGGCCGGTCGAGGAAGACGATGGGCAGCCCGGCGTCGCGTTGGGACTTGAGGTGGGAGTGGTTCGCGCCGACGGACGGCACGACCATGAGGACACTGATCCGGCGGGCGAGGAACTTGTCCGTCAGGGCGCGTTCGCGGTCGGGGTCGTCCGCGGAGGACCCCATGAGGAGGGTCAGGCCGCGGTCCCCGACGCTGTCCTCGATACCGCGGGCCACGGCGCCGAAGAAGGGGTTGGCGAGGTCCGGGATGACGAGTCCTACGGTGGTGTCGGGTCCGCCGACGCGGATGTTGCGTGCCATGAGGTTCGGCTGGAAGCCCAGCCGGGCTACGGCGGCGAGTACCTGTTCCCTGGTCTGCGCGGAGGCGGGTCCGTCCTCGTTGAGGACGCGGGAGACGGTCTTGGCGCTGACACCCACCTCGCGGGCGACGTCGGCCAGGGTGGGGCGGCGGTTCGCTGCCATGGAGGACACGGTCTCCTTGCTCGTCGGTTCCGGCCTCGGCCTCGGCCGGAACCCGTAGCTGCTGAAGGTGTGGTCAGTTGGCCTGGACACCTACGGCCTTGGCGGCCTCGGAATCCGTGATGACCGTACCTCCGGCCGCGTCGACGGTGAGCGCGCCGGTCATGATGGCGACGACTTCGGCCATGGAGTAGTCGGAGGGCTTGATCACGGCGGCCCGTCGGCCCAGCCGGTGGACGTGGATGCGGTCGGCGATCTCGAAGACATGGGGCATGTTGTGGCTGATCAGGACGACCGGCATGCCCTTGTCGCGGACCCGGCGGATCAGGTCGAGCACCTGGCCGGACTCCTTGACACCGAGGGCGGCGGTGGGTTCGTCCATCACGACGACGCTGCTCGCCCAGGCGACGGACCGGGCGACCGCGACGGCCTGCCGCTGCCCGCCGGAGAGGGTCTCCACCGACTGGGTCAGCGAGCGCAGCCCGATCTTCAGATCGGCCATGTGCTCGGCGGCCTCCTGCCGCATGCGCTTCTTGTCCAGCATCCGGAAGACACTGCCGAGGACACCGGGGCGCCTCAGTTCCCGCCCGAGGAACATGTTCGAGGCGATGTCCATGGAGGCGGCCACGGCGAGGTCCTGGTACACCGTCTCGATACCGTGGGCGCGGGCGCTCTGCGGACCGGAGAAAGTGATGGGGTCGCCATTGAGGCGTATCTCGCCCTCGTCGGGGGTCACCGCGCCGGTGAGCGCCTTGATGAGGCTGGTCTTGCCGGCGCCGTTGTCGCCGATGACGGCGAGGACCTCACCGGGCAGCAGATCGAAGTCGGCGCCGTCGATGGCGGTGACCTGGCCGTAGCGCTTGACCAGACCGCGGGCCTGCAGCACGGGCGTGGGGGAGGACATGGCGCTCATCGGGTCTTCTTCCGGGAGATCTGGTCGACGGTCACCGCGAGGATCACCAGCACACCGGTGATCAGGGTCTGGTAGATGGAGGCGACGCCCATCAGCTGGAGTCCGTTGCGGAACACACCGACGATGAGGACGCCGATGAACGTGCCGAGGACCGAGCCCCGGCCGCCGAACAGGCTGGTCCCGCCGAGGACGACGGCGGTGATGCTGTCGAGGTTGTCGGTCTGCCCGGCCTGCGGGTCGCCGACCCCGGTACGGGAGATGAGCAGCAGGGCGGCGACGCCGTACAGCAGACCTGCCACGGTGTAGATGCCGATGGTGAGCCGGGAGGTGCGGATGCCGTTCAGCCGGGCGGCTTCCTGGCTGTTGCCCAGGGCGTAGACGTGCCGGCCCCAGCCGGTGGAGCTGAGCGCGTAGGCGAAGGCGAGGAACAGGGCGATGGTGACCAGAGAGCCGTAGGTGATGTCGGTGTGGCCGAGCGGGAAGGTCTGCCCGAGGGCGGTCAGCGGGCCGGGCAGGCTGGTGACCGTCTGTTCCTCGGAGTAGATGTGGGTCAGTGCGAAGGCCACGTTGAGCATGCCGAGGGTGACGATGAACGGCGGCAGCGGGATCTTCTGCACCAGCAGCCCGTTCAGCAGCCCGAAACCGCCGCAGACCACCAGGCCCAGCGCGATCGCGAACAGCGGGGGCAGGGAACCCTCGGCCGCCATCTTGGCGATCACGATGCTGCCGAACGCCATCACGGCACCGCACGACAGGTCGATGCCCGCCGTGAGGATGATCAGGGTCTGCCCGATGGCGAGGGTGCCGACCACCATGACCTGCTGCACGATCAGCGAGAAGTTCCCGCCGGTGAGGAACTGGTCGGTCGAGAACGAGAAGAAGACACAGGCCAGCAGCAGGGCGGCCAGCGGGCCGGTGGTCGGCTGCGTGAGCAGTCTGCGGGCCAGGGTCGGTGCCTTGACTTCGGCGTACGGCGTCGAGGGTGGCGTGGACGTGGCAGTCATGCGAAGTCCTTGTCGGAAGGCGGAAGTCCTTGTCGGCCCCCGCTGGGGGACAAGGAGGCGAGGGGGCGGCCGTCCCGGGTCGGGGAGGTGGGTCCGGCCGCCCCGCTGAGGGGGAGAGACGGGTCGTGGGACCGACGGGCGGCTCAGCCCCAGCAGTTCTCCAGGCCGAACGCCGTGTCCTTCGAGTCGACCCCGGTCTGCGGCTTGTCGGTGATCAGCGTGACGCCGGTGTCGGTGTAACCGGACGCCTTCTTGCCGCCCTTGGCGTACGTCACGACCGCCTCGACGCCCTGGGCCGCCATCTTCAGCGGGTACTGCTGAGAGGTCGCGGCGATCTTGCCGTCCTTGACCGCCTGGGTACCGGTGCAGCCGCCGTCGACGGAGACGATCAGGACGTCCTTCTCCCGGCCCTTGGCCTTCAGCGCGGTGTACGCGCCGAGCGCGGCGGGCTCGTTGATCGTGTAGACGACGTTGATGTCCGGCTCCTTCTGGAGGCAGTTCTCCATCGCCGTCTGGCCCTTGGCCTGGTCGCCGCCGGTGTCCTGGGCACAGACCACGTCGCTGTCGGTGGCGCCGAAGCCCTTGAGGAACCCGTCGTGCCGCTGGACGCCGACGGAGACGCCCGGCGCGAGGTCGAGCGCGGCTATCTTCGCCGTCTTGCCCGCCATGGCCGCCTTCGCGTACTCGCCGATCAGCTCACCGGCCTTGACGTTGTCGGTGGCGAAGAGGGCGTCGACCGCGCTCTCCGGCTCGGTCGGCGTGTCCAGCGCGATGACCAGCACACCCTTGGCCTGGGCCTTCGCGATCGCGGGCACGATCGCCTTGGAGTCGCTCGGGGTGATCAGGATGCCCTTCACACCGGCGGCGACCATGTTCTCGATCGCGGTGATCTGCCCGGCGTTGTCCCCGTCGAACTTGCCGGCCGCGGTCATCAGCTCGACGCCCTCGGACTTCGCGGTCTTCTCCGCGCCCTCCTTCATCTTCACGAAGAACGGGTTGGTGTCGGTCTTGGTGATCAGACCGACCTTGACGTCGCCCGAACCGGAACTGGCCGAACCCGATCCGGAACCGGAGCCGGACCCGCAGGCCGTGAGGGTGAGGGCCGCGACGCCCGTGACGGCGGCGGCTCTGAGGAGGGAGGAGGACAGGCGCGTGGTGCGAGACATGGACGACTCCTGTGGATAGCGGGCGGCACAGGGCAGGGTGCGGGCATGCCACCCCCGGTGTCACCGTTGACTTATGTCATCGTTGACACCGCATGGCGAGGATGATGGACTCCGTCTCCCGGCAACGTCAATGCCTTCCGCCCGTCACAAATAGGCAACGCCCCGACAGCCGTCGGCCGTGGGGTCGGCCGGAGGCAGGCGTGCGCCGCACCCTGCCCGCGCTGTCCGCCCGCACCGCTCCGAGAGAAGAGCCGCACATGAGCCCGCACCGGATCACCGTTCTCGGAGAGTGCGTCGCCGACGCCTTCACCGAGCCGTCGAGCGCCGCGAACGAACTCGCCCTGCGGGTGCTGCCGGGCGGCGGACCCGCGAACACGGCGGTGGCTCTGGCCCGCCTCGGTACCCCGGCCCGCCTCCTCGCACGGCTGTCCGGCGATGTGTTCGGCCGCCTGTTCCGCGCCCACCTCCAGGCGTCCGGCGTCGACCTCTCGGACGCCGTCGAGGCCGCCGAGCCCAGCACGCTGGCCGTGGCCGAACTGGACGCCCACGGGCAGGCCGCGTTCTCCTTCCACGCGCAGAACACGGCCGACTGGCAGTGGACTCCGAAGGAACTGGCGGGAGTCGACCTCTCCGGCACCTCCTGCCTGCACACCGGCTCACTCGCCCTGGTCAGGGAGCCCGGCGCGGCAGTGGTGGAGGAGTTCCTGGCCGGGGCCTCGGCCGGGGCCACCATCAGCGTCGACCCCAATGTCCGCCCCCTGCTGGTGCATCCGGACGTCTACCGCGCCCGGTTGCCCCACTGGTGCGCCCTCGCCGACATCCTGCGCCTCAGCGAGGACGACCTGGAGATTCTCCTGCCGGGTACCGAGCCGGAGAAGGCGTGCGACCTGTGGCACGCGGCCGGAGCACGGCTGGTCGTGATCACGCGCGGCGCCGACGGCGCTCTGGTCTCGCTCGACGGCGAACGGGTGGCGGTGCCCGCGGTGGCGACGCCGGTCGTCGACACCGTGGGAGCGGGGGACTCGTTCACCGCGGGGCTGCTGCACCACCTCGGAGCCCGCGGACTTCTCGGCGGCCGGCTCGCCGCCCTGCGCCTCGACGATGTAGCGGAAGCCGCCCGCTTCGCCGCCCTGGTAGCGGCTCTGACCTGCTCGGTCGCCGGCCCCAACCCGCCGTGGCGGGACCAGTTGGCACAGCTCGCGACAGCCGACATCGTCTGACGGGCAGCCAGGCCGCACCGGGGAATCCCGCCCGAGGCGTTGACGTGTCGGCTGACTTACGTTCATCATCGGGCCACTTGATGTCAGCGTTGACACCAGTCAACGTTGACACGCCCTGGTCGGTGGTGTGGACGACATCGCGGACCGGGGCGAGACATTCTCGGGCCGCCCGCCGCAGGCTGTGCTGCGTGGAGCCCGCGGCACAGGAGACACCATGACTTCTGGACGTGCATCCCGGCATGCCCGGCTGCGAACGCCCCTTGTGGCGGCGGCCGTCTGCGCGCTGTTCGCCGCCCTGCTCACTCCCGCCCTGCCTGCCCCGCAGGCCGTCGCGGCCGACACCGCGGCGTACTCCGAGACGTATCGCCCCCAGTTCCACTTCACTCCGGAGAAGAACTGGATGAACGACCCCAACGGCCTTGTGTACTACGAGGGTGAGTACCACCTCTTCTACCAGTACAACCCGAACGGCAACTCGTGGGCCGACATGTCCTGGGGCCACGCGGTGAGCACCGACCTCGTCCACTGGCAGGAGTTGCCGGTCGCTCTGTCGAACGACGGCCAGGAGATGGTCTTCTCCGGCAGCGCGGTCGTCGACAAGAACAACACCACGGGTTTCGGTACCGCCGCGAACCCGCCCATGGTGGCGATCTACACCAGCTACAACAACTCGACGGGCATACAGTCACAGGCACTTGCCTACAGCGTCGACCGCGGCCGGACCTGGACCAAGTACCAGGGCAACCCCGTCCTCGACATCGGCTCACGGGACTTCCGCGACCCCAAGGTCCAGTGGTACGAGCCCACCAAGAGCTGGCTGATGACGGTGTCGCTGTCCGCCGAGCACAAGGTGCTGTTCTACTCCTCCAAGAACCTCAAGGACTGGACGCGGCTCAGTGAGTTCGGCCCGGCCGGTGCGACGGGCGGGGTGTGGGAGTGCCCCGACCTGTTCCCGCTGGCCGTCGACGGGGACCCGGACAACATCAAGTGGGTTCTGGTCGTCAACCTCAACCCCGGTGGCATCGCGGGCGGTTCGGCGGCCCAGTACTTCGTCGGCGACTTCGACGGCACGACGTTCACCGCTGACGACGACGGCTCCTACACCCCGCCCGCCGGGACCGTCGTACAGGACTTCGAGGGCACGGGCTTCGGTGCGTGGACGGCCACGGGCACCGCGTTCGGTTCGGGACCGGCGGCCGGGACGCTCGCCGGGCAGCAGACCGTCAGCGGCTTCGACGGGACGGGCCTCGCCAACAGCTTCCACTCCGGGGACGCCACCATCGGCACCCTCACCTCGCCCGCCTTCACCGTCGACAGCCCCTACCTGAACTTCAAGGTCGGCGGCGGCCGGCACCCGCACCGACCCGGGCAGATCCTCGCCGACTTCGAGGACGGCACCTACGGCGACTGGACGGCGACCGGCACCGCGTTCGGCTCGGCACCGGCCACCGGCACCCTCCCCGGCCAGCAGCAGGTCTCCGGCTTCCAGGGCGGCGGGCTGGTCAACACCTTCCTGAACGGCGACGCCACCACCGGCACCCTCACCTCGCCCGAGTTCACCATCGACAAGCGCTACGTCAACTTCCGCATCGGCGGCGGCAACCACCCCGTCGGCTCCGCGAACCCCACCGCCCTCGAACTCCTCGTGGACGGCGAGGTCGTGCGCAGCGCCACCGGGAAGGATGCCGAGGCACTGGACACGGCCTCCTGGGACGTCAGAGACCTCACCGGCAAGAAGGCCCAGATCAGGGTGGTCGACGACAACACCGGCGGCTGGGGCCACATCAACGCCGATCAGATCGTGCTGTCCGACACCCAGGCCAAGGCCGGCACCGAGGAGACCTCCGTCAACCTGGTCGTCGACGGCCAGGTCGTCCGCAGCGCGACCGGCTCCGACAGCGAGACCCTCGACTGGGCCTCCTTCGACATGCGCCCCTACCTCGGCAAGGAGGCGCGGATCCAGCTCGTCGACATGAACACCGGCGGCTGGGGCCACATCCTCGCCGACCGGTTCACCGAGGCAAGCACCCCCGCCCTCTCCGTCCTGCAACGCGCGAGCTGGGCCGACTACGGCAAGGACTACTACGCGGCCGTGTCCTGGGAGGACGCCCCGGACGGCAAGCGGTACATGATCGGCTGGATGAGCAACTGGGACTACGCCGGCGCTGTCCCCACCACCCCCTGGCGCGGCGCGCAGAGCATCCCCCGCGAGGTGGCGCTGCGCACCGTCGACGGCCAAGTCCGGCTGACCAGCGAACCGGTGAGCAGCGTGGAGTCCCTGCGTCAGGCATCCCCGGCGACCGCGACCCCCACCACCGTGACGAACACGTCGACGGCACTGATCGGTCCCGCCGCCGAAGGCAAGTCACTCGACATCGAGGCCACCTTCACCCTCGACAGCGCCGAACGCTTCGGCCTCAAGGTGCGCACCGGCGCCGACGGCGAGGAAACCGTCATCGGCTACGACACCACGACCCAGGAGCTGTACGTCGACCGCACCCTCTCCGGCGCCGTGGACTTCAACAGCACCTTCCCCGGCATCCAGACCGCACCCCTGAAGCCGACGAACGGCAGGATCACCTTGCGGATCCTCGTCGACTGGTCGTCCGTCGAGGTCTTCGGCGGCGACGGCGAAGCCGTGATCACCGACCAGATCTTCCCCGACCCCGCCAGCCAGGGAGTGCAGGTCTTCGCCGAGAACGGCTCGGTGAAGCTGAACAAGGCCACCGTCTGGCACCTCGACCCCACCACGACTGACACGACCACCACGACCACCACTACGGCCGCACGCCACAACAACCATCACACAAGGACACGACACAGTGAAGAAGACCCTGCTCGCAGAGTTCACCGCCCGTGAAGGCGCACAGGACGAGGTCGCCCGCCTGATCGGGGACTACGCCCGCACTGTCCGCGAGGAAGAAGGCAACCTCACCTTCGACGTCTACACCAAGGCCGCCGCCCCGCGCGCCTACTGGATCTTCGAGGTCTACCGCGACGAGGACGCCTTCCAGGCACACCTGAAGGCCCCCTACGGCCCCCCGTTCAACACCGCACTCACTCCGCTCATCGAGGAGGACGCCTCCGTCCTGACGTTCCTCGATCCGACGGCGTGACCTCGGCGTCCGCGCGTCGTCCGGGTAGGGCTGCGCGCGGGCGCCGCGCCCCGTACGCGGAGTCAGCGTACGGGCACGCGGAGTAGACAGTACGCGCGTGGGGCCGTCACGCTGAGTGGTGGCGTGTGCGGCAGCGAACGGGCTGGAGAGAGGGGCGGCGGATGGACATCGTCGAAGTCGGGCAAGAGGCGGGCGCGGAGGACGGCGTCCGGGCGGTTTCGGCGGGGGAGTGGGAGCGGGAGCCTCATCCGTCGGACAGTCTGCGCACGTTCGGGGCGGTCGTGCAGGCGTTACGTGAGCACGCGGGGCTCAGCCGGGAAGAGCTCGCCGCGATCGTCCAGTTCTCCAAGCACACCGTGGAGTCCGTGGAGTTGGGACGCCGGATGCCGGACGAGGCGTTCATCGAGCGCGCGGAGGGGGCGCTGGGCGGCACGGGCGCGTTGAGGCGGGCGGCTCGCCATCTCAGCCGGGGCGAGGTGGGTCTTGCGGCTTGGTTCCGGCGGTGGGCTCGGCTGGAGCGGGAGGCGGTGAGCCTGTGTACGTACGAATGTCGGCTGGTGCCGGGGTTGTTGCAGTCGGAGGCGTATGCGCGGGCGGTGTTCGAGGGCACGATTCCGCTGCGGACCGATGGGGAGTTGGAGGAGCAGTTCGCCGCGCGGATGGAGCGGCAGCGGATGATGGGTGAACGGCCCACCGTGCCCTTCAGCTTCATCGTGGAAGAGCATGTCTTCCGGCGGCGGTTCGGGGACGCGGAGGCGATGCGCGGGTTGGTGGATCATGTGTTGGAGCGGAGCGCTCCGCGTAATGTGACGCTTCAATTGGTGCCGTTGGAGGCTGGGTTGCACCCGTGCCTGGATGGGCCGGTGCGGATCTTGGAGACCCCGGCGGGTCAGCGGCTCGGGTACTCCGAGGGGCAGGAGAACGGCCGGTTGATCTCGGACCGAAAAGAGGTGAGCCTGCTCTGCCAGCGCTATGAAACACTGCGCTCGCAGGCCCTGGGTCCCAAGGAATCCAGGGACTTGCTGGAGCGACTGCGAGGAGAGCTATGAGTAGCGGTACGACGGAACTCGCCTGGTTCAAGTCCAGTTACAGCGGCAGCCAGGGCGACGACTGCGTGGAGATCGCGATCGCCGAACAGGCCGTTCACGTACGGGACTCCAAGGACGTGTCCCGCTCGCCCTTCGCCGTGGGGCGTGAGCAGTGGGCGCCGTTCGTACGGTTTGTGGCCGGGCGCTGATCGCTGACGCCGCCGCGCCCCTCCAGCCCTGCGTGGACACAGGTCGGGATGGGTGCGACGGCGTTCCTGCGAGGGCCGCTCAGATGTCCCGGAAGAGACCAGCGGACGCGGTGACCTGCCGCGATGAATGGGCTGTGGTCGCTGACCTGCACGAATGACCTTTCGGCTATTTCATGCTCGTGCTGCTTGATGGGGCCGGAAGTCCCAGAAAAGTCCCAGGGGACTCCCACTGCTGACGGGCGCCTTTCGGCTCTGTACGCCAGTACGGACTCGTCGAACGATCTCGTTTTCAGCGCGGGTGGTGGAGCCTGGATGTCGAGTGACTGGCGCTCGGCCGATACCTTGCGGGATGGTGGGGTCCTGATGATCGACGACGACTCTGCGGCCGCTGATGGCAGTGAGCTGGCAGCGCCCGTCAGCCCCCGGATGCCCTACAGCGAGAGGCCCGTCGCGCGGGCCCGGCGGGCGAAGGCTCATGAGCTGATCGAGCGGCTCGTCGCCGAGGGCCGCGTTCGGATCACCGACCCTGACGATGACGAGGTCGCGGAGTGGCGGCGCGTCGTCAACTACGCGAAACGGCATGGTCTGGAACCAGCGGGCAAGCGCATCGAGAAGGTTCCGTACGTTGCGCCGGGGCTGGAACTGTTCCTTGCGGATGGCCCGCATCCCAATGCGCGGGGTCAACGGCCGAAGGAAAGTGGGGATCCGGTCCCCGTTCCCTCACGGCTGGGGAACCTCCATCCGATCGTCACCGCGCTCAAAGACGACGAGCGCCGACGACTCATCATGCCTTCGGGGCTCCGCCGAAGGTCGCTTCTCCTGCTGCAGGGACTGTCGGCTGAGGCGGTCCGGCGAGGGTATGAGGTGCGGAAGGCCCACTCGTTCCTTCACCCACGCGAGGGCGGAGTGGACATTGCTGTCGACGGCCTCGCCTACACCGTCAGTGTCAGGCAGGAGTTCCCACAGTCCACAGATCCCGACCGCTCGTCTCGCCTCGTCGTGGAGGTCGCTCACGGCCTGACCGACCGGCCCGGTCGCTGGCGAGATCGGAAGACCCGGACGCTCGAAGAGGCCCTGGACGCGGTCCTTGGAGAGATCGAGGCACGAGCCGCACAAGACGCTCGGCGCAGGCAGGACGAGCAGCGAGCCATTGCGGAACGCGAAGTTCGCTGGCGAGCGGCCGTGGAGGTGGCGAAAGAACAGGCTGTTCGCGAACAACTTGCCCAGGCACTACGCGAAGAGGCCGGGCGCTGGCAGGAGTCCGCTGCCCTCAGCGCGTACTGCACGGCCTTGGAACGTCGGATTGGCGAGCTTCACGGTGTTGCGGACGAGCCGGCTCTGAGCCGGGCCCGGCGCTGGTTGGAGTGGGCAAGGGCGTACGCGAGGTCGATCGACCCCTTGAGCGACCTTCCGAAAATGCCGGACACACGCGAACCCACGCCGGAGGAACTCAAGCCGTATCTCAGGGGATGGAGCCCTGACGGGCCGGAGCGGCGGGGCGGTCGGTGACGCGCATAGATGTAGTTCGCCGACCTGCTGCCGACGAGGGGACGTGGTGGAGTTCAGGTTCCCTATGTGTAGCGGGTGACTTGGCGTCACTTCGCTAGTCCGGCAAACATGCAGGTCAACGAGGTCTGACCTTTTCGGGGCAGGCCCCTGGATATTGCCGTGCTGGACGTTGACGACCTGGGGGACGTCGCGGGTGGCCCTGGCGTGGTCTGAGGGCGCTGAGCCGGTTCGGCGGGGTCCTGACGGGCCTGCCTGCCGACGGGTACTCAGCCAGGTGTGACGACGCGGTAGCCTCGGCGGAGTGATGAGCCCTTCCGGCGATGCCGGTGTCGCCCGGGTGGGAACCCAGTCGGTACTGGTCGTGCTGTTCGACGGCGTGCAGCCCCTCGACGTGGCAGGGCCCGTGGACGTGTTCTCGGTGGCGGCGCGCTTCACCGGAAGCGTGGACACGCCGCCTTATGTCATTCGAACGGCTTCCGTCGGAGGCGAGGCCGTGCGCGCCGCCGGTGGTCTGCGACTGGTTCCCGACCTCGATCTGGCCGATGCAGAGGATCCCGACCTCCTGCTCGTACCGGGTGGGCCGGGCGTGGGGGACGTCGACGAGCGACTCGTGGCATGGCTCCGTGAGCGTGCTCCTCGCGTGAGACGTGTGATGTCCGTGTGCACCGGGGCGTATCTCCTTGCCGAGGCCGGACTGCTCGACGGCCGCCGGGCGACGACGCACTGGGAATCCTGTGACTACCTCGCGAGCAGGTTTCCCCGGGTCGAGGTCGATCCGGTGCCGATCTTCGTCCGGGACGGGCCGATCTCCACGTCGGCTGGAGTGACCGCCGGCGTGGACCTCGCCATCGCCCTGGTCGAGGAGGACTTCGGTCGCGCGGTGGCGCACGAGATCGCGCGGCTGCTGGTGGTCTACCTGCGCCGGCCGGGCAACCAGGCCCAGTTCAGCGTGCAGCTCTCGGCGCAGGTCGCCCGTTCGGATCCGCTGCGTGAGGTCCAGTACTGGGCCGCCGCGAACCCGGCATCCGACCTCTCGGTTCCGGCCTTGGCGGGGCGGGCGGGCCTGTCCCCCCGCCAGTTCGCCCGTGCCTTCACCGAGCAGGTCGGGACGACCCCGGGCCGCTACGTGGATCTTCTGCGCCTGGAGACCGCGCAGCGCCTGCTGACGGACACCCGAGACGGTGTGACGCGTATCGCGCGTGCCTGCGGATACGGGACGCCGGAAGCGATGCGTCTGGCGTTCCTGCGCGAACTCGACGTATCGCCCACGGAGTACCGCCGTACGTTCGGGAAGCCGTCGACGCCCCACTCCGCTCCCTGATAGGACGGACTCCTCCTTCGCCTCCCCCGATCCGGGAGACGGCAGATTTCTTGGGCTGTGTGACATCGACGACCTGACGCGGCGCTCATACGCTCGGTGAGGGTTTCAGATGGCGCTCACCTGTGGACCGCCAAGACCTGACCCGGTCTGCCTGTGAATTCCTGAAAGTAGATGTGCAGATGCCTTTGACATTCCTCCGGTCCTTTCGGCCCGGAGCAAAACGGTGTGCTGTCGTGATGGTCTCCGTCGTGCTGAGCCTGTCAGCCGCGGGGTGCGGCTCCGGTGACTCGGCGGGGTCTGGTTCGGACGCCACGGTGGCTGCGGGGACAAGTGCCGCACCGACCAGGACGTCGTATCCGCTGACGATTGACAACTGCGGCCAGAAGGTGACATTCGACGCCCCGCCCAAACGTGTACTTATCATGAACGGCGCGTCCGTCGGAGAGGTGGAGACCTACGTCCTTCTCGGCCTTCAGACCCGTATTCTCGCGAACGCGCAACGCGTTACCATTTCCGACGACCCGAAGATGGTCGCGGAGGTCGCGAAACTGCCGACCCGGGGTGTCGAGTGGAACAAGAACTTCGATGTTCCCGCCGAGAAGGTGCTCGATCTCAAGCCCGACCTCGTGGTGTCGACGTGGAGCGGCGGGTTCAACGCGAAGAGTGGATTCGCCACCCGGGAGCAATTGGCGAACGTCGGGATCAAGTCGTACGTCAACCCGGTCGACTGCGCTTACGGGGCGACGAACCCGTCGGCCCGGGACCAGGCTGTCTACGAACGTCAGTCGATCGAGTCGACCTTTGATTTCATCCGGCAGACCGGGGTCGTCTTCGACGAGCAGCAGAAGGCCGCGGACCTCGTCGAGCGGCTCGAGAAGCGGATTTCGTCCGTCAGGAATCGGGTCGAGGGCGAGGACCGCAAGAAGGTGTTGCTGGTGTATCCCGGCATGGCGATGATGAGCGCCAACGACTTGCCCGCCGTGTTCTCCGGCGGTGTCTACGACGACATCATCGAGGCCGCGGGCGGCGAGAACGCCTTTCCCAGCGACAAGCCGAATCCGGAGCTGACCTCGAACCTGAGCGCCGAGGCGCTGGCATCCGCCGATGTCGACGTGCTGGTGATCGGACTGTCCGACCCGTCCGAAAAGGACAAGGTGAAGCAACTCGCCGACGGGCTGTTCAAGAAGTACCCGCAATGGGAGGCGTCGAAGACCAAGACGTACACCAGCGTCTCGGACGGGGCGTTCATCGGGCCGACGAACGCGTTCGCGGTGGAGAAGATCGCCGATGCGGCGCATCCTCGGTAGGCCGGTCCTCCTGTACGCGACGCTCGCCGTGGCGCTCGTGGCGGCTGTCACCGCCGCGGTGTCCATGGGCACGGTCACCGTCTCTGCGCATGACGTGTGGCAGGTGATCCTGCGTCACATGACGGGCGACACGGCGGGCCTGGACCCGCTCCAGGAGCAGATCGTCTGGGAGCTGCGACTGCCGCGCGTCCTCGTGGCCGCGGTGGTCGGCGCCGGGCTGAGCGTCATCGGGGTCGGGCTGCAGGCGCTGGTACGCAATCCACTCGCGGATCCCTACATGCTGGGGATCACTCCCGGCGCGTCTCTGGGGGCCGTGCTGGTGCTGGCGATGGGCTCCGCGGCGTTCGGCGGGCTGGGCGCGACGGGCGGCGCCTTCGCCGCGGCGGTGCTCACCATGGCCACGGTGTTCCTGATCGCCCAGCGAAGCGGACAGCTGACCGACACGCGGTTGATCCTCGCCGGCGTCGCCGTGGGGTATCTCGCGGTCGCCGCCACGAGTTTCGTGCAGTTGCAGACGAACCCGAACCAGCTCGCCGGCATCATGTTCTGGCTCATGGGCAGCCTCGCCGGGGCCGCATGGTCCGACCTTCGCATACCGGCCGTCGCGCTCGCGCTGGGCGCCGTCTGGCTGTTCGCCCAGGGGCGTGCCCTCAACGCGCTCATGGTCGGCGACGATGCGGCGGCCGGGCTCGGGGTCGACGTGCACCGCTTCCGACGCAGACTGCTCGTGGTGACGTCGCTGATGACCGCGACCGTCGTCGTGGTCGCCGGCGGGCTCGGCTTCGTCGGACTGGTGATCCCCCACATCGCCCGCCTCGTCGTGGGCGCCGAACACCGGCGTGTCCTGCCGACGTCCCTGCTCGTGGGCGCGACCTTCCTGGTGCTCGTCGACCTTGCGAGCCGAACGGTCGCCCGCCCCAACGAACTGCCGGCCGGCATCTTCACGGCAGGCATCGGTGTGCCGGTGCTGCTGTGGCTGCTGCGCCGTACCAGGCGGGGGGAGCAGGCGTGACGCGGCTGGAGTTCGACGGCGTCAGCATCGACATCGCCTCGGCCCGGATCGTCTCCGACGTGTCGCTGCGTATCGAGCCGGGTGAGCTGGTCGGGCTCGTCGGCCCCAACGGCAGCGGGAAGTCCACGCTCCTGCGCAGCGCCTACCGGGTGCTGCGGCCGAGCGGCGGGGCGGCGCTGATCGGCGGTGAGAGCGTGTGGAGCCTGTCCGCGCGTGAGGTCGCCCGCCGTCGCGCGATCGTCACCCAGCACACCGTCCTCGGCGCCGAGTTCTCCGTAGAGGAGGTCGTCGCCATGGGCCGCACCCCGCGCAAGGGCACGCTCGACCGTGACACCGCGTGTGACCAACGGATCATCGAGCGGGCACTGGACGACGTACACATGCGCTGGGCGGCCCGGCGATGGTTCACGACGCTCTCCGGCGGCGAACAGCAGCGTGTCCTGCTCGCCCGCGCGCTCGCGCAGGAAGCCGGGCTGCTGATCCTCGACGAGCCGACCAACCACCTCGACGTGCGCGCGCAGTTCGAGGTCCTGGACCTGATCCGGCAGTTGAGGATGACGACGCTGACGGCACTGCACGATCTCGACCACGCGGTCTCGTACTGCGATCGCGTCGCGGTCATGGCGGAGGGCAGGCTTGTCGCGGTGGGCGTTCCGACCGACGTGCTGACGCCCGACCTGGTGCACGACGTGTTCGGGGTGCGCGCGGTGCTCGACACCCACCCGATCACGGGCCGGCCCCGTATTGCCGTCGCCTCCTCGTCCGATCCGGGGCCCAGGGGATGACGCATCGCTTCGGACCCACCGCGTCGGCCGCCGACCACTTCGTCGTCCGTCTCGGTGTGAAGGCCCCCGAACAACCATGTCAACGGCGGTTGTCCGCGTGGACGGACGCATGTCGTCCGCTCGGGCCGATCCGCCACCACAGCAACCGAAGGAGCCACCCGTATGAAGGTCGCGATCGTTCTCTATCCCGGTTTCACCGCGCTGGACGTCATCGGACCCTATGAGGTCCTGGGCCGCCTCCCGGACACCGAGGTCGTCTTCGTCGCCGAGCGTCCGGGGCTTGTCCGCAACGACTTGGGCAGTCTGTCGGTCGATATCGTCGCACGCCTCGCCGACGTGCCGGACCCGGACGTGGTGATCGTCGGCGGAGGCCCGGGGCAGGCGCAGCAGATGGCCGACGGAAGCCTGCACGAGTGGCTGCGCACGGCCGACCGGACGGCCACGTGGACGACGTCCGTCTGCACGGGCTCCCTGATCCTCGCCGCCGCCGGAGTCCTCGACGGCCGTCGGGCGACGACCCACTGGGGCGCGCTCGATCACCTCGCCGGGTTCGGTGCGATTCCGACGCACGAGCGGGTCGTCATCGACGGTCACTACGCGACCGCGGCAGGCGTCTCGGCGGGCATCGACATGGCTCTGACCCTGGCGGGCCTGATCGCGGGTGACGACGTGGCGCAGGCCCTTCAGCTCCTCATCGAGTACGCGCCGGAGCCGCCGTACCACGCGGGATCCCGGGACTCCGCTCCCGCGGAGGTCGTGGAGAAGCTGTTCGCGCTGTTCCCGCCCGAGTGACGGTGGGGATTGGTGCGGGAGGCCAAGTGGCTCGTCGGCCGGGTGCGCCCCCGGCGGCAGTCCCTCGTGTGGCGCGCGCCACACGAGGGTTCGGGAACCCGGACCCCTGGCTGTCCGACTCCTGGATGGACGGCCGCTCGTTGGAGGGCCGCTCGTGGCCGGAAGCCGAGTGGACCTGCCGGGAGGCGAGATGAACCGTTCGGTCGGGAGCGGGGAACGGCGTGGAGTGCTCTTTCCTCTGTTCGACGGGGTTCAGAGTCTGACCTTCTCGGGTCCCGCCGATGTTTTCTGCGCGGCCAACGCGGCCACCGAGCCGGATCCGGCGAGCGGGACCGCGTCGGGCTACGAGGTGCTGACGGCGTCCCGTGGCGGTGCTGCCGTCCGTACGTCCAGCGGGCTGCGGGTGGTGCCGGATCTGGCCTTCGAGGACGTGACCGATGTCCACACGGTGATCCTGCCCGGCACGGAGGGCATCCCTGTCCTCGACGAGGAGACCGTCGCGGCGATCGGTGTCCTGGCCGGGAGGGCACGGAGGGTGGCGTCCGTGTGCACGGGTGCCTTCCTGCTCGCCGCGACCGGTCTGCTCCACGGCCGCAGGGCGGCCACGCACTGGGAGCATGCCGAGGAACTCCGCCGCCGCCATCCGGCCGTCGAGGTCCACGTCCGGGACACCGTGGTCCGTGACGGTCCCGTCACGACGGCGGGCGGCATCGCGTCCGGCGTCGACCTGGCTCTGGCTCTGGTGGAAGAGGACATGGGCCGGGAAGCCGCCCACACGGTCGCCCGGTACCTGGTCACCCACATGCGGGTGCCGGGCGGGCAGGCCCAGTTCGCCGACCTTCACGCCCCGCAGGCGCGGAACGCCGCCCTGCGTGAGGTGCAGCGCAGGGTCCTCGCCCACCCCGAAGCGGATCTGACGGTGCGCTCCCTGTCCCGGCACGCGGGTCTGTCCGAGCGGCATCTCTCCCGCCTGTTCCGGGAGCAGACCGGCATGTCCGCGAGGGTGTACGTGGAACGTGCCCGAGTGGCGGTCGCGTCGCGCTTGTTGACCGAGACGCTGCGCAGTGCCGAAACCGTCGCGGAGGAGGCCGGATTCGGTACCGCTGCCACGATGGGCCATGCCTTTCACCGGGTCCTGGGCATCTCACCGCTCGATCAGCGGGAGCGGTTCTCCTGATACGGCTCCGATGTCTCTCGGGATGCCATGGAGTGCGGCCCGCGGCATCGCATGTGTGATGCAAGTCACGATTTCCTGTCGGAACTCGCTGCTCCGACGACACGACTACTGGAGCGACACGGCTACAACTGCCGTCTTCTGCGCAATGGTTCGACGCGACCAGGAAAGAGGCCGGCCATGGCCGATGTCCCGCTGTCACCCCGCTCCGCCGGTGTGACCACCCGCAGACTGCTTCCACCGCCCGCGCTCTGCGGCTTCCTGCTCCTGCTGGTCCTGGTCTTCTCGGTGTCCTACGCCGTCGGATCGGCGGCCGGACCGGTGGCGCCCGGCATCCACGGCACCGGGGGAACGGCAGGAACAGGTGGCGGCGGTGACGGTGGCATGGACGACATGCCGGGTATGAGTCACGGGAGCGGTGAGTGATGGCGGGCGAACCGACGGCGAGCCTGGTGGTCACGGACATCACCGTGGGCGGGATGACCTGCGCGGCCTGTGTGCGGCGAGTCGAGAAGAAGCTCGCCAAGCTGGAGGGCGTCACGGCCACGGTCAACCTGGCCACGGGGCTGGCGCGGGTCAGCCATCCTGCCGGTGTCGCGCCGCAGGACCTGGTGACCGCGGTGGAGCAGGCCGGGTACCAGGCCGCGCTGCCCGACGACGGGGCGGACGACGAGGAGGCGGACGAAGGCGACGCCGAGGCCCGCAGTGAGCGGGAACGGCTTCTGGTCACCGCGTTGCTGGCGGTGCCGGTGCTGGTGCTTTCGATGGTGCCGGCGCTCCAGTTCCGCAACTGGCAGTGGCTGTGCTTCGTCCTGGCAGCCCCGGTGGCGGTGTGGAGCGCCTGGCCCTTCCACATCAGGGCTCTACGAGGGCTTCGTCACTCCACGGCCACCATGGACACCCTGGTCTCGCTCGGTGTGGTGGCGTCCTTCTCCTGGTCGGTCTACGCGCTGTTCCTGGGCGGAGCGGGTGAGCCCGGGATGCGGATGTCGTTCAGTCTGGTGCCCTCGGCATCGGAGGGCATGGCGCACCTGTATCTCGAAGCCGCGGTGAGCGTGCCCCTCTTCGTGCTGACCGGCCGGTACCTGGAGGGCAGGGCGCGGCGCGGGACCGGCGCGGCGCTGCGGTCACTGGCCGAGCTAGCGGCCAAGAAGGTGTCCGTCCGCGACGGGCACGGCGAGCGGTCGATCCCCATCGAGCAGCTGGGCGTGGGGCAGGTCTTCGTGGTGCGTCCCGGTGAGCGGGTCGCCACCGACGGGCGCGTCACGGAAGGCAGTTCGGCCGTGGACCTGTCCCTGGTCACCGGCGAGAGCGAGCCGGTGGAGGTGAGTCCCGGTTCGGCCCTGGTGGGCGGCGCCGTCAACGCGGGCGGGCTGCTGCTCGTCGAGGCGACCGCGGTCGGCGCGGACACCCAGCTGGCCCGGATCACCCGCCTGGTGACGGAGGCGCAGGCGGGCAAGGCGCGGGCGCAGCGGCTGGCCGACGCGGTCGCCGGGGTGTTCGTCCCCGTGGTGCTGGCGATCGCGGTGACCGTGCTGGGATTCTGGCTGGGAGCTGGAGCCGACCCGCAGGCGGCGCTCACCGCCTGCGTCGCCGTTCTGGTCGTGGCCTGCCCGTGTGCGCTGGGGCTGGCCACGCCGACCGCGCTGATGGCCGCCACCGGGCGCGGGGCCCAATTGGGCGTGCTGGTGAGCGGACCGCAGACGCTGGAGGCATTGCAGCACGTGGACACGGTCGTCCTCGACAAGACCGGCACGCTGACCACCGGGCACATGACGGTCGCCAAGGTCACCGCGCTGCCGGGCAAGCTCGGGCAGGACGAGGTGGTACGGCTGGCCGGGGCCGTGGAGCAGGGCTCCGAGCACCCGATCGGGCGGGCGGTGACCGCCTACGCACGCCGTACGGGAGAGGCCGAAGCGCTGCCGGGGGTGACGGAGTTCGCCGCGGTGCCGGGGCACGGGGTCAGCGGCCGGGTGGAGGGCGTCGCGGTCGAGGTGGTCACACCGGACGGCAAGCTGCCCCGCGCACTGGCCAAGGCCCTGGCCGAGGCGGAGGAGGCCGCGCACACACCGGTCCTGGTGACGGTCGACGGCCGGGCCAAGGCTTTGATCGCCGTCGGTGACCTGTTGCGCCCCGGGAGCTACCGGGCGGTGGAGCGGCTGCGGCGGCTCGGCATCCGCACGGTGCTCGCCACCGGCGACCGCAGGGCACCCGCCGACGCCGTCGCCGGCGCGCTCGGTATCGACGAGGTGCACGCCCGTTGCTCCCCGGAGGACAAGGCCGCCCTCGTGCGGGAGTTGAGGGAGGAGGGCGCCCGGGTCGCGGTGGTCGGCGACGGTGTGAACGATGCCGCCGCGCTCGCCGAAGCCGACCTCGGCATCGCCATGGGCAGCGGCACCGACGTGGCCATCGGCGCGGCCGACCTGACGCTGGCGCGCGGGGACATCGAGGCGCTCGTCGACGCGGTGCGGCTCGCCCGGCGCACGCTGGGCACGATCCGGGCCAACCTGGCGTGGGCGTTCGGCTACAACGTCGTCACCGTGCCACTGGCCATGGTCGGCCTGCTCGATCCCATGGTCGCCGCGGCGGCGATGTCGATGAGCTCGGTGCTGGTGGTCGCCAACAGCCTTCGGCTGCGCGGCTGGCAGCCCTCCCCGGCACGTGGCCATCAGGGTCCGCGGCGCGCTCAGGCGGGTGTCCGATGAGGTGGATCTCGGAGTGGGTGCCCTTCCCGGAAGGTCTTGACAGGCGGCGGCTGCGGGACGGGGCGCTCGCGGCCCTGGTGCCGGTCGCCGCGTGCAGCGTGGCCCTGGCGGGCCTGACCGCCTGGGTCGGCACGGGACGGGCCGGTACTCCGGCGCGCGTCAGCGTCGCGGGAGGGAAGATCCTGCTGCCGTCCGCCGGGGTCCCGGAGACCGCAGCGTTCTTCGACATATCCAACGGGGGCGGTTCGGCCGACACCCTGGTCCGGGTCACGGCACGGGGCGTCTCCGGTGAGGTGACGCTCTCCCGGCACCGGATGCAGCAGGGCAACGCGGCCTACCGGTCGCAGATCGACTCCGTCTCCGTCGCGGCGGGAGACAGCCTCTCCATGTCGCCGAGCGGGGTCGACCTGACGGTGCCCGTGCCGGCGGCCGGGTGGGAGTCGGGTGACCTCGTGTCGTTCACCCTGGAGTTCCGGCGCAGCGGCCCCGTGAAGGCGCTGGCCGTCGTCGTGCAGCCAGGCTCGGTGTCGTTGCAGTAGTCGCCTTCCGCGCCCCCCGGGTTCCCGTGCAGTGGCTGTGACGTGAGTCACCCCCTCGTGAGTGAGGTGGAGGGAGGGGGTTCGTGCGTACCCCCTGACGACGATCGAACGCCGGGTGCGAGGATGAGCGGGCTATGACTGTCCGAGGGTGGTGCCGCGCGGTGCGGGCCGGCGTGTTCGCCGCCGTCTGCGTGCTGCTCGCCGCCCTCGCGCACGCGACCATGTCGGGGGTTCCCGTCCCCTGGTGGGCCATGTCCGCCGGGGGCGTCGCGACCGCCGTGGCGGGCTGGCTGCTCGCCGGGCGGGAGCGAGGCCGGACCCTGGTCGTCGCGGTCGTGACCGCCGTACAGGCCGTGCTCCACGAGAGCTTCGAACGGGCGCAGACGCTCGCGTCCGCGCCGGAGTCCCGCCCCGCCGCCTCGACGGGCACGGGGGCCATGGACATGCACTCCATGGGCTCCATGGACATGGGATCCCCAGGCATGGGTTCCATGGGCGGGATGGACATGGGGGCCGGCACCCACGCGGTTCACGGCATGGCCGGCCTCGGCCACGTGCACGGCATGAGCGGTGCCGCCTCGGTCGGCATGCTCGCCGCGCACCTCCTGGCCGCGGTCCTGTGCGGGCTGTGGCTGGCCCACGGCGAGCGGGCCGTCTTCAGGGTCCTGCGGGCTGCGGCCTCCTGGCTGGCGGCGCCCCTGCGGCTGCTGCTCGCGCTGCCCGCGCCCGCGGACCGTCCGTCCGTGCGCGGGCGCCGCACCGCCGTCGTCGACGCCCCGGTGCGGCTGCTCCTGTGTTCTTCCCTCACCTTCCGTGGGCCACCCGCGGGTGCCGCTGTCGTCTGAGACAGCCGGATCCACCCGGAGCCACCTCGCCTCCCGTCCCGTGGCGCCCTCGCGCGCGGGATCGCGGCGCACTGCTCGTCCCGCCGCCGTGCCGCGGCGGCGAGCACCAGTCCTCAGGGCTCCGGGTATCGCCGTACCTCTCGCGTACGGACGCACCCATGTCCCGGTGAGCCATGCCCCTGACCTTGTGCGGGCCGGGCCCCGGAAGACCCGAGAAGGACATCACGTGATGATCTCCGTCCTGCCCGCGCACCGCGCGGACCGTGAATCCGCGGACGCGTCGGCGACCGCCTGGGCGCTGGCCGCGCGCGGCGGCGACCCGGACGCGGCCGACCACTTCGTCCGCGCCCTCCACGGTGACGTGCTGCGCTACGTCACTCATCTCAGTGGCGATCCGCAGACCGCCCACGATCTGACCCAGGACACCTTCGCGCGGGCTCTCGGCAGCCTGCACCGCTTCGAGGGCCGCGCCTCGGCCCGCACCTGGCTGCTGTCGATCGCCCGCCGCGCGGTCGCCGACAGCCTGCGCCGCGCCGCGGTACGTCCCCGGATCGCCGACGCCGTCGACTGGCGTACGGCACAGGAGCGCGTCCAGTCGTGCGAACTGCCCGGATTCGACGAGGGAGTGGCTCTGCTCGACCTGCTGGAGAGTCTGCCCGACGATCGCCGGGAGGCGTTTTTGCTGACCCAGGTGGTCGGACTGTCGTACGAGGAGGCGGCGGGGTTCGTCGGCTGTCCCGTGGGTACGGTCCGCTCCCGGGTTTCCCGCGCTCGCGCCACCCTGGAACGGCTGGTGCGGGAGGCCGAGGCGGCCGGCGTCCTGGCGGCCTGACCTCCGAGGGTCCCCCGGCGGGGCGGCTCTCGAAAATGGGGCGTGCCGCCGGGAACCCGACGGCGTGGTCGGGCGACTACTGGGACGTGACAGTCAACAGCGAGCGATCCCGTCGCCCGGTCCCGCGGCTGTGGCCGCTCACGACCGATCCGGTCGCACTGGACGTGGGCCTGAGGGCCGTGGACTGCGCGGGCGCGCGGAGGCTGTCCTTGGACATCGCGCCCGGCGAACGGGTCGTACTGACCGGCCGGGACCGCGCGACGGGGACGGCGCTGCTGCGCGCGGTGGCCGGACTGATCCCCGTGGGCGGCGGGCAGATCACGGTGGGCGGCCGGGGCAGCCGGACCCCCGCCGAGCGGGCATGGCGGGGCAGGGCCTGCGCCTGGCTTCCGAGGGTCCTCGCCCCGGTCCGCTCGGGGGCGCCGGCGGCCGGTGTACTGGTCCGCGGCACCCACCCGACCGCGGCGGCGTTTGCCGCGGACCTGCTGGGCGTCGGACGGCTGAGGGACCGTCCTCTGCGCAGCCTCACACCGGGCGAGACCCGGCGTCTGCACTGGGCGCGTGTGGTCGGCCGGGTGGCGGCGGGGGCCGGTGTGCTGCTGGCCGACGATCCCGGCGAGGGGCTGGAGCCGGACGACCGGGACGCCCTCGTGCGTCTGCTGGCCGCGCTGCCGGTGACGCTCCTGATGGCGACCGCCGACCCGGCGCTCACCGCGCTGTGCGACCGGCGGGTGGGCATGAACCCGGGACGCCCCGGTCCCGCCCGTTCACCAGCGGTGGCCGATGCTGAACCCAACTCCCCTGGCGAGCAAGGAAATTGACCGAACTTCGCGGGAACTCCCCGGCTTCTCCCCCCGACTACTACTGAGACACCGACCCGGCGGCCGGCCGCGGCGGTGACGACCAGGAGGGGCCCGCATGACACCCGAGATGGAGCACGCCTTCGCGGCGATCAGGCACGAGCACGGTACGGACTCCCTCAGCCGTGTGGAGCGGATGCTGGAGCCCGGGGGAGGGGCGGCACGTCACCCCCTCCAGAAGGGGGCCAAGTGGATCCTGCCCGGACTCTCCCCGACCCCCTGGCACGATCCCCGGGGACATCCCGAACTGACCCCGGTGGTGGACGCGTTCGAAGCGGCCCATCCGGTTATCAAGGAGGAGCTGACCGCGGCCTGGGCGGGGCGCCGGGAGATGTTCTCGGACTACGAGCACTACCTGAGCCGGCAGCAGGACTGGCAGGCCCTCTATCTGTTCCGGGGCGGAGGGCTGGTCGCGGAATCGGCGGACACCGTGCCCACGGCGTACAAGGTGCTCCAGGAGTTCGCCGTCGACACCGAGAAGATATGCCCCCTGCTGGAATGTCATTTCTCCACGCTGTTGCCGGGGGCGGCCGTCGCACCGCATTGCGACCTGTGGAACTTCAGTATCAATCTGCATCTCGCCGTGGATATTCCGGACGGTTGCAGCATCACCGTGGCGGGTGAAACCCGTTTCTGGGAGGAGGGAAAGTGCCTGCTCTTCGACTACTCCTTCGAGCATGAGGCGCGCAATGACGGCAAACGGCCGCGGGCCTGCCTGCTCGTGGACCTGTGGCATCCGGAAACGACACTCCCGGAACGGCGGGCGCTGACGGTTCTCATCACCGAGATCAGGCGCCTCATGGGGGATTCCTGACGGTCTGAATTCCGCACCGAAAACAGTCCGACAGTTGTCACGCTGTCGGCAATTGGTGCTGCCTAAAATCTTTGAACGCGATTTCTGGAAATGTTTCCCTTCCGGTTGTTCTCAAGGTTTCTCGCCGGTGTTACGGTGGCCGAAATTGCTTGGCAGTTCCGATTCTCGGACTGATTATTTCACTGTTTTTCCGTGTGTGGGAGGGGGTATCGACCGGTGCGGACACGACTGTCCCTTCTGGTTCTGGCGCTGGCCCAGTTGGTCATCGCGCTCGACTACAACATCGTGTATGTCGCCCTGCCCGAGATAGGCGCCGGTCTCGGTTTCTCCGCGCACGGCCTGCAGTGGGTGGTGAGCGCCTACGTCGTCACGACGGGCGGCTTCCTCCTGCTGGGCGGCCGGGCGGCCGATCTGCTGGGCCGGCGCCGCACCTTCGTCGCCGCGGCGCTCGTCTACGCGGGGTCGTCACTGGTGGGAGGGCTGTCGGAGTCGGCGGGGGTGCTGGTCGCGGTGCGCGCGGTGCAGGGGCTCGGCGGCTCGCTGCTGTTCCCGGCCACCCTCGCCCTGATCAACACGATCTACGAGGAGGGGCCCGCCCGGAACCGGGCTCTCGCGGTGTGGGGCGCGGCGGGGGCCGGGGGCCTGTGCTTCGGGTCGCTGCTGGGCGGGGTGCTCGTGGAGGCGTTCGGCTGGCCGTCGGTGTTCTTCGTCAACGTGCCCGTGGCGGCTGCGCTGGCGTGGGCGGGCCTGCGGCTCTTCCCGGCGGACGGCCCGCGCGGCGGTACCCGGCGGTTCGACGTCACCGGCGCGTTGGCCGCCACCGGTGGGATCACGCTCTTCGTCTTCCTGTTGGTGCACGCTCCCGAGGCCGGCTGGGGGAGCCCGTCCGCCCTGCTGAGCGCGTTGCTCTCGGTCACCCTGCTGAGCGTCTTCGCACTCGTCGAGACCCGCGCGCGCGATCCACTGGTCCCGGCACGGTTGTTCGCCCACCGGGGCCTGGTCGCCGCGATGGCGATCACCGCGCTCTACAGCGCCACTTTCAGCTCGCTGCCCTATTTCCTGACCCTGTACTTCCAGAACGTGCGTGGCTACGGTGCGTTCGCGACCGGCCTCGCGTTCCTCGTCCCGGCCGTGGTGACCGCGCTGGGCACGCAGGTCGGTGAGCGGGCCGTCGCCCGCGTCGGAGTGCGCCGCATGCTGGTCGGCGGCATGTCGCTGGGTGCGGCGGGGGCCGCTGCCCTCGGTCTCGCGCTCACCGGGGACGGCTCCTACGTCCTGCTGCTGCCGGGGATCGTGCTGCTGGGGCTCGGTCAGGGCGCCGCCTGGACCGGCATGTGGATCGTTGCCGCGTCCGGGATCGCCGCCGAGGACCAGGGCGTGGCCTCCGGCATGGCCTCCACCACGCTCCAGGTGGGCGGTGCGGTCGGCCTCGCCCTGCTGGTCGCCCTGTCCGGCAGCGTCGGCACGGGTCCGCCGGACGAGGCCCTGCTGTCCGGGATACGTGGCGCCGTGTTCGCGGTCGCGGCCGTCCTGTGCTGCGGCGTGCCGCTCACCCTGGTCCTGCGCAGAACCGCGACCGCTGCCGCATAGACGCCTCACCCACCCTCCTTCTCACCACCCCACGAGCCCCACGAGGAGAACAGCTGTGCCCAGCAACGCCCCCAGCCCGCCCGGTCCGGCGGCCGTCCTGTGCGGACTGGCCGGATGGGTGCCGCCCCGTGTGGTCACCAACGACGAACTCGCCGCACGGCTGGACACCGACGACGCCTGGATCCGCACGCGCACCGGGATCCGCAGCCGGCACGTCGCCGAGCCGGGCCAGGCCACCTCCGACCTCGCCGTCGAAGCCGGTCGGCTCGCCCTGCGCTCGGCCGGTGGCGCTCCCGCCGACGCGGTGATCGTCACCACGACCACCCCGGACCGTCCCTGCCCCGCCACCGCACCCGTGGTGGCCACCCGCCTCGGCCTCGCGGGGGCGGCGGCCTTCGATGTCGGGGCGGTGTGTACGGGGTTCGTGTACGGCCTCGCGACCGCCGCCGGTCTGATCGCTGCCGGTGTCGCCCGCCGGGTGCTGCTGATCGGCGCGGACACCTACTCCACCATCGTCGACCCGCTCGACCGCACCAACGCCATCATCTTCGGGGACGGCGCCGGAGCCGTCGTCCTGCGCGCGGGAGACGCGGACGAACCGGGCGCGGTCGGCCACTTCGACCTCGGCAGCGACGGCGCCCACGAGGACCTGATCACGGTCGCCGCCGGAGGTTCCCGCCAGAGGTCCACCGGGGGCGAACCCACGCACGCAGAACGGCACTTCGCGATGCGCGGCAAGGAGGTCTACCGGCACGCGGTGACCCGCATGGCCGCCTCGGCGCGGGCCACTCTGGAGCAGGGCGGCTGGAAGACCGACGACGTCGACCACTTCGTGCCTCACCAGGCCAACCTGCGCATCCTGCACTCCGTCGCCGACGACCTGGGCCTACCGAGGGAGCGCTGTGTTGCCAACGTCGACGCCGTCGGCAACACCGGGGCCGCCTCCATCCCGCTCGCCCTGGCCGACGCCGCCACCCGGCGGCGGATCCGCCCCGGCGACCGCCTCCTTCTGACTGCCTTCGGCGGCGGCCTCACCTGGGGCTCCTGCCTGATGACCTGGCCCGAACTCCCCCCGCACACTCACCCGCAATCGGAACGGACCACACCATGACCACCTACGAGCAGATCGTCGACGTCATCGTGAAGCTGCACGACGTCCCCGCCGACCTGATCCGCCCCGAGGCCACCCTCGGCGCACTGGACGTGGACTCCCTGACCACCGTCGAGATCAGCATCCGCATCGAACGCGACCTCGGCGTCACCGTCGGCGATGACGAACTCCAGCCCGACCTCACCCTCGGCCAGATCGCCGACCTGGTCGACTCCCGCCGCACCACCACCGTCTGAACCGAACGGAAGGACCGACAGCCATGCAGATCAAGGACCAGCTGGGAGCCGCGCTCGGCGTCACCGTCGAGGGCTTCGACCACACCACGGCCTCCGAAGCGGACATCCAGGCTCTCAAGGCGGCCGTCTACACGAAGAAGATCGCCGTCCTGAAGGGCCAGGACCTCACCCCCGAGCAGTTCCTCGCCCTCGGCAGGCGGCTGGGCCGCCCCGAGACGTACTACGAGCCGATGTACAAGCACCCGGACGTCCCGGAGATATTCGTCTCCTCCAACGTGCCGGAGAACGGCAAGCAGATAGGCGTGCCGAAGACCGGCAAGTTCTGGCACGCCGACTACCAGTTCATGCCCGACCCCTTCGGTATCACCCTGATCTACCCGCAGGTCGTTCCGGAGAAGAACCGCGGCACCTACTTCATCGACATGGGCAAGGCGTACGAGCGGCTGCCCGAGGAACTGAAGAAGGAGATCGCCACAACGCGCTGCCGTCACTCGGTGCGCAAGTACTTCAAGATCCGCCCGCACGACGTCTACCGCCCGATCTCCGAGATCATCGAAGAGGTCGAGACGAAGACCCCGCCCGTCGTCCAGCCCACCACCTTCACTCACCCCATGACGGGGGAGACGGTCCTCTACATCAGCGAGGGCTTCACCGTCGGGATCGAGGACGCGGCCGGCGAACCGCTCGACGAGGAACTGCTCAAGCGGCTCTTCGAGGCCACCGGCCAGCTCGACGAGTCCTTCGAGCACGAGGGCATCCACCTGCAGAGCTTCGAGAAGGGCGACCTGCTGGTCTGGGACAACCGCAGCCTCATCCACCGCGCCCGTCACACCACCACCCCCGAGCCGACCGTCTCCCACCGCGTCACCGTCCACGACGAGCGCAGGCTGTACGACGGGATGCGCGCAGCGTGACCGCGCCGGCCACCGAGCGCGACGCCTCCCCGCCGCAGCGGTCGTACCCCACCGACGAGGAACTGCTGATCCGGGTCCTGGTGCCCTACAAGGAGCACTGCAAGTACCTGAAGTCTGCCGAGGTCACGGCGAGCGCCGGACTCTCCTGCGCGCAGGGCGTTTTCGCGATCGAGGAGTCCTGCTACATCGACGACACCGGCCACCTGAACTCGGTCGAGGTCAACATCGCCTACAACCAGTTGATGTACTACCTGGTCGCCAAGTCCGTGAAGGAAGGGCTGCTGACCGGCTTCGAGGCATGGACCCTGGACGACTTCTGGCGTCACCAGCTCCCCGACATCCTCATCGCCCGCTTCGCGTCGAACTTCCGGCGGCCCGTCAACCCCCGTCACTTCACGGGGGAGATGGAGTTCCGCTCCGTGGCCCGGCGCGCTCCCGGCGGCGGCAGCCCCTTCCTCCACGCCCAGACCGTCTTCCGTTACCAGGACGCCCACGGCGGCCGGTGCGACGGCGAGGCGACCCTCGCGTTCGTCAACGTCCCCTGACCCACCGGAGGCAGAGCTTTCATGGAGACATCCACGGTGCCGCAGCCGAAGGGCGCGAAGCTCCACCACGCCGAACTGAGCACCCTCGTCCACACCACCCGCTTCCACGCAGCCCGGCAGCCGGACGCCGCCGCGATCATCTGCGAGGACCGCACCGTGACCTACGCGGACCTGCACCACCACAGCAACCGCATGGCACACGCCCTGCGCGCCGAGGGACTCGGCGAGGGCGACCGGGTGGCGTACCTGGGCAAGGAGTCCGAGCACTACTACGAGGCCCTCTTCGCCTGCGCCAAGACCGGCACCGTCCTGGTCCCGGTCAACTGGCGCCTCACCGCACCCGAGGTCAGCCACATCCTCCAGGACTCCGGCACCCGGCTGCTGTTCCTGGAGGACGAGTTCGCCCCCATCGTCGAGGGCATGCCCACCAAGCCACCAGAGACCGTCGTACCGGTGAACTCGATCACCGCCTGGCGAGCCGAACACCGCGACAGCGAGACCGAGTTCGAAGCCACCCCGGACACCCCGGTCGCCCAGCTCTACACCAGCGGCACCACCGGCCTGCCCAAGGGCGTCGTCCTCGCCCACCGCAGCTTCTTCGCGATCCGCGACGGGCTGGCGAGCGAGGGCCTGGACTGGATCGACTGGCGGGCCGGTGACGTCGCGCTGATCGGTATCCCCGGATTCCACGTCGGCGGACTGTGGTGGGCGGCGCAGAATTTCAACGCCGGTACGACGGTGGTGGCGATGCGCGCCTTCGCCGCCCGGCAGGCCGTCGACCTCATCCGCGACCTCGGCATCACCACCGCCTGTGTGGTCCCGGCGATGCTGCGCATGATGCTCACCGAACCTGGGGTGAGCGCGAAGGACTTCACGACCCTGCGCAAGACGGTCTACGGCGGCTCCCCGATCTCGGAGGCGCTGCTGGAGGAGAGCCTCGCGGTCCTGGACTGCGAGTTCGCCCAGATCTACGGGCTGACCGAGACCGGCAACACCGCTGTGTGCCTGCCGCCGGCCGCCCATGTCCCGGGCGGGACGCTCATGCAGGCCGCCGGCCACCCCTACCCGGGCGTACGCGCCAAGGTGATCGACGACCAGGGCCGGGAACTGCCCCCGGGCGCGGTCGGCGAGGTCTGCCTGCACACCCCCGCGCGGATGGTCGAGTACTGGGGCCTGCCCGACAAGACGGCTGAGACGCTCGTCGACGGCTGGATCCACACCGGGGACGCCGGTTACCTCGACGAGGACGGCTACGTCTTCATCCGCGACCGCATCAAGGACGCCATCCTTGTCGCCGGCGAGAACGTCTACCCCGCCGAGATCGAGAACGTACTGGAGCACCACCCCGGGGTCGGGGAGGCGGTCGTCGTCGGCATCCCCGACGAGCGGTGGGGCGAGAAGGTGCACGCCTTCGTCGTCCCCGCGGCAGGCGAGCGCCCCAGCCCTCGGGACCTGCACACCTTCCTCGTGCCGCGGCTGGCCGCGTTCAAGCTGCCCGCGAGCTACGAGTTCACCGACCACGTCCCGCGCAACCCCAGCGGCAAGATCCTCCGCCGCGAGCTGCGTGACCGCTTCTGGAGCGACTCCGCGCGCAAGGTCAACTGACCGGCCCGTCCACGCCGCTCACCCCCGGCGCGGGCCGCCCGCGAGCCACCGGCACTTAACCGGACGAGCCACCGAGAGAGAGTCCCCATGCCTGAACCCCTCACACTGGACAGCTTCCGCGCGGACCTCGCGGAGTGCCTGTTCCTGGAGCCCGGCGAAGTCGACCTGGAGGACAGCCCGCTGGACGCGGGGCTGGACTCGCTGCGCATCGTCACCCTGCTGGAGCGCTGGCAGGCGGCGGGTGCCGAGGTGACCTTCGTCGAACTCGCCGAACGCACCACGTTCGCCCAGTGGTGGCAGCTCCTCTCCCAGCGTCAGGGGCAGCGGACATGACGGACCGTCAACCACTGCTGGCCGCCCAGGAGGGCATCTGGGCCGGCCAGCAGCTCGACGCGGACAGCCCCGCCTACAACACCGCCGAGTACCTGCGCATCACCGGACCCGTCGACCCGGCCGTCTTCGACCGGGCCCTGCACCACGTCGTCGCCGAGACCGAGGCCCTCAACGTCACCTTCGACACCGACGACACCGGCCGCCCCCGGCAGACCACCACCCCGGCCGGGGACTGGCGCACCCACATCGCCGACCTCACCACCGAACCCGATCCGCACGCGACCGCCCTGGCCTGGATGGACCAGGACATGACCCGCCCCGTCGACCTCACCCGAGGCCCGGTCTTCGGCCACGCCCTGCTGCGCACGGCACCGGAGGAGTTCCTCTGGTACCACCGCGTCCACCACATCGCCCTCGACGGCTTCGGCCTCTCCCTGGTGGCCCGGCGGGTCGCCGAGGTGTACAGCGCCCTCATGGCCGGCGAACCCGTACCGGACAGCGGCTTCGGCACCCTGGAGTCCGTCCGCGCCGAGGAAGCCGCCTACCGCGAATCCGCCCGCCACACCAAGGACCGGACCTACTGGACCGACCGCTACGCCGACCACCCGCCCGTGGCCACCCCGGCCGGCCGCTCCGCGCTGCCCGCCCGCACCTTCCACCGCCACGTCACCGACCTCGACCCGTCCGCAGCAGGTCAACTGCGCACAGTCGCCCGTGACCTGTCGGTCACCTGGTCCGAGGTGCTCCTCGCGGTGACCGCCGCCCACCTCCACCGGCTCACCCGGGCACCGGAGATCGTGCTGAGCCTGCCCGCGATGGGCCGCCTGGGTTCGGTCTCCCTGCGGGTGCCCGCGATGGTGCGCAACATCCTGCCCCTGCGCGTGCCCGTCGCCCCCGACGACAGCCTCCGTGTCCTCGCCCCCCGCGTTTCACGCGAACTGCGCGCCGGACTGCCCCACCAGCGCTACCGCTACGAACAGTTGCGCCGCGACCTGAAGCTGGTCGGCGGCCAGCGCAGGCTGTCCGGGCCGGGCGTGAACATCATGCCCTTCGAGTACGACCTGAAGTTCGCCGGACATCCCAGCACCGTCCACAACGTGTCCGCGGGCCCCGTCGACGACCTGGCGGTCAACGTCTACGACCGCGGCGACGGCACCGGACTGCGCGTCGCCGTCGACGCCAACCCGGACCTGTACACGGAGGCAGAGACGGCCGCCTTCCAGGAGGGCCTGCTCGCCCTGCTGCTGGAGGCGCTGGCCGACCCGGACCGGCCGCTCGGCGGGCCCCGGGCGCACCAGCCCGTCCCCGTCCTGGACGGCGGCCCGCTGCCCAAGCCCGCCCGCCCGGTGCTGAGCCTGATCGCCGATCACGTGGCCCGCCGGGGCGGGGCCGTCGCCGTCGAGCACGACGGAGACACCCTGACCTACGCCCAACTCTTCGGCGCGGCACGGGACATCGCCCGCCGACTGGCCGCCCGGGGCGTGGGTCGCGGCGACGTGGTGGCGGTGGCCCTGCCCCGGGGCGGCGCCGCCGTCACCGCCGTCCTCGGCGTACTGATGTCCGGCGCCGCCTACTGCCCCCTCGACCCGAAGGCACCCGCCGACCGCACGGCCCGCCTGCTGGCCGACACCGTCCCCGCCCTCGTTCTGACGACCGGCGACAGAGCGGCCGACTTCGCGGAGCACGCCGTACTCCCGCTGCTCCCTTCTGACGACCGGGACCCGGAGCACGCCGGCGTTTCCACGCCACCCGCGCCACCGGCACCGGCAGACCTCGCGTACGTCCTGCACACCTCGGGCTCCACCGGCCGCCCCAAAGGGGTGGCGGTCGGGCACGCCGCGCTGGCCCACTTCGTCGCCGCGGCCACGCACCGCTACGGGCTGCGCCGCGAGGACCGTGTCCTGCAGTTCGCGCCGCTGCACTTCGACGCCAGCGTGGAGGAGATCTTCCTGACCCTGTGCGCCGGCGCCACCCTGATCATCCGCACCGACGACATGACCGACTCCGTCCCGGGCTTCCTCGACGCCTGCGCACGGCTGCGGGTGAGCGTCCTCGACCTGCCCACCGCCTACTGGCACGAACTCGCCTACGCGGTCTCGACTGGCGCCGCCGCCCTCCCCGAGGGCGTACGCACCGTCGTCATCGGCGGCGAAGCGGCCCTGCCCGAACGCGTCGAGCGCTGGCGCAAGGCGGTCGGCACCTCGGTCGCGCTGCTGAACACCTACGGCCCCACCGAGGCCACCGTGGTCGCCACCGTCACCGACCTGCACGACCCCGAACTCGCCGCCGGAGACGTCCCCATCGGCCTGCCCCTGCCCGGCACGCGGGCGGCGGTGGCCGACGGCGAGCTGTACCTCCTCGGCCCCACCCTGGCCGACGGCTACCGGCCACAGGTGTCCGACAGCGCACGCTTCGCCCCGCTCACCGCCCTGCCGGACGCCCCGCGCGCCTACCGCACCGGCGACCTGGTCCGCATCGGCGACGACGGGCAACTGCGCTACACGGGCAGGGCCGACACCGAGTTCAAGATCAGCGGACATCGGGTCCAGCCCGCCGAGGTCGAAACCGCCCTGCTCACGTTTCCGCGGATCAGGGAGGCGGCCGTCGTCGGGCAGGTGCTGGCGGACGGCACCCGGCGCCTGGTGGCCCACCTCGTGGCGGAATCCCCCGCGCCGTCCGCCGCCGATGTCAGAGACCACCTGCGGGCGTCGCTGCCCGCGGCGATGGTGCCCTCCGCGATCGAGTTCACGGACCGGCTGCCTCGCACCGGCTCCGGCAAGATCGACCGGAACGTGCTCGCCGAACCGCGCGCCCACCGGGCGCCCACGACCGGCAGCCCCCTGGAGCTGACCATCACCGGCGTCTGGGCACACCTGCTCGGGAACGACACCGTCACGGTGGACGACGACGTGTTCGACCTGGGCGCCCAGTCCCTCCAGGCCATCCAGGCCGCCAACCGGCTCGGCGTGGAACTGGGTCGGGACATCAAGGTCGCCTGGCTCTTCCAGCACCCCACCGCCGCGGCCCTTGCCCGGTTCCTCGCCGGAGAGGAACAGTCGAGCGCCGCCGTGGGACTCCCGTCGGCGCTGCTGGCCGACACCCGGCTCGACCCGGGCATCCGGCCCGGCATCAGCCGCGCCGCCCACGGCACGCCCCGGCGCATCCTGCTCACCGGCGCCACCGGACTGGTGGGCGCGCATCTTCTGTCCCGGCTGCTGGCCGACACCGGGGCCGAGATCGTCTGCCCGGTCCGGGCGGCCGACACCTCCGAGGCAACCGCCCGCGTCCACGAGGCCCTCACCCGGCACGGCCTCACCCCCGACGCCCGCGCGTCGGCCCGCCTGACAGCCCTGCCCGCAGACCTCGCCCGCGCCGATCTCGGCCTGCGCCGGGAGACGCTGGCCGACCTCGCCGCGACCTGCGACGCGATCTTCCACAACGCGGCCACCGTCAGCATCATGCGCGACTACGCCACCCTGCGGGCCGCCAACACCGAGTCCACCCGGCAACTGCTGCGCCTCGCCGCCGTCAACACGACACCCCTGCACTATGTCTCCACCCTCTCCGTGGCCCCGCCCGCGAGCCACAGCCCCGAGGTGCCGGAGGCGTTCCTGCCGCCCCACGAGGGCCTGCGCCACGGCTACCAGCAGTCCAAGTGGGCCTCGGAACGGCTGCTGGAACAGGCGGCCGAACGCGGTCTGCCCGTCACCGTCCACCGACTGGGCCGCGTGGTCGGACCGGCCGGCACGGGATACGTCAACGAGCGGGACTTCCTGTGGAGCGTGCTGCGCGCGGGCATCCCCGAGGGCATCGTCCCGGAGCTGTTCGAGGACGAGATCTGGACTCCGGTGGACTTCGTGGCCCAATCCCTCGTCCATCTGTCCCTCGACCCGGACGCGACGGCCACCGGTCCGGTCTTCAACCACGCCACCCTGCCACGGGTACGGCTCGCGGACGTCTACGACTGGGTGCGGGAGTACGGCTATCCCGTACGCTCCCTGCCGCTGGCGCGCTGGCGTGAGCAACTGCCGGGCTCGGCCGACGTCGCGGCCACGACGCTCGCCTTCTTCGACTCCGCGGACGGCGGGGCCGTGGGAGAGGGTACGGAGACCGACCTGCGTCTCGGCCACGTCCGAGCCGACCGGGTCCGCGCCGGCCTGTCGGACACCGGCGTCACCTGTCCGCCCCTCGACCGTGGCCTGTTCTTCCGCTACCTGGACCACTGCGTGACGGCGGGTGTGCTGCCCGCCCCCGCCCGGCGGCGGGAGACCCGTTCCGAGGTGGCCGCGAAATAGTCGGCAACTGCCGGGAACTCACGGCCACTTCACCCCGACTACTGCATCAGAACCCGTCAGCCCATGAGTACGTCCCTCACGCAAGGAGCCCGCATGTCGATCAACCGGCCGGCCGTCACCGCCCTGGCCGCAGCCCTCTGCCTCCTCACGGCGGCATGCGGCTCCTCGTCCGACGACAAAGCGAGCGACACGACAACGGAGGCCGCCGCCTCGAAGACGGGCTACCCGGTCACCCTCGACAACTGCGGCCAGAAGGAGACCTTCAAGAAGGCCCCCAGCAGAGTCGTCGTCATGAACGGCGCCTCGGTCGCCGAGGTCTCCACCCTCCTCGCCCTCGGCCTCGGTGACAAGATCGTCGCCAACCAGCAGACCTACGGCATGTCCGAGGTGGTCGGCCGAGCCGCCGCCATCAAGAAGCTGCCCACCGGCGACGTCAAACTCAACGACGCCTACGACATCCCCCGTGAGGCGATGCTCGGCCTGCGCCCGGACCTGGTGCTCTCCACCACCTCGTACGGCTTCGACGAGAAGAACGGCTTCGCCACCCGCGACCAGCTCAAGGACGTCGGCGCGAACAGCTACGTCTCCCCCCAGGGCTGCGACCAGGACACCTCCAAGATGACCATCGCCGACAGCTACCAGCTGCTGCGCGACATGGGCAAGGTCTTCAACGTCAGCGACAAGGCCGAGAAGCTGATCGCCGCCTCGGAGAAGAACATCACGGCCGTCTCGGCCAAGGTGAAGGGTGAGAAGCAGCCCAAGGTCATGGTCCTCTTCTCCAACATGTCCATGGGCGGCAACGACTTCAGCTCCGTCGTCGCCAAGGGCATCTACAACGACATTCTCGCCAAGGCCGGCGGTTCCAACGCCTTCGAGAACGCGTCAAAGACGTCCTTCGCCGACCTGAGCAAGGAGAAGGTGGCCGCCACCGACGTCGACGCGCTCGTCGTCATCGCCTACAACGACCCGAACCCGGCGGCGTACGCCAAGAAGCTACTCAAGGAGTTCCCCCAGTGGCCGGCCGCCAAGAACAACACGTACGTGACGCTGTCCGACTCGATGTACCTCGGCCCCAGCAACGACCTGGCGGTCGAGAAGGTCGCGAAGATGCTGCACCCCGACGCCCTCTGAGCCGGCTCAAGGTTCCGCTGGCGTTCACGTTCCTGCCGGTCGCGCTGGTCGTCACGATGATCGTGGCGATCAGCATAGGCGCGGTCAACGTCCCGGTCGGTGACGTGTGGGCGATCGTCCTGCACCACGTCACCGGCGCGGGTTCGGCGCCCTCCGACCTCGCGCTCGACCAGATCGTGTGGAACTTCCGCACCCCCCGGGTGGTCCTGGCGGCCCTGGTCGGCGCGGGCCTGGCGGTGACCGGCGCGGTGCTCCAGACCGTGGTCTCCAACCCGCTCGCCGACCCGATCGTCCTCGGCTTCTCCTACGGCGCCACACTCGGCGCGGTCCTCGTCATCACCCTGGGTGGGGGCGCCGTGCTCGCCGGGCTCGGGGTGTCGGCCGCGGCCTTCCTCGGCGCGGTCGCCGCGGGCGCGCTGGTGTTCGCGCTCGGGCAGCGGCGGGGGCGGCTCGCGCCGGTCCGGCTGGTGCTGGCGGGGGTGGCCATCGGCTACGTCTTCCTCTCGGCGACCAGTTTCGTCCAACTCCAGGCGACGCCCACCGAGTTGCGGACGGTGATGTTCTGGATGCTGGGCAGTGTGGCCGGGGCCAAGTGGGAGCAGATCCCCGCGGTCGCCGTGGTCGTACTCGTCACGACCGCCCTGCTGTCCCTGTTCGGTCGGCGCCTCAACGTGCTGCTGGCCGGCGACGAGTCGGCCACCGCGCTCGGCGTCGACGTCAACCGGCTGCGGGCCGTCCTGCTGGTCCTCAGCGCACTGCTCACCGGCACCGTCATCGCGGTCTCCGGCAGCATCGGCTTCGTCGGCCTGATGATCCCGCACCTGGTGCGGCTCACCATGGGTGCCGACCACCGCCGGCTGCTGCCGCTGACGGCTCTGCTCGGAGCCGTCTACCTGGTCCTCGTCGACCTGCTCTCCCGTACCCTCAACCGCCCCAACGAACTGCCGCTGGGCATCCTCACCGCCCTGCTCGGTGCCCCCTTCTTCCTGTGGCTGCTGCGCCGCAACAAGGGCTTGGACTGACTGTATGAAACTCGTCGTCGACCGGCTCCACGTCACGTTGGACCGCAACCCGATCCTGCGGGACGTGAGCCTTCAGGCCCGCAAGGGCGCCATCGTCGGCCTCGTGGGCCCCAACGGCAGTGGGAAATCGACACTGTTGCGTACGGTCTACCGCTCGTTGCGCCCTGCGGACGGGGTGGTCCGCGTCGGCGAGGACGACGTATGGGAACTGTCCCCCCGAGCCGCGGCCCGCCGTACCGCCGCCGTCCTCCAGGACGGGGGCGGCAACACCACCGGCCTGACCGTCACGGAGATCGTGGCCCTCGGCCGCGCTCCCCACCACGGGCTGCTCGGCCGCGACGGGGCCGAGGACCGTGCGATCGTCTCGGAGGCCGTCGACCGCTGCGGCGTACGGCCGTTCGCGGACCGCGACTACACCTCCCTGTCCGGCGGCGAACGTCAACGCGTGCTGCTCGCACGGGCCTTGGCCCAGAACCCCCGGCTTCTCGTGCTGGACGAACTGACCAACCACCTCGACATCCGGGCCCGGTTCGAGCTCCTCGACCTCATCCGCGCCACTGGCGTCACCACCCTCGCCGTCCTCCACGACCTCGACCTGGCCGCCCGGCTCTGCGACCACCTGGTCGTCCTGCGGGAGGGAGAGGTGGCGGCGGCGGGGCCGGTCCTGGAGGTGCTCACCCCGGGCCTCCTCGCCGATGTCTTCGGGGTCAGCGCGAGCACCGAACGGCACGCCGACGGCGTCGTCCGCATCACCTACGCGGCCCGGCCGCTCGCGAACGTCGAGCGTCCGCAGGGCGACGAAGGCCGTCTCGCCGGGGCCGCCGAACGCTGAACCGGAGCGGTGCGCCCCTCAAACCCCGGAGCCCTGTGCGGGTTCCGGGGTCTCGTACTGGATGCCGGACCGGGTGGCGTCGGCCGCCTCGGGGCCGTCGTAACGGGCCACCAGGTGCAGGGCCATGTCGATGCCGGCCGAGACCCCCGCACTCGTGACGACTGCCCCGTCGTCGATATAGCGCGGACCGCGCCGCACATCGATCGAGGGGTCGATCCTCGCGAGCTTGTCGAGGTGGTCGCGGTGCGTGGTGGCGGGGCGGCCGGAGAGCAGCCCTGCCGCCGCCAGCACCAGGGAACCGGTGCACACGCTCGCCAGAACCGTCCCGCGCCCGTGCAGGGTGCGCAACCACTCCAGGTGCGCTTCGTCCTTGACCAGGCCGCGGGTGCCGTTGCCGCCGGGATGGACGAGCAGATCGAGCGGCAACCCGTCGTCCACCGCGTGGTCGGCGACCATGCCGAGGCCCTTGGCGCCCCGCACCACTCCCGTACGCGGGGCGACGGCCAGGACGCGCACGGACGCCGTCGCGATGTGGGAGGCCCAGAACCCGAGCACCTCCCACGGGCCGACGACGTCGAGTTCCTCCACGTCGTCGAAGAGCAGCACTCCGATGGTGAGGGGGGTGTCCATGGCCCCACCCTAGCGGGGGTCCTCGCAGCCGCCAGGGGCATTCTGCCGAGGCGTCGGCCGACCGTCGGGCGCTCCTCTTCACATAGTCGGCGAAGTGCTCCGTTCAGTTCCCACAGTTGGCATGCCGCCGGGAGCACGGGGTGTGAAACGGCGCGCGGGCGCACCGGACCGTGCCACCGCCGCCGTGCACTCCGGCGCGTGACGCCGGGCGCGCACGGGTATGTCTCGGCCACCCCCGGACGCCAGGCGAGGGCAAGGACCTGGTGGCCCGGTTTCCCGTCGAAAGGCAGCGCACGATGAACGAGACCAACGGACTGGAGCCCCTGGCGACCTTCTGCGGAGAGTGCGACTGCGGCTGCCCGCAGTTGTTCGTCGACCCGAGTGCCCCTGCGGACCGACGCGTCCTGCTCACTGACGACTTCGGGCAGCGCGTCCAGATGAGCGCCGACCAGTTCTCCTCCCTGGTGGCCGAGGCGAAGGCGGGCAAGCTGGACGGGATAGTCACCGCCTGACCGATCACGACGAGGCCCCGGCGGCTGAACACATGGCCACTCCCGTCCGTAAGAGGCGACGAGCCCAACGGTACGAGGAGTTGACTGGTGTCCCGGAGCCGGCCGGGCGCGGTGTGCCCGGCGAGCCGCGCGGCGTCCGCCGCAGTACGTGTGGGAATCCCGCGCGGACTGTCGGCGGGTGTCTTCGCGGCCGTCTGCATGGTGACGAGCGCACTGGGGCATGCCCTGATGTCCGGCGATCTGCTGCCCTGGTGGGCGATCGGCGTGGCGTTGCCGGGAACGGCGTCGGCCGGCTGGTGGCTCACCCGCCGGGAACGCGGCCTGGTGCCAGTGGTCGGTGTCACGACCGCCGCCCAGGGGCTGCTGCACGTGCTGTTCGACCTGACACACGAGCTCGTCCACGCGCCGGGTGCGGGGGCGGAGCATGCCACGACGTTCGCCCACTCCGGGATGGCCATGCACATGGCCCATTCCGCTTCCGGCATGACCATGCACATGGGCCACTCCGCTGTCGGGACGGCCATGGCGCACAGCGGAACAGCGGGCACCCCCGCGGCTCTGTCGGCGGGGACCGCGATGTTCCTGGCGCATCTGCTGGCCGCCGTCGTGTGCGGGCTGTGGCTGTGGCGGGGCGAGGCCGCGGCGTACCGGCTGGGCCGGGCGCTCGCCGTCACGTTGTTCGCGTCCCTCCACCGGGTCCACCGCCTCCTCGGACACCCGGCCCTCGACCGGCGCCCGCCCGCGGGCCGACCGGAGACGGACACCGCCCACAGGACACCGAGGGCTCCCGCCGTGCTCCGGCACGCCGTCGTCCGCAGAGGGCCGCCCCTCGGCCCCTCGGCAGCCCTGCACGTGTCCCTGGGCCCAATGCCCGCCCCGCGTCTCTGAGACCTCCCGGTCCGCCGGAGCCGACGGGAGCCGGGACACAGCCGTGACTGCCACGCGCTTCGTGTCCTCCTGTCCGTTCCCGACCGGCACGCCTCGTCCACCCGTGGGCACCGGTGTGCCTCCACGCATTGATCGGGGTCAGTCCCATGCACCACGTCACGTCCGCCCGCGCGGCCACGCCCGGCCGCCGTCCCGCGCTCGCCCTCGCGCGCAGAAGGCCCACACCGGCCCTGGGCGCCGTATTCGCCACCGCCCTGGCGGTCCTTCTCACCGGGTGCGGAGGCGACTCGGGCGGTCACGTATCGGCCCACGGGGGATCATCCGCCTCGTCCTCCGCCCACGGCATGGAGGGCATGTCCGACAAAGCGATGGGGGACCCCTCGGCCACTCCCGCCTACAAGATGGCCGGTGCGACGGTGGTGAAGGGCACCTTCAAGATGCTCGACACCCGCCCGCCCGGGATGAACGACGTCAAGGGCACCGCCTGGCTGGCCCAGGGCCCCAAGGGCACCACGGTCACGGTCTCCCTGACCGGCCTCGAAGCGGGTCATGTCTACATGGCCCACCTGCACGCCCAGCACTGCTCGGACGACAACGGCGGCGGGCACTTCCAGTTCGAGAAAGGCGGCGCGACCACGCCCCCGAACGAGATCCACCTGATGTTCACCGCCGACAAGTCCGGTATGGGCATGACCACGGTGACCAATTCTCGCAAGACCGGCCAGGACGCGGTCGCCGTCGTCGTCCACCCCAACGAGGCACAGGACAACCGGATCGCATGCGCCGACTTCGACTTCTGACGGCGACGGCCGGACCCGTCGCGTGTACGGGTGTGCTCCTGCTCCTGGGCAGCTCACCCGCATACGCCCACACCGCGCTCAAGAACGCGGCACCGGCTCCCGGAGCCACGGTAGGCGCCGGGACCACTGTGGTCAGGCTGACGTTCGACAACCTGACCTCCGGTATCGCGCCGGAGATCAGGATGGTCGGACCGGACGGCAAGGAGATCGTGGTCGGGAAGCCGGTCGTGACCGACCGGACCACGGCCTGTGCGGCCGTCTCCCCGCTGCCCGCCGGCGTCATCACCCTCACGTACTCGATCACCGCGGGGGACGGGGACGCCCAGACCAACGCATACCAGTTCGAGGCCGCCGACGGCACCGAGCCCGCCGGCACCCCGTCGGCCTGCGCGAGCCTGAGCCTGCCGGCCCCCGGCACAGGAGACTCGGACACCGTCCTGGGCCTCGGCCGCACCACGGCGACGGCCGCTCTCGCGGGGGCGGTCGCCGTGGTCGCGGGCGGGGGGTTCCTCGCCGCCCGTACGGTACGGCGTCGCGGGGCTCCGGAAGGGAGCGGCGCCGGGTGACGCGAGGCCGGACTCCCGTACCCGGTACGGGAGTCCAGGCCGGCCTTGCGGCTGACCATCGGTGGGGGTGGGCGGACAGCGTCCGGCCGCCCACGGCATGACCGAGCCCGCCGGCCGCCGCCCGCACCGGGACGGGATGTGGCGATATGGCGGCAGGCGGGCACAGGCCGGGCCACGCTCGGGAAGGCGAATTCCATCGTGGCCCGGTGCGGTCATCGTGGCACGGCGCCGATCTGCCAGGACACCTCCGACGCGGAACCGTCCCACGTGAGGAGTGTCCCTGCCGTCGCCGGGAACCGACACCCGCCCCGGGACGACTACATGAAGTCGCTCGGTGCCCGCCGTCCCGCACCCCGCCCGCCACCGCCGACCGGGCTCCCCTCTCCGCCGCCGACGAACTCCGGGCGCTCGGCCGGGAACTCGAAGCGCCTTCCATACGACTGCTTTCAGGACAGCGGCTGAAACCGGGCCACTGGAGCGGCGTCACGGCGGTCCGACCGCCGGATGCCCTGTCCCCATCCCCGATACCGCCGACCCCAGCAAGAGGTGACCATGACATCCATCGACTCGGAAGAGCCCAGTCCGCCCGCACCAGCCGCCGGAGGGGCCGAGACCACCGCCACCGCGACGGCCCCCGAACCCCCGCAGACCGCTCCCGCCCGGCGACCGGAGGGCTTCGGCGCCCTGCTGGCAAGGCTGCACTTCTACGCCGGAGTGCTGGTCGCGCCGTTCCTGCTCGTCGCGGCCACCACCGGCCTGCTGTACACGTTCACGCCCCAGTTCGACTCGCTCGTCTACGGCCACGAACTCCACGTTGCCCATGCGGGTGGCAGCACTGTGCCGCTGTCCGAGCAGGTCGCCGCCGCCCGCGCGGAGCACCCGAAGGGCACGCTGGTCGCCGTACGCCCGGGCAGCGACGACGGCACCACGCAGGTCGACTTCGCCCTGCCCGAACTCGGCGAGAAGACCCACACCGTCTACGTCGACCCGTACACGGGCAGGACCAGGGGGCAGCTGACCACCTGGTACGCCGAGACCCCGCTCACCACATGGCTGGACGCCTTCCACCGCAACCTCAACCTCGGGACCGTCGGCCGTTACTACTCGGAGATCGCGGCCAGTTGGCTGTGGGTGCTCGTCCTCGGCGGTCTCTTCCTGTGGTGGCGCCGCCGGCACGGCAAACGGACCGCGCGCCGCCTACTGCTGCCGGACCGGTCGGCGAAGAAGGGCGTGCGGCGCACCCGCAGCTGGCACGCGGCCACCGGAGTCTGGCTCGCCGTCGGCCTGTTGGGCCTCTCCGCCACCGGCCTGACGTGGTCGCGCTACGCCGGCGCCAACTTCGGTGAGGCACTGGACGCGCTGCACTCCCACACCCCCTCCGTGGCCACCACCCTGGCCACCGGCGCGGGCGGATCCGGCGGCACAGCGAAGAAGGCCGACCCCGCCGCGATAGACGGCGTCCTGAAGGCGGCCCGCGCCGACGGCTTGGGCGGTCCGGTGGAGATCGCCGTCCCCGCGGACGACGCCTCAGCCTGGACGGTGACGCAGACCCGCAACCTCTGGCCGGTCGGCCGCGACAGCGTCGCCGTCGACGCCGCCACCGACCGCGTGACCGACAAGGTCGCCTTCGCCGACTGGCCGGTGATGGCCAAGCTCACCCGCTGGGGCATCAACGCCCACATGGGCACCCTCTTCGGCCTGGTCAACCAGATCCTGCTGGCCCTCCTCGCGACCGGTCTGATCTGTGTGATCGTGTGGGGCTACCGCATGTGGTGGCAGCGCCGCCCCACCCGCTCCGACCGGCGGGCCCCGCTCGGAGCCCCGCCCGCCCGCGGTGCCTGGCGCTCCCTGCCGTCCTGGGCCGTCGCCGTCGGCATCGTCGTGGTCGCCGCCGTCGGCTGGGTGATCCCGCTGTTCGGGATACCGCTCGCCGTGTTCCTCGCCGTGGACCTGACTGTGGGCGTGCTCCGGCAGCGCCGTACGACGGTGTCCGCCGGCCGCTGAAAAGTGACGTGTGTGACAGGCGGGAACTCAGCTCGGCCCCGCCACGACTCAATGGTGGACGGCACCGAATGAACGCACAGGCCGGTGCATACGTATCAGAAGGCGTACGAACGCCTCAGCGGCACTCAGGAGTTGAGCCATGGCCCAGAAGCAGTATCTCGTCACCGGCATGAGCTGCGAGCACTGCGCCGCAAGCATCACCGAAGAGGTCACCCAGGTCCCGGGCGTCACCGTCGTGGACGTCGACGTCACGGCGGGCTCGGTCTCAGTCGCCGGCACGGACCTGGACGACACGCTGCTGCGCGCGGCGATCGTGGAAGCGGGGTACGAGGTCACCGAGACGGTCGCGGCCTGACGGGCGCCTCCCCCTGCCGGCCGCCGGACGGCGTGTGAGCCCGGCGGCCGAATGGCGGGGACCGCTCGTCATCATGGGCCAGGGCGCCTGGAACCGGGAACGGCACGGCGGTCACTGGGCCCCGACACGGCCCGGTTCACCGCAAGGTGCAGCCCTCCGCAGACCACCATGCCCACGGCGGCCCCGATCAGGGCCCCCGGCCACCGCCCGAGGAAGAGGCCGAGCCAGCTGTAGCCCCCGACGAGCACCACGACGGTCAGCGCGGACAACGACCAGACCCTGCCCAGGTGTTCACCCACCGCGGCCCACCCGTGCGTACGTGCGACCGGCCGCTCCCAGGGCCACGTCCCGTCCCCGAAGGCCGCCTGCCTGTCGAGTGTTCCGGACACGGAACCTCACCCCCTACCGCTCTCCCGCCCACGGACGGCTCGATGTCTACCTCCCCGTCCACAGCCCGGGAAAACAACGGACCGGCAGGTTCCCGCACGCCGTCCCGCAGCCGCTCACCGTCACCTGCGGGGCGTCACGCGAGCAGCGCGAACATGACCGCCATCCCCAGCGCCATCGCCGCATGGCACGCGGGCGCCAGAGCGCCGAGATGTTCTGTCTGCGCCGGGGAACCGTCCTTCGGTCGGTACTCGTCCGTGTGCCTCTCCCGCGCCCGGTCCAGCGCACGGGTCAGCCAGACGAGCCCGAGGCCGCCCAGAGTGATCGCCAGAAGCACCGAGACCGTGACGGGCCCGACTCCGGTCAGGCTCATGGAGGCGAGCCCCGACCCGCCCGACATGTCCATTCCGGCCATGTCGGAGGTTCCTCCCGCACCGGCGGAGCCGGACATCGTCACCGAGGACTCCATCGCCGCCACCATCCAGGCCATGGCCCCGGTCATCACGACGTGGGGAAGCGCGGCGGCCACGGCTCGGCCTGGTGATCGTTCTCCTCTACGGAAGGGGGCGGAGGCCAGGAACCACAACGCCCCCGCGGAGAACAGCAGAACCTGCGGAACGACCGGCAGGCCCATTCCCCATGGCCGGGCCATCGCGATCATCAAGACCCCCATGGCCGCGTGCAGCACGTGATCGACACGGTCCGCGACGCCCCCTCCGGGCAGCACCGACTTCGCCGTGCCGTACAGGACCGGTACGGCGAACAGGAGACTCAGCACCCAGCGCAGCCCACTCGCGGCAATCACCAGACCACCCCAACTCCACGACGCGGCAAGGCGTCGACGAACAGATCCAGGGCCGGACGCACCGACATGGTGAGCGAGCGGACGCCGACCTGGCGAACGGCCACAACAGGAGTCGGTGCGACATCCTGGTGAGTTCCGGGAGTTGGTTGTGAGTGCGGTCACATCGGCCGCGGGGCGGGGCTCTTGGTCTGAGGCACCCCATCCTGTCTCGCGGATGCGACCAGCTTGCTTCAGGACCGTACGGCGTCGAGTACGTTCCGGCAGGCGTCGGCGGCTTGAGCGGTGGCGTCGGCGCAGATGCGGCAGTGTTCGTGGTGCTCGACGTGTCCGGTGCACAGGTCGTGGCTGCGTCGGCACGCGAGCAGACAGGCTTCGGCCTGCGCCGTGAGGAGCGCCGGGTCGTGGCCGCTGTGCCGGGTCAAAATCCGGCGGGTCGCGGCCACGATGTCGGCGCAGTCCAGGTCCCCGTCGATGGCCGCGCGCAGGGTGTCCGCGTCCTTCTCGGCGAGCATGCCCGTGGCGCACGCGGTGACGGCGGTCTCGCACGCCGCCAGTACGTCGACGGCGGCGGCCAGGACCTCGTTGCTGAGGATGCTCTCGGTGGTGACGCTGTCGAGGAGTTCCCGGGTGTGGATCATGGCGACCCCAAGGATGCGGGATGGGAAGCACAGAGCGTGTTCCAGCGACGCTAGTACCCGTTCAGCGGCTCCGGAAGAGCTGCGGGCGTCCACTTCGCAGGCGGTAGGACGCAGGGGTCCCACGAGCCGGATGCGACGTGTGGGAGCCCTGCGGCTGTCTCAGACCGTGGCCAGATAGGTGAGCCAGTCCCCGTGGTGGGTGATGTCTGTTCCTGCGGCTGCGGTGTGGGGGTCGCACTGGAAGCCCAGGACCCAGGAGTCGTCGTCGAGTCGGATGCGGCCGAGGGACATGGGTGCGGGGAGTGCGGCGAGGAAGCGGCCGAGGCCGGCGGGTGAGAGGGTCCAGCGCTCTCCGGTGATGGCTCCCCCGCCGACGGGGCCCACGTGGACCAGGCCCGGCTTGGGGGGTTCGGTGGCCAGGGCGGTCAACTGGTAGGCGGCGGCCGTTCTTGCCTTGCCGGCGTAGCGGGCGCCGAGTTCGGTGAGCTGGTGGTTGAGCGGCTGGCCGCGCCGGTGGGCGCCGAAGACGGCCAGGTCGACTCCGTTGTCGGGGAGGGGAGTTGGGGTCTGGTCAACGATTTCACCCGTCGTACCGATGAGGCGCGCGGCGAGGTCGAGGCCCACTTGGTCGTCGAAGGTCCGGGTGACGATGCTGACGCCGAAGGGGCTGCCGTCGGCCTCGCCGGCCGGGACGGCGACGGCGGCCATGTCGAGGAGGTTGACGAAGTTGGTGTAGGTGCCGAGCCGTTTGTTGATGCCGACGGGGTCGGCCTGGACGGCGGCGATGGTGGGGTGGTCGGTGGTGGTGGGCAGGAGCAGTGCGTCGAAGCCGGCGAAGAGGCGGGCGGCGGCCGTGCGGAAGTGGTCGAGGCGTTCCTGGTCGGTGGCCAGGGCGTGGGCGGGCAGGGCCGCTGCGGTGAGGATGATGCCGGCGACGGTGGGGTCCGCGGCTTCCGGGTCGCGGGCGATGAACTCGCCCACGGCGGCGTAGCGTTCGGCGACCAGGGCGCCGTCGTAGAGCAGCCGGGCGGCTTCCAGCAGCGGTGTCACGTCGATGATGGCCGTTTCGGCGCCGGTCTCCCGGAGTTGTCCGGCGGCTGCCTGGAAGGCGGCTCGGGCTTCGTCGGAGAGGGGCGCGAGGTCCTCGTCGCGGGGGAGGGCGATGCGGGGCCGTTCGGGCGCTGCCAGCCGTACGGCGTCGGGCCAGGTGCGGCTGCGCGGGTCGGCCTCGTCGGGGCCGGTCATGACGGCGAGCGCCCGCTGGGCTTCGGCGAGAGTGCGGGCGAACACGGTGACGGTGTCGTAGGACCGGGCCGCGGGCACCACGCCGGTGTTGGGGACCAGGCCGAGGGTCGGCTTGATGCCGACGATGTTGTTGAAGGCCGCCGGGACGCGGCCCGAACCCGCGGTGTCCGTGCCCAGCGCGAAGTCCGCGATACCCAGGGCCACGGCGACGGCGGAGCCCGAGCTGGAGCCGCCGGAGATCTTCTCCGGGTGGCCCGCGCTGCGGACGGGTCCGTGCGGGCTGCGGGTGCCGACCAGGCCGGTGGCGAACTGGTCCATGTTCGTCTTGCCGAGGACGATCGCGCCCGCGTCCGTCAGCCGTCGTACGGCGGTGGCCGAGACCTCCGGACGGTAGGCGTAGGCGGGGCAGGCCGCGGTGGTGGGCAGGTCCGCGACGTCGATGTTGTCCTTGACGGGGAACAACAGGCCCGCCAGCGGCAGGAGTTCACCGGCCGTCACACGGGCGTCGAGGACGCGGGCTTCGGCCAGGACGTCCTCGTAGGGGCGCAGGGCGATCCAGATCTCCGGCCGTTCGGCCTTGTCGATCCGCTCGTAGGCGGCGGCCACGCGCTCCTCGGCCGTGACGGGGGCGGTGGGGGGCTGGTTCACGCTGCTTCCTCTCGGAGGATGACGGTCAACGGGGTGCCGGCGTCGATCTGCTGGCCGGGGGTGACGAGGACGTCGGCGACGACGCCGTCGGCCGGGGCTCGGACGACGACCTCCATCTTCATCGCCTCCAGGACGACGAGCGGCTGCCCGGCCTGGACTCGGGTACCGGGGGCGGCGGCCACCTTCCACACGCTGGAGCTGAGCGGTGCGTCGACCAGACTGCCGCCGGGCGGCAGGGAGACGGGTCCGGTGGCAGGTACGGGGGCGGCCTCGGCACGCTCGGCGAGTTCGCCCGACGCCTCCCACGCCTCTCGCTCGGCGCCGAAGGCGGCTGCCTGGCGGGTGCGGAAGGCGGCGATGCTGTCGGCGTTCTCCCGCAGGAAGCGCTCGTGTCCGGCAAGGGAGAACGTGCCGGGCCGGATGTCGAGGCCGGTGCGGCCGGAGTCCAGGTCGGCCCGGATGTCCAGGAGTTCGGCGGGGGAGACCGGGTGCCAGACGATCCGGTCGAAGAAGCGCAGCAGCCAGGGGATGCCGTCGGCGAAGGAACGGCCGGGGCGCAGGCCGCCCCAGATGGGGACCGTGCGGCCGATGAGCTGGTAGCCGCCGGGGCTCTCCATGCCGTAGACGCACAGGTAGGAGCCGCCGATACCGACGCCCGCCTCGGCGGTCCAGGTGCGCGCCGGGTTGTACTTGGTGGTGACCAGACGGTGGCGGGGGTCGGGCGGGG
>NZ_JABERD010000027.1 GCF_013044505.1 Streptomyces sp. S3(2020) | reverse complement strand
CCCTCACCCGCCCCACCCACGAAGAAGTGGAAGCACCTCCATGCGCAGAACAACGAGCCGCATCCTCCGCGGCATCGCCCTCGTCTCCACCCTCGCCCTGGGCGCCACCGCCTGCGGTGGCTCGGACGACGACTCCGACACCAAGGCCGTCTCCGCCGCGGACGTCAAGGCGGCCCTGGACAAGGGCGGCGACATCACGGTCTGGGCCTGGGAGCCCACCCTGAAGACCGTGGCCGCCGACTTCCAGAAGAAGTACCCGAAGGTCAAGGTCAACCTGGTCAGCGAGCGCTCCGGCGACAAGCACTACACCGCGCTGTCCAACGCGATCTCGGCCGGCAAGGGCGTCCCGGACGTGGCCCAGGTCGAGTACTTCGCGCTCGGCCAGTACTCGCTGACCAAGGGCCTGACCGACCTGGCCCCCTACGGCGCCGACAAGCTCGCCTCCAAGTACACGCCCGGTCCGTGGAACGCGGTCAGCGACGGCGACAAGGTCTACGGCCTGCCGATGGACTCGGGGCCGATGGCGCTGTTCTACAACAAGACGGTCTTCGACAAGTACAAGATCGCCGTGCCGACCACCTGGGACGAGTACCTGGACGCGGCCCGCAAGATCCACAAGGCCGACCCGAAGGCGTACATCGCCAATGACGCCGGTGACGCGGGCTTCACCACCTCCATGCTGTGGCAGGCCGGTTCGCGCCCCTACAAGGTCGACGGCACCAAGGTCGGCATCAACTTCGACGACGCCGGCGCCAAGAAGTTCGAGACGGTCTGGCAGAAGCTGATCGACGAGAAGCTGCTCGCCCCGATCAACGGCTGGACCGACGACTGGTACAAGGGCCTCGGCGACGGCACCATCGCCACCCTGGCCACCGGCGCCTGGATGCCCGCCAACTTCGAGACCGGCGTCCCGGGCGCCAAGGGCCAGTGGCGTGCCGCGGCCTTGCCCGCCTGGACCGCGGGCGACAAGGCGAGCGCGGAGAACGGCGGTTCCTCGCTGGCCGTCCCGGAGCTCGCCAAGAACAAGGCTCTCGCCTACGCCTTCACCGAGTACGCCAACGCCGGTGCCGGTGTCACCACCCGTGTCTCCGAGGGTGCCTTCCCCGCCACCAAGGCGGAGCTGGAGTCGGCCGACTTCCAGAGCAAGAAGTTCGACTACTTCGACGGCCAGGAGGCCAACAAGATCTTCGCCGAGTCCGCCGCGAACGTGGCGAGCGACTGGTCCTACCTCCCGTTCCAGCCGTACGCGAACTCGATCTTCAACGACACGGTCGGCAAGGCGTACGTCTCCAGCACCACTCTGGCGGAGGGGCTGAAGGCCTGGCAGGACGCGTCCGTCAAGTACGGCGAGGAGCAGGGCTTCACCATCGAGAAGTAGTTCTCGCGCAAGCAATGAACGCCGGGCGGCGCGGCTCCCGGGCCGCGCCGCCCCCGTGCACCACCCCTTCGGAAGGACCGCCATGATCTCCACCCTCCACTCCCGCGGAAGCGGGGCGGACGGTGACTCCACCCCGCGTCTCGCCTTCGGCGCCGACTACAACCCCGAGCAGTGGCCCCGGGAGGTGTGGGAAGAGGACGTCCGGCTGATGCGCGAGGCCGGTGTCAACGTCGTCTCGGTGGCGATCTTCTCCTGGGCACGTCTGCAACCGACCGCCGACACCTGGGACTTCGGCTGGCTGGACGAGGTCATGGACCTGCTGCACGCCGGCGGCATAGGCGTCGACCTGGCGACGGCCACCGCCTCCCCGCCGCCGTGGCTGACCACGGCCCACCCGGAGATCCTGCCGGTCACCGCGACCGGCGAGACCCTGTGGCCGGGCGCCCGCCAGCACTGGCGGCCCACCTCCCCCGTCTTCCGCGAGCACGCCCTGCGCCTGGTCCACGAGATGGCGACCCGCTACGCCGACCACCCGGCACTGGTCGCCTGGCACGTCTCCAACGAGCTGGGCTGCCACAACATCTACGACTACTCCGACGACGCGGCCCGCGCCTTCCGCGAGTGGCTGCGCGCCCGCTACGGCACACTGGAGGCCCTCAACCACGCCTGGGGCACGGCGTTCTGGTCACAGCGCTACAGCGACTGGCAGCAGATCCTGCCCCCGCGTCTGGCGGCCTCGCACCCGAACCCGACCCAGCAGCTGGACTTCAAGCGCTTCTCCTCCGACGCGCTGAAGGACTACCTGCGCGCGGAACGGGACCTCCTCAAGGAGATCACCCCGGACGTCCCGGTCACCACCAACTTCATGGTGATGGGCGAGACGAAGGGCATGAACTACGCGGACTGGGCCGAGGAGATCGACTTCGTCTCCAACGACCACTACGTCCACCCCGGCCCGCAGTCCCGCGACGAGCTGTCCTTCTCCGCGAACCTCACCAGCGGCATCGCGGGCGGCCGCCCGTGGTTCCTGATGGAGCACTCCACCAGCGCCGTCAACTGGCAGCCGGTGAACGTCGCGAAGCGGCCAGGCGAGCTGGCCCGGGACTCGCTGCTGCACGTGGCGCACGGCGCGGACGCCGTCTGCTACTTCCAGTGGCGGCAGTCGGCGGCCGGCGCCGAGAAGTACCACTCGGCGATGGTCCCGCACGCCGGGGCCGACAGCGAGCTGTTCCGCGCGGTGGCCGAGCTCGGCGCCACCCTCAAGGCCCTGGCCCCAGTGGCCGGTTCGACCCGGGAGAACGCGAAGGTCGGGATCGTCTTCGACTGGGACTCCTGGTGGGCGAGCGAGCAGGACTCCCACCCCACCTCCCTGCTCAACTACCGCCAGGAAGGCCTGGACTGGTACTCGGCGCTCCTCGCACTCGGTGTACGCGCCGACCTGATCACCACCAAGACCGACTTCGCGCGCTACGACGTGCTGATCACCCCCGTCCTGCACGTGATCCCGGCGGAGCTCGCCAAGGAACTGACCCGCTACGCCGAGCAGGGCGGCCACCTGGTCACGACCTACTTCTCCGGTGTCGTCGACCAGAACGACCACGTCTGGCTCGGCGGCTACCCCGGCGCCCTGCGCGAGCTGCTCGGCATCCGCGTCGAGGAGTTCGGCCCGCTGCTCGCCGAGGAGTCGGTCTCCCTGGACGACGGCTCGGCCGGCACCCTGTGGACCGACCGCATCACCCTGGCCGACGAGCGGACCGAGGTCCTGGCCCGCTACGACTCCGGCAACCAGGCCGGACGGCCCGCCGTGACCCGGCGTACGACGAACGCCGGTTCGGCGTCCTACGTCTCCACGCGTCTCGGCGTCGCGGGGCTCACCGCGCTGCTGCCGCTTCTCCTCGAACCGGCCGGCGTGGCGAGCGAGCTCCCGGCCCAGGCACGCGGACGTGTCGAGCTGGCCGTCCGCGGCAACGGCGAGGAGACGTTCCTGTTCCTGGTGAACCGGACCGACGACACGGTGCCGCTGCCCGGGTTCACCGGCGACGTACTGCACGGCACGGCTGTCGCCGACGGGCTCGTCCTGGGACCGCGCGACGTCGCCGTGGTGCGCCGGCCGTCGGTCTGACCCACTCCCCACCTCTGTCCCCCGGGCGGCACATGGCCCGCCCGGGGGCACCCCTCCCCGTACGCCGGGAGGGACCACCGCAGCGTTTCCACCTATGAAGCTGGGAGCACACGATGGCAGGACTCACCCGCAGCAGACGGCGCCTCGGGGCCGCGTCGATGACCGCGCTGGCGACCGGAGCGGCACTGCTGTCCGTGCCCGCGCCGCTCGCGCAGGCCGACACGGTCACCGCGTCGGTCACCGTCCGGCCCGATCCGTCCTACAAGCAGGACAAGTTCGAGGGCTGGGGCACCAGCCTGGTCTGGTTCGCCAACGCCACCGGCGACTACCCCAAGGAGATCCGCGAGAAGCTCGCCGATCTGCTCTTCGGTGACGACGGTCTGGCGCTGAACATCGCGCGCTACAACATCGGCGGTGGCAACGCCCCCGACGTGAAGGACTACCTGCGTGCCGGTGGCGCGGTCGAGGGCTGGTGGAAGGCGCCGGCGGGCACGACCCGCACGGACACCGACTGGTGGAGCGCCGACGACGCCGCCGACTGGAACGACAAGGCGGACGCCACGCAGCGCTGGTGGGTCGATCGCATCAAGAAGGACATCACCCACTGGGAGACCTTCTCGAACTCTCCGCCGTGGTTCATGACCGAGAGCGGCTATGTCTCGGGCGGGTTCAACGCCAACGCCGAGCAGCTGAAGCAGAGTTCGGTCGACGACTTCGCCGCCTACGTCGCCGGGGTGACGAAGCGGCTGGAGAAGTCCGAGGGCATCAAGGTCGACACGGTCGACCCGTTCAACGAGCCGAACACCGGCTACTGGGGCACCCGTCTGGACGCCGACGGCGAACCGGTGGGCGGCCGCCAGGAGGGCGCCCACATCGGGCCCGCGATGCAGGAGAAGGTGCTGGCCGCGCTGGCGCCGGCGCTGAAGAAGGCCAAGGTCAAGGCCGACATATCGGCGATGGACGAGACCAACCCCGGCCTGTTCGCGACGAACTGGAACTCCTACACGCAGGCGTCCAAGGACCTCGTCGGCCAGATGAACGTCCACACCTACGGCACCGGTCAGCGCACCACGGTCCGCGACCTCGCCAAGGCGGCCGACAAGCCGCTGTGGATGAGCGAGGTCGAGGGCGACTGGGGCGACGGGCAGAGCTTCACCGACATGCGCCCCGGGCTCGGCCTGGCGCAGCAGATGGTGAACGACCTGCGCGAACTGGAGCCCACGGCCTGGGTGTTCTGGCAGCCGGTCGAGGACTACGACAACATGAAGCCGGGCGGTGAGTCCGCCAAGGGCGGCAACTGGGGTTCCATCCAGCTCCCGTTCAGCTGCACGTCGGCCGACACCCTCAAGTCCTGCCCGATCTACACGAACACGAAGTTCGACACGGCCCGTAACTTCACGCACTTCATCAAGCCCGGCGACAGCCTGATCAAGGTGGACGACACCTCCAGCGCCGCCGCGGTGACGAAGGACGGCAAGGGCGCCTCGCTGGTCCACGTCAACTCCACGACCGCGCCGCGCGCGGTGACGATCGACCTGTCGAAGTTCGGGAAGATCAAGCGTGACGCGACCGTCACCCCGACCGTCACCGACGCGGCCGGCAAGCTCGTGAAGCAGGCCCCGGTCAAGGTCGTCGACGGCAAGGCGACGTTCACCGTCCCCGCGCAGTCCGTGACCTCGTTCGCCGTCAAGGGCGTCTCCGGTGTCGCGAAGGACGCGAGCCTGTTCAGCAAGGGCGCCTCCTACACCCTGACCGGCGTCCAGAGCGGCAAGGCGGTGACCGTCGGCGCGAACGGCACGAACCTGGCCATCAACTCGGCGAACGGTACGGTCGCGCAGGAGTGGCGGCTGGAGGCGAAGTACGGCAAGAAGGGCGGCAACCGTGCGCGCTACGTCTTCGCCAACCCTGCCGAGGACAAGCGGCTCGCCGTGCGGGACAACGTGCCGGTGATCGAGACCGACACGGGTGAGCGGGACCCCGCGACGGAGTGGATCCTGTCGACCACGGGCGACGGCACCTGGACGCTGGTGAACCAGGCGACCGGGCGGCTCCTGGAGGTCGGCGGCCAGGCGACGAACGAGGGCGCGGCCGTCACGACGTGGCAGGCCAACTCCGGTTCCAACCAGCGGTGGCGGATCGCCGAGGTCGGCTGATCAGCGGGTGAGTTGACCACGAACAGTTCGGAGAAGACGCTCGGCCGGGTTTCCCGGCCGAGCGTCTTTCGGCATGCCGGCTCCCGATTGGCGATCACCCGCACCGGGCATCAGGCAGGGACAGGCCCGGCCGGGCAGACATGTGCGGCCCGGCATGTGGCCACGGGGGTCGGTCGTCCAAGGAGGGGAAGTGATCCGCCATGCGTACGCGTCGGCGTACCCATCGGCGTTCCGTACGAGTCGAGTACCTGTTGCCCGACCGGGCCGAATCGGCCGGCAGGGCACGGAGGCTGACGGCGCGGTTCCTGGCCCGGCCCGGCCTCGGGGTGACGGGGGTCGACGCCTCGCACATCGACGACGCGACGCTCGTCGTCTCCGAGCTGGTCGCCAATGCCACCCGGCACGGCGGTGCCTGCCGCCTGTGTCTCCAGGTCTCCGACACCCGGGTGACCGTCGAGGTCTACGACGGCAGCCCCGGACGGCCGAGCGTGCGACCGCTGACGGTCTGGGGCGAGAGCGGACGGGGCCTCGCCATGGTGCGGTCCCTGGCGGAGCGCCTCGACGTGGATCCGGTCGGCGGGGGCGGCAACCGGGTGCGTGCGGTGCTGTCCCTCTGAGCGGCGCGCACAGGGTGAGCCGCGTCGCATCGGAGTGGGTGGGACTTGCTATGCAACGAGTTGCATAGCACGATCGGTGCCATGGCGCTCGAACACGCGATCCTGGTGTCGCTCCTGGAGAAGCCGGGATCCGGCTATGAGCTGGCCCGGCGTTTCGAGCGGTCCATCGGCTACTTCTGGACCGCGACCCACCAGCAGATCTACCGCGTGCTCAAGCGCATGGAGAACGACGGCTGGGTCGACGTCCGGGACGTCCCGCAGCAGGGCCGGCCGGACAAGAAGGAGTACTCCGTCGCCGACCTCGGCCGGGCCGCGCTGTCCTCGTGGCTGCACGATCCCATCGAGCCGGAGAGCGTCCGCCACGATCTGGCGGTGAAGATCCGCGGTGCCGCCTTCGACGACCCGGCCGCCCTGATCCGCGAGGTGGAGCGGCACCGACGGACGCACCAGGCCCGGCTGGAGCACTATCTCGTGGGCGAGGAGCGGGACTTCACGGGGCCCGAGGCGAGCGCGGCCGCTCCGCACGCGCCGCTGGACGCGGAGCGGGAACTCCAGCACGTCGTCCTGCGCGGCGGCATCGCGTACGAGCGCATGATGATCGACTGGCTGGAGGACGTGCTGGCCACGTTGGCCCGGTTCGCTCCGGGCCCCTGACGCCGCCCCGCTCCCCGTCCGCGCCTCCGCTCCCCCTTTTTTCGCCCTGTCTCATGATTCCCATCCGTCCGCCCGCCGAAAGAGACCCTCAACATGGCTGACCAACTGCTCTTCAACCCGCGCACTTACGACCCCGCGCATTTCGACCCCGAGACGCGCCGCCTGCTGCGTGCCACCGTCGACTGGTTCGAGGAGCGCGGGAAGCGGCAGCTGATCGAGGACTACCGGACCCGCGCCTGGCTCGGGGACTTCCTCGCCTTCGCCGCGAAGGAGAGCCTGTTCGCCACCTTCCTGACGCCGGCGTCCGAGGCGGCTGAAGGAGCCCCGGACCAGCGGTGGGACACGGCCCGTATCGCCGCGCTCAACGAGATCCTCGGCTTCTACGGTCTGGACTACTGGTACGCCTGGCAGGTCACCATCCTCGGCCTCGGCCCGGTCTGGCAGAGCGACAACGCCGCCGCCCGCGCCCGCACCGCCGAACTCCTCGCCCAGGGAGAGGTGTTCGCGTTCGGCCTGTCCGAGAAGGCCCACGGCGCCGACATCTACTCCACCGACATGCTCCTGGAACCCGACGGCGACGGCGGCTTCCGCGCCAACGGCTCCAAGTACTACATCGGCAACGGCAACGCCGCCGGACTGGTCTCCGTCTTCGGCCGCCGCACCGACGTCGAGGGCCCCGACGGCTACGTGTTCTTCGCCGCCGACAGCCGCCACCCGAACTACCACCTGGTCAAGAACGTCGTCGACTCCTCCAAGTTCGTCAGCGAGTTCCGCCTGGAGGACTACCCCGTCACGGCCGAGGACGTCCTGCACACCGGCCGCGCCGCCTTCGACGCCGCCCTCAACACGGTCAACGTCGGCAAGTTCAATCTGTGCACCGCCTCCATCGGCATCTGCGAGCACGCGATGTACGAGGCCGTCACGCACGCCCATAACCGCGTCCTGTACGGCCGTCCCGTGACCGCCTTCCCGCACGTGCGCCGCGAGTTGACCGACGCGTACGTCCGGCTCGTCGGCATGAAGCTGTTCAGCGACCGCGCCGTCGACTACTTCCGCTCCGCCGGCCCCGACGACCGCCGCTACCTGCTCTTCAACCCGATGACGAAGATGAAGGTGACCACGGAGGGCGAGAAGGTCATCGACCTGATGTGGGACGTGATCGCCGCCAAGGGCTTCGAGAAGGACAACTACTTCGGGCAGGCGGCCGTGGAGATCCGCGGCCTGCCGAAGCTGGAGGGCACGGTCCACGTCAACCTGGCGCTGATCCTGAAGTTCATGCGCAGCCACCTTCTCGACCCGGCCGAGTACCCGAGCGTGCCGACCCGTCTCGACGCGGCGGACGACGACTTCCTGTTCCGGCAGGGTCCGGCTCGCGGCCTGGGCTCGGTGCGCTTCCACGACTGGCGTCCGGCGTTCGAGGCGTACGCGCATCTGCCCAACATCGCTCGCCTGCGCGAACAGGCCGACGCGCTCTGCGAGTTCGTCGCCACGGCCGGCCCGGACGCGGAGCAGAGCCGTGACCTCGACCTCGTCCTGTCGATCGGCCAGCTCTTCGCGCTCGTCGTGCACGGACAGCTGGTCCTGGAGCAGGCCGCCCTGACCGGACTCGACGAGGACGTCCTCGACGAGCTCTTCGCCGTCCTCGTGCGGGACTTCTCCGGCCACGCCGTCGAACTGCACGGCAAGGACTCGGCCACCGAGGAGCAGCAGGAGTGGGCGCTGAGCTCGGTCCGCCGGCCGGTCGTCGACACGGCTCGCACGGAGCGTGTCTGGCAGCGGGTCGAGGCGCTGTCCGGGGCGTACGAGATGGCCCCGTAGGCGCGTCGCACACATCAAGGGTGGCCGGGCTCCGCAGGGGGCCCGGCCACCGGTGGGTCAGGGTTCGGAACACCCGGTCATCGGGCGGGCGCGTCGCAGGTGACGTCCGTGGCGGGGAGACGGCCGGTGGCGAGGTAGGCGTTGACCACGGCGTCGACACATGGTGTGCCGTGGACGCCGAACACCGCGTGCTGGTCGGCTCCGCGCAGGGTGACCAGGCGGGAGGAGGGCCACATCCGCCGCACCGTGGTGGCGCCCTCGTAAGTGGTGCGCGGGTCTCCGGTGGCGTTGACGAGCAGGGCCGGGAGGTCGTCGCGGATGGTGGTCGGGCGCTCGCGGGGCCGGTCCCAGAAGGTGCAGGGGCTGAGGTTCTCGGTGACGGGGCCGAGCAGCGGGTCCTTCGCGCGGGCCCGCTGGACGTCACGCCAGTAGACCTCCGGGTCCCGCGGGGCGGCCACGTCGCCGCACAGGATCGCGGACTGCACGCTGCCGAAGTGGGAGTCGGTGCCGGTCAGCTCGAACGCGAGGGCCTCGGCGAGCCACGGGGACGGGGTGACCGGCTCCCCGTGCGCCGCGCGCGACAGGTCCCGCATACCCTGCGCGAAGTCCCCGTAGGCCGAGTCGTTGTCCTGCGAGAGGCCGTTGAAGACGACGAGCGGCATGACGTGCTCGTCCACCGCGAAGTCACCGAGCCGCAGCGGGGTACGGGCCGCGGCCGCCTGGACACGGTCCACGGTCGCCAGCACCTTGCCACGGGTACGGCCCAGACCGTACGTCGTGTCCCGGGCGGCGGCCCATGAGGCCCAGCCCTCCAGCGCGTGGCGGTTGGCCTGCTCGGTGCCCCGCAGCAGCCGGGGACCGTACCGGGCCGGGTCCAGGACACCGTCCAGGACGACCCGGTCGGTGCGGCGAGGGAACATCGTGGCGTACACCTCGCCCAGGTAACTGCCGTACGAGTAGCCGAGATAGGAGATCCGCCGCTCGCCGAGCGCGGCGCGGACGACGTCCATGTCGCGCGCGGTGTTGCGGGTGGTGACGTACGGCAGCACAGCGCCCTCGTGCCGACGGCAGAGTTCGGCGAGGTTCTGGGAGAAGGCCGCCATGCGGTCGAACCCGGCGCGGTCGACGCCCGCACTGCGGAACGCGGACCCGGTCGGCCACTCGCAGTCCAGCGGGGTGCTGCGGCCGACGAACCGCGGGTCCACGCCCACCACGTCGTACCGTGCCGCGACGTCCTTCATCGCCTCGCGTACCCACGGCGGGTCGCCGAGCGTCTGCCCGCCGGGACCGCCGCCGTTGAGCAGCAGCGGGCCGACGCGGCGGGCGGTGTCCGTGGCGCGGATCCGGGAGATCGCGACGGTGATCGTACGGCCGTCCGGGGCACCGTAGTCCAAGGGCACCGTCACATCGGCGCATCGGGCGCCCGCCTGCTCCAGCTCCTCGCCGGTCGCGTCGTCCGGGCCGAGCACACAGCTCTTCCAGTCGAGGCGCTGGTGGTGGTAGCGGGCGAGGGGGTCGGAGGCCGCCTGGGCCGGAAGGGTCGTGGCGGGTGACACGGCCACGGCGAGGGTGGTGGCGGCCAGGCCCAGGACGGCCCTTCTCGCCGTTCTCGAAGCGCCGTGCGGTGCTTGCGGTCGTAGCGATCGACGGGCTGTGCGTGAGGGAGCCATGCGCCACAACGCTAGGTACACGCGTCGGCGGGGTCACTCGGGCTGGCTGCCGATTGACGGTGGGGACAGCCGCACCTCGCGACAGGGGGCATGCCCCACTGGAGGGCGGATACCCCTCAACGCACCGGAAGCGGCATGAGATCGTGGAGCCGTCGATCTTGGCGAGGCGGCCCGAGCCGGTGGGTCAGGGCTGACATGACGCGGTATCCGGACCACGCGGGGAGAGAATGACTCCGACCGACCGACTGGCTGGAGCACCATGAACACGGTCCGATCGACGCACGTCACGGAGCCCGGCGGCGCCGACAGACGGGCGCGTGCTCTGGCCAGACTCGCCCTGCTCTGTCTGGCGGGTGCCGTCGCGTCCGTGGCGGCGGGCGCGGACCGGCTGCCGCTCCTGCTGCTGGGCCTGGGCGGGCTGGGAGTGGCCGCGGCGGGTCTGTGGTGGGCGCTGGCGCACCGGGGGCTGGCGCGTGTGTGCGGCGCTCTGCTGGCCACGGGTGCTCCGGTGGGCGTGCTCGTCCTGTACGCCGTCTCCGGTCTGTGGCTCGTCGCGGTGGCGGCGCTGGGGGCGTGGGCGGCGGCGCTGGCCTGCGCCAGGAGCGCGTTGCGCCGACGGCGCAGGCCGCACGGCATGCGCTCCCGTTCCGTCCGGCCGCCCGGCCGACCGGTGCTGATCATGAATCCGCGATCCGGAGGCGGGAAAGTCGGCCGGCACCAACTGGTGGAGCGGGCGGAGGCTCTCGGTGCCCGGGTGATCCTCCTCGACCTCGACACCCGTCCCGATCCGGCGGCGCTCGCCCGGCAGGCCGTCGCGGACGGCGCGGATCTGCTCGGTGTGGCCGGGGGCGACGGCACGCAGGCCCTGGTGGCGGCGGTGGCCGCCGCTCACGACGTACCGTTCATGGTCCTGGCGGCCGGCACCCGCAACCACTTCGCGATGGACCTGGGCCTGGACCGCACCGACCCCGCGGGCGGCCTGGACGCGCTGTCCGACGGTGTGGAACTCCGCATCGATCTGGGCGACGTGGCCGGGCTGCCGTTCGTCAACACGGTCTCCTTCGGCGCGTACGCCGAGATCGTGCAGAGCCCCGACTACCGCGACGCCAAGGCGGTCACCGCCCTCGACCAGCTGCCGGACCTGCTGCTCGGCGAGGCCGCGGCGAAGCTGGAGGCCCAGGCGGACGGCGACCGACTACCCATTCCGCAGGCCCTGTTGGTGAGCAACAACCCCTACGCGCTGGCCGACCCGCTGGGCGCCGGGCGCAGGGAACGCCTCGACGCCGGCCGGCTCGGTGTGATCGCCGTCCGGATCGAGGGTGCCGCCCAGGCCGCCGAACTGGCGTTGCGGGGCGAACGGGCCAGCGGGATCACCTCGCTGACCGCACGTCAGGTGACCGTCACGGCCGACACCGACCTCGTCGCCGTGGCCGTCGACGGTGAAGCGCTCACGCTGCCGCCGCCGGTCGTGTGCACGGTCCGTCCCGGTGTGCTGCGGGTCCGGGTGCCGCGTCACCGGCCCGGCGCGTCCTACTCGGCGCCGTCCGTGGACTGGCGGCACATCCTCCACCTCGCCCTCGACCGGACTCCCCCACCCACCCGCACGACGCAGGAGCAGAGCGATGTCTGACCGTCCGCAGCGCCACGACGGCGCCCCCCGAGCGCTGTTGCGTGATCTGGCCGCCCTCGACCAGGCGCTGTACGAGGCCGTGAAGGTCACCCACACGCCGGCCCTGGACCACGCCCTGCGGCGGCTGTCCGCGGCGGCGGACCACTCCAAGATCTCGTTCGCGGTCGCCGGGCTTCTGGCGCTGTGCCCCGGCCGGCCGCGCCGTGCCGCGGCCCTGGGTGTCGCGGCCATCGGTGTCGCCTCGGCCGGGGCGAACCTGCTCGGCAAGCAGCTGGTACGCCGGCCCCGGCCCCATCGGGCCGAGGACTCGCCGTTTCCCGGACGGCACGTGCCCATGCCCGCGTCCGCTTCCTTCCCCTCCGGCCACACCGCCTCGGCGGTCGCCTTCGCGGCCGCCGTGGGTCCTGCCCTCCCCGCCGCCACGCTTCCGCTGGGCCTGCTCGCCTGTGCGGTCGGCTACTCCCGTGTCCACACCGGCGTGCACTACCCCGGCGACGTGATCGCCGGCGCCGTGCTCGGCACCGGCGCGGCAGCCGTCATCCTCGCCGCGTCCGGCTGGGACAGCCCCCGCCGACCCAGCCTCCCCTGACTGCGTGGCTACTGCCGCTCCCACTGTTCCTTGCTGCCCTCGACCCTCACCATTCCGGAAGGGGTGAGCAGGGTGTCCACGAGGGTCATCGCGAGCTTCTCCACGACGTTCCGCGAACGAACCCTGGTTCACAGCCATCGTCTCAGCCCAGACCATCCGCACTCCGAGCCCGGTGAACGCCTTGGCCAGCAAAGCCCAGACGGCGCGTTCATCGGTTGGTTCTGTCTTCGTCCCGAGTCGAAGGGGCCGTTGGACGAGGTCGAACTTGGATGTTCGGTCTCCAGATAGATGCCCACCGAGTGGATCATGCCCAAAACAGGTCAGACGATTCAGCGGCTTTGCTCGGGCACCGTACGCCTCGCACCGCGTCCCCCGCTCCGGCACAGCGGAGCGGGGGACGCGGGCGTCATGGTGAAACGGGGTCGGTCTGGTTTCAGCGGTTTTCAGGCAGGTCCGACTCGGCCGGCAGCGCGGTCGACCTGAGCTGCGCGGGCGACGACGCCTTCGCGGTCGGCTTCTTGCCGCAGAACGCGGCCTCGAGTGTGCCGCCGAGCGCGGTGTTGGCGGAGCCCTTGTTCGAGGTGTTGGCCATCGCGGAGAGGCTGCGCCGGCCGTCGGCGGTCGCGAAGGCGTAGGTGTAGAACCCCTGCACGGTGCCGGTGTGACCGTAGACCTGCGTACCGCAGGACAGGTCGTAGCGGCGCAGACCGAGGCCGTAGAAGCGGGTGTTGGTGGTGTCGGTCGGCGTGACGGTGGTCATCTCCCCCAGCATCTTCGACGACAGCAGCCTGCCCCGCATCAGCGCGGTCACGAAGGTGTTCAGGTCCGCCGGGCTGGAGATGATCGCCCCGGCCGACTGTGCCCAGGAGACCGTCTGCTCGGTGGAGTCCACCAGCGGCGCACCGGCCTCGTCGGGGTGCAGATAGCCGCGTACGTGAAGCCCCGCGATGCGGACGTCGGGGTGCACGTACGAGGTGTTGCGCAGCCCGAGCGGCGAGATGATGCGGCGCTGGTACTCCTTGGCGACCGGCTTCCCGGTGATCTTCTCGATGAGCATGCCCACGACCACGAAGTTCGTGTTGGAGTACTTGTAGGCGACTCCGGGCTCCGTGGTGCGGGGCTCGCTCAGCGAGAGGTCCACCAGTTCCTGGTAGCTGAAGACCCGGTTGCGTACGGCCTCGAAGCCGGGCACGGTGTGCTCGAACATCGCGTCGGTGTAGTCCGCGAGCCCACTGCGGTGCCTCAGGAGGTGCCGCACCGTGATCCGGTCGTCGGGCAGCAGCCCGGGCAGGTACCGGTTCACCGGGGCGTCGAGCTCCAGCTTCTTCTCCTGGACGAGTTGGAGCAGCACCACGCTGGAGAAGGTCTTGCTGACGCTTCCGATACGGAAACGTGCGCGGACGTCCATGGCGGCGCCGGACTCCCGGTCGCGCACGCCCACGGTCCGGGCCTGCACACCGTCGGGGCCGGTGAACCGGGCCATCGCTCCGGGCGCGCCCTCCGCCATGGCGGCGTTCAGCGCGGCGACCACGCCTTCCATGTCGGGTGCGGGTGCGGTCGCCTTGGTGGCGCCGGGGACGGCAGGCGCGGCGGACGCGCTGGTGGCGGGGACGACACCGGCGGCGAGTGCGGCGATCAGGGTGGCGCAGGCGGCCAGTCGGCGGCGGTTGTTCAGCGTCACATCAGTTCCTCGAGTCGAAGGGTGGGGCGAAGGGGCGGGAGCGGTCCGCCGTATCAGGAAGGACACTGTCGGATCTGCTGCTTCCAGACGTCCGGGCTGCCGGTGTCGATGTACATCCAGTAGCGGTAGTTCGGGTTGTCCGCGGCCGGTGCGCATCTGCAGCCACGAGCCCGCGTCGATTCCCGTGACGTACGCGCAGACCGCCCGGTCCCCCGACACACGGCAGTCGTGGAGCGTGGCGGCGAAGGCCGTCAGCACGGCGGACAGCCCCGTGCCGGCACGGCGTCCAAGAGACATCCAGTGCCCCGTTTCTCTTGCATGTTGTGCGCGGGGGCACAGCGATGTGCGCGGTTGGTCAGCCGCCACCGTCCCCCGTGGTCGGACACAGTCTGTTCAAAGCCGACGGCACGACCCAGCATTTCGAGCGGCTTCAAAACGTGTCCCGGTCGCGCCTTTGCCCAGGTTGTTCGAAACCTTTGCTCAAACCTGTGCGTCCCAAGGTGTGGTGGTACGTCGATGGGGGAGTGTTCATGGCCCGGTTCTCCGAGTTGTGTCTGGGGCCGCTGGAAACAGTGCCGGTGTCGGTCGTGGCGCAGCCCGGAGTCACCCTGATGTCGCTCGTCGCGGACGCGCTGGGCGGCCGTTCCCAGGGTGTGCACCCCACGTGGCGGCGCGCGCTGCGCTCGGCGGTGCCCGAGGGGGCGGAGGCGGTGCTGCGGCCGCTGTTCACCCGTGAGTACTCGATGGTCCCCGACTGCCTGACCCCCACGGCGCCGCTGTGGGAGACCGATCTCTCGGTCCAGCTCGACCGTCTGGCGGAGGTCTCGCCCCATCTGCTGCTGCGGGAGCTGGAGTCGGACTTCGGGGGGACGGTCCCGAGGCAGTGGCAGTCGGTCGTCGACCGGCCGAAGGCCTTCATCCACGCGTACGCGGCCATCCTCGGCGCGGTGTGGGAGGCCTTCGGGCCGATCTGGGCGCGGGCCGGCTCGCTGCTGGCCCGGGAGACCGAGCGGGTGGGTGTGGCGGTCGTCAGCAACGCCCTGCCACTCGTGATGAGCGGGCTCGGGCCCAAGATCCGCTTTTCCGGGCAGACGCTGTACGTGCCCGATCCGCACCCCGAGACGTTCGAGCGGGGTGCCCGCCGGGTGGTGCTGGTGCCCATCGTGTCCGGCAACGGTGCCTCGGTCTTCAGCTTCGACCGTTCCGACGCCGTGTGGTTCGGCTATCCCGTGCCCGGCCTGAACACGCTGTGGACCGCTCAGGAGGCCACGGCCGAACGGGACCCGCTCAAGCTCGTGGTGGGGTCCCTGCGGGCGGGCATCCTGCGCGAGCTGGTCCGCCCGTGCACCATGGGGTCACTGGCCTCCGCGCTCAACTGCACTCCGGCGACCGTGACCTACCACTGCGGTCAGCTGGAGGCGGCCGGACTCCTCAGCCGGGAGCGCCGAGGACAGCACGTGGTGGCCCGGCGTACGACGTCAGGTGCGACACTCGTCAGCTTGTTGTCGGGCTGAGCCCGCGCTCCGCGGAGCGCCACCCTGACATTCGTCAGGACCGCCGGCCCCACTTCCCTTTCTAAGGTTCCAGTCGTCTTCCAGGTCCCGGCTGTTCTGCGGGGCTCCCTCCACAGACAGGAAGAGACGGCCTTCATGCGCCTGTTCCGCTCCACCCTCGGCAGTGTCCGCATCACGCGGGAGAAGGGCGTCCCCGTCGGTGAGCGGGGCGGAGCCGGACTCCACGACGAAAGGCATCACATGCGCAGACCCCTTCTCGCTGCCGCCGCCGCGCTCCTGCTGATCGGCGGTGTGGCAGGCTCCGCCGCCGCCGATGCCCCGGACCGGCAGCCGGCGCGCCCCGCCGCCGCGTCCGTGGTGGTGCCCTCCGGTGTCACGGCCGGGGTCGCCGTCTTCGACCGGCAGACCGGCACCTTCACCGAGGAGCTCAACCCGAGCGCCCGCTTCCGGTCCGCCTCGATCGTCAAGCTGCTGATGGCGCTGGACTACCTGTGGAACCGCGGCCCCGACTACACCGTGCCCGCCGCCGATCGGGCATGGCTGGAGCCGATGCTGCGCAGCAGCAAGGACAGCGCCGCCGACAACTACTGGTCGGACAACGGCGGTTCGGCGATCATCACGCGCATGGTGAAGAACCTCGGCCTGAAGGACACGGCGGTACCGCCCACCGGGTACGAGGGCTTCTGGGGCTACACCGCGCTCTCCGCCCGCGACACGGTCACGATCTACCGCTACCTCCTGGACACGGCGCCGGCCCCGGTGCGCGACTTCGTGATGGGCAACCTGCGTCAGTCCACCCGCTGCGCCTCGGACAAGTTCGACCAGCACTTCGGCATCGCCGGGGCGTTCCAGAAGCCGTGGGCGGTGAAGCAGGGCTGGTCGGGAAGCTCGTTCGAGAAGGGAACCTGCGGCACGCCGAGCACCACGAGTGCGAGTGCGACGGGTACGGCGAACCAGGCGGCGGCCGCCGCCGATGACGTGGATCTGACCCGGCCCGCGCTGCACAGCACGGGCACCGTCGGCACCAACGACCGTTCCATCGTGGCCGTGTTCACGCTGCATCCCGTCGGCACGTCGTACGGGAAGGCGTACACGGACATCGGCCGGCTGACCCGCTCGCTGAACGTCCCCGGAGCCACGCGGCCCGCGGGATGGTGGTACGGCACGTGGAGCGACCATGTGAACGTCCGCCCCGACCCCAGCACGGGCAACGCACCGATCAGCCAACTCCCCGCGGGCGTCGAGGTGTTGGTGGGCTGCCAGGCCCGGGGTCAGGTGGTCAACGTACCGCCCTACACCAACGACTGGTGGGCGTACCTCCCCCAGTACAACGGCTGGATCTCCAACATCTACATCAACTCCCCCGACAACAAGATGCCGGACGTCAAGGACTGCTGAGCGGGCCTTGAGCGACAGCTCCGCTTCCTCACCGCTCGTAGGCGGCGAGGTAGCGGAGCACCTTCTCGACGTGGGGCCGTACGCGTTCGGGGACTCCGCCCTCCGTGATGACCGTGCGGTCGCTCGTGCGGTAGCCGGCCGCCATGAGCGCGGGAAGATCCTTCGCCGGCATCTTCTCCTTCTTGAACTGCTGGTCGAGCCAGCACACGTACAGCGACATCGTGGAGATGGCGTCGGGTGGCGACATGTAGTCCTTGTCGCCGTCGCCGTCGCCGTCGACCGCCCAGGCCCGGAACACCGACGGCGTCCACATGGCGATGCCGAACTCCTCGCTCGCCGGGCGGGACGCGTTCACGTCGAAGCCGCTCTCCGCCTTGAGCATGGCGGCGAGAAACGCGGGCGTGACCTCCGCGTCGGTGCAGCGGTGGGCGGCCTTCACGATGACGGGTCGCAGCGCCTTGGGTACGTCGGAGTCCTCCGGGATCTCCCCGGCGGCGGCCGGGCTGTGCGCGCCGGTGACGATGGCCGGCGCACCGCGTCCCTGGTCCTCGTCGTCGTCGGCCACGCCTCCGCCGCCCCCGAGCAGCGCGGCCCCGGCGATGGCGGCGGCCGACACCGCGGCGAGCGCCACGGCGGCGACCGGCAGCAGGCGGCGCCGGCCACGCGGGCTTGCCAGTCGCTCGATGCGCGCGGACAGGTTCTCGGCGGTGTGGCGCAGCCGGCCGGCGTGGTCGGGTGCCAGGCAGTCCTCGATGAGCCGGCGCCAGCTGTCCTCGAGTCCGGCGTCCAGCCTCAGGGGTGCGGTGCCGCGGGCGTAGGCCTGGGCGGCGAGCGAGCGGGCGCGGGCGGTGGCGCCGGGGAACGGGTGGAGGCCTCCGGTGAGCACCTGGTGTGCCAGAACACCGAAGGCCCAGATGTCGGCGGTCGGCCGGACCATCGTCCCGTCCGCACCGGTGCGCTGGGACCACCACTCGGGCGGCACATGGTCGAGCGTGCCGAGCGGTGGCACATAGGCGTGGGTGCCCTCCAGTTCGGTCGCCAGGCCGAAGTCGGCGAGCCAGACCGCGTCGCCCGCGCCCAGCAGCACGTTGGCGGGTTTGAGGTCGCCATGCACCCAACCGGCGCCGTGCATATGGGAAAGCCCGGCGGCGACGCCGCGCAGGACCCGTACGGCGTCCGGGATCGGGCGGCCTGTCGGAGCAGCGTCCAGCACCTGCCGCAGACTGGCCTCGGCGCGGTCCATGACGAGCGCGATGGCACCGTCCAGCGCGGGCAGGTCCGGCGCGTCCACCGTGCACACGGCATGGGTCCGTACCAGGTGGGGGTGGTCCGCCTCGGCGCTGAACCGCACCTCGCGCGCAACCAGTTCACCGAGCGCGGCACGCTGACCGGGTGCCAGGGCGCCGGTCGGCAGCACCTTCACCGCCGCGATCGTGCCGTCGGCGACCGCGCGGGCCTCGTACACGGTCCCCCAGCCGCCCGACCCGATGACGGCGTCCAGTTCCCAGCCCTCGATACGGAATCCCGCCGGCAGACGCGGTGCTTCGAGAGCGCCCTCTTCGGCGCCTGAGGACGTCATGCGCCGCTCTCCTGAGGGACGGGCCGTCTGCGGGACGGCAACAGGGTGAGATGTTCCTCGCGCACCAGGCCGAAGCGCAGCGCGAGCGAGGCCAGCCGGGCACGCTTGGCGCCGGTACGGGCATTGCCGTCCGCACCCGGCTCCTCGCCGACGTCGAGGCGCAGTTTGGCGAGGGCCAGATAGTCGATGTGGTAGTTCACCGCGGAGCGGGTCAGGCCACGACAGCTCTCCAGCGGGCGAAGCCGCTCCGCGATGTCGCCGGCGCCCGGCAGTGCGCCGTCCGAGGGGTCGCGCAGCCGCGGCTCGCACAGGGCCACCAGCACCAGGAAGTACTTCGCCGTCGCGTCGAGCGCGTAGGGATGCACGGTCAGCTCCCCCGCGCCGGGCGAGGACCGCTCGTCCAGATAGGCGTGCTGCGGGGCGAACACCTTGAAGTCGACGGTCCCGCTCAGCGCCGGCAGGACGACCCGGGAGAACTCGAAGGGGATCGGCGCCGCGAGCCGGCCGGGCGCGACGGTGATGTACTCGCCGGCGCCCTCCAGGTTCTCGACCGCGTACGCGGTGTCGCGGCTGAAGTTCGACAGCCGCCAGTAGTCCTCGGCCGCCTCCAGCCGCCCCGCCCGCCGGGAGATCCCGGGGTCGGGCAGGACGATGGCGACCTCCCGGCCGGGCAGCCCCCGCCCGAAGTCGGCCACGTCGCCCGGTCCCATGCGCAGCAACTCGGGTCCGCCGACGTCGACTTCACCCGGACGCGACAGTCCGGGCGGCTGCACGATGATCGTTTCCATTCAGTCTTTCCCCCGATGTGGTCGCCAGGATTGTAGAGGCGGTTCCGCTTTCCGCCGACCCGGCGTCTCCGCACGGGGCAGGGCGCGTCTCTCGGTCACAGTCGCCGCTTCGCCGCCTCGTCCACAGCCGACACGTCCCACGCGACCGGTGCCGTGAAGGCTTCCATGGAGCGTTGGTCACGGAGCGCGGACTTCTGGTCAAAAGCCGCACAGGTGACATCGTTGTCCATGCCCGGCACCGCATGCGGGCCGATTCCAGGGGTGAGAACGCGAGGCACGCCCACTAGGACGAACGGCCGAACGTCTCGGTTCCCGGCCCTTCATTCACTTCCGCAACACCGCGGGTGGACCCGGTGACCGGCCCCTCTTCGACGGCTACCTTCGTGGTACGGCAACGACAGAGGCGGACTGCGGAACAGACACGGGGGCCAACTATGAAACGGTCATGGGGACTTGGCGCGGCGGTGACCGTCGGGGCGGCGGCACTGTTACTCACGGGTTGCAGCAATCCGACGGACTACACCGAGATCGTCACGTTCACCGACGAGCACGGTCGCGTCTGCACCGCTGCGGTGGTCGTCGACCAGGACCAGAGCGAGGGCGACGACTACGAGGTCTCCAGCCTCGACTGCGACTACCCTCCGGAGGGCCGCACGCCCGGACCCACCCGCTACTCCCCCATGCCCGAGCGGGACTGACGGCCGCCGGCTCCAGGACGATCGCGCACCACCCTGGAGCCGTCCTCACGCGGCCAGGCCTGAGTTCCCAGCCGCAGGTCGCGGCGGCACCGCCCATGAGCACGAGCCTGATCTGCGACGCCGGCCCTCCGCGCTGCGGTTCCACCCGTAGCCGTGACTCAGTGGGTCAACACCGTGCTGGTCAGGGCTACATGGACGGCCGTGCCGCCGAAGATGCTGAGGAGGGCGTTGCGGCGCCACAGGTGCAGGCCGGTGGTGACGGCGAGGGCCGCGAGCGGGGCCAGGGCGCGTGGTTCGGGGAGGGGGAGGTCGCGCAGGCAGTAGGCGACCAGGATGAGCATGACGCCGGCGGGCATACGGGTGCCGAGGTACTGGACGGCTGCGCTCGCACGCAGCGGGGCGAGCGCGGCGAACGGCAGGGCGCGCAAGGCCCAGGTGACGGCAGCGGATATGAGTACGGCGGCGATGGCGTAGCGGGTGTCAGGCATGGCTCGGGCTCCTGGCGGACAGGAAGTGGCGGGCGAGGAGCCCGGCGGTGAACAGGACGAAGGCGGCCGGCAGCATCTGGCCCGGACAGAGGATCCGGGCGGCCACGGCGCTGAGGAGGGCGAGTGCCGGGGTGGGCAGGTCACCGCTCAGATCCTTGAGGGCGTCGAGGGCGAGGACGGTGAACAGGGCGGTCAGGGCGAAGTCCAGGCCGGTGACACCGTCCGGGATGAGGGAACCGAGCAGCGCTCCGGCGGTCGCGCTGGCGGCCCAGTACAGGTGCATGAGGAGCTGAAGCCACAGGACGCGCCGGCCGGACCAGGACCGAGCCCTGTCTCCGGCGGTCAGGGCGTACGCCTCGTCGCTCAGCGCAAAGGTGCTGTACGCCTTGCCCAGGGGCCCCCTCACGCGGTGCAGGGGGAAGGACAACGCGTAGAAGACGTGCCGGATGTTCACCATGAACGCGGTCCCCGCGATGGCGACCGGTGGTGCGGCGGCAGTGACCATGCCGATCAGCAGGAACTCGAAGGATCCGCCGTAGATCAGCGCGGCGGACAGGGCGGCCCACCACCAGTCCAGACCTGACTGGACGGCCAGCGCACCGAAGGCGAGGCCGAGCGGGACGAATCCCAGTCCCACCGATGCCGAGTCACGGAAAGCGGAAGAGCTTGTGGACATGCAGATATTTTAGAAAACATCCGTGCTCATATGGTTGCCGATTATGGCTCTATGATCTTCCCATGAGCAATGAAGTGCGCCTCGATGCCGTGGATCGAGACATTCTGTTTCATCTGCGCGAGGACGGTCGGCTGACCAACGTCGAGCTGGCCAAGCGGGTCGGTCTGACCCCGCCACCCTGTCTGCGCCGGGTCAAGCGCCTGGAGGAGGCCGGTGTCATCGCCGGCTACCGGGCCGTCATCGATCCCGAAGCCCTGGGCCAAGGACTGGAGGTGCTCGTCGACGTCGAGGTCAGCGCCACCGACCGCAGGACCTTCGAGGATTTCGAGAACACCGTGGCCTCCTACGAAGAGGTCATCGAGTTCCGTCGCATGTACGGCCGCCCCGACTACTTCCTCCGCGTCGCCGTGGCCGACCACGCCGCCTACGAAGCCTTCCTCACCGGCAGACTCAGCGGCCTGCCCGCCGTCCTGCGCCTGGAATCCCACCTCACGATGAAGAAGATCAAGACGACCGGGTGATCTCGAGGTCGCGCATCGGACGGTCTCGTCGAGGTGTCCCGAAGGGGCCGGTACCCGATCTCACCCGGCGCGTTGCCCGACCCGGAGGACGCTCAGGTAGCGGCGTGAGGCTCGGTCGTCCATGCGCGTGCGGATGCGCTCGGCGATGGCGTCGAGCAGGGGCTCACGAACGTCGGGATCGAGTTTGCGGTACAGCGACAACGAGCGGAGGTGATCGGCGAAGCCGTCGCCGTCGAACCACTGGACGGTGGGGTACCGGCGCACGATCACCGGACCGAACAACTCTCCGGGACCGTCGACCAGGCCCCAGCCTTCGTCGGTGGCACGTACGTCGTCCTCCAGCGGCGGGTGACCCCAGTCGGGGTTCCCGGGGCAGAACCGCTCGTGGAGGTCGGCGGTCTCGGCGTAGACCTCCGGTTCTCCCGGCCTGCGGACGACGACGTTGCCGAGCAGTGCCGTCCAGCCTCCGGGGTGGAGCACGTCGTGCGCTCTCTGCCAGCCGATCGACGGGTCGACCCAGTGCCACGACGACGCGGCCACGAGGACATCGAAGCGTCGGCCGCGATCGTCCCACTCCTCGAACGTCGACGTCTCGACCTCGACGTCACGGAAGGCGGCGATCCGTCGGCGGGCGAGCGCTGCCATGTCCGCGCCGGGCTCGACAGCGGTCACCTGGCATCCGAGTGCCGCCAGTGAGCGCGTCGCCTGACCGGTACCGCACCCCACCTCCAGCACCGGCGACCTTTCGTCCATGCCGGTGATGGCGGCGAGATCCGCGAACAGCTCGTCGGGGTAGCCCGGCCGGACCCGGTCGTAGAGCTCCGGCACGTCGTTGAACACTCGGCCGAGTTCGCGTTGGTTCCGGCGCGTCTGCGGATCATCGGTCACGAACGCACAAGCTATGAGACCAGGCCGCGAAGACGCCACTGGTTAAGCCTCGCAGGTGAGCACACCATGCGGGTCGTACGGCGCCTGCGCGCGACAGATCTCGCCGCGCGTCCTTCAATGGAAAAGTGAGCACTCTGCGATGGATTGCCGCAACTGGCCTGACGGCACTGCTGGGCACCATGGCACCGGGCCCTTCACCGCCCCCGGCCCAGCCTCCGCCCCAGCTCGACGACGCAGAGGTCCAGCGGGCCGTCGATCAGCTCGACGGTGTGGTCCGGGCGGCCATGAAACGCACCGGGACACCCGGCGTGGCCGTGGCCGTCGTCCACAACGGCAAGGTCGTCCACCTCAAGGGCTATGGCGTGCGCAAGGCCGGCGAGAAGGCGGCTGTCGACGCCGACACCGTCTTCCAGCTCGCCTCGCTGTCGAAACCGATCGCCTCCACCGTCGCCGCCGGAGCGGTGGGCGTCGAGGGCTGGAGCGAGCCCGTCGCCCCGAATGTGCCGGACTTCCGTCTCAAGGATCCGTGGGTCACCTCGCACGTGACGGTCGCCGACCTCTTCTCGCACCGCAGCGGCCTTCCCGACCACGCCGGAGACCTCCTCGAAGATCTCGGCTACGACCGCGCGTACATCCTGTCCCACCTGCGCTACGAGCCACTGACACCGTTCCGCGCCGGCTACGCCTACACCAACTTCGGTCTGACGGCCGCCGCACAGGCCGTCGCGGACGAGAAAGGCGTGACCTGGGAGAAACTCGCCGCCGACACCCTCTACAAGCCGGCCGGCATGGACTCCACCAGCTCCCGCTTCGAGGACTACGCGAAGGCCGCCGACCGCGCCTGGGGCCACGTCAAGACGGACGACGGCACCTGGAAGGCGGAGTTCGTACGGGATCCGGACGCGCAGTCCCCCGCGGGCGGCGTCAGCTCCTCCGCACGGGACATGGCGACTTGGCTACGGCTTCAGCTCGCTGACGGCAAGCTCGACGGCAAGCAGATCATCGACGCCGATGCCCTGGAGCGCACCCACTGGCCCGAGGCTGTCGCCTCCCCGCCCCGCGCCCCGGCCGGCCGGACCGGCTTCTACGGCCTTGGCTGGAACGTGAGTTACGACGACGAGGGCCGACTCAGGCTGTCGCACACGGGCGCGTTCGCTCTGGGCGCGCACACCAACGTCACCATGCTGCCCGGCGAGCAGTTGGGCATCGTCGTGCTGACCAACACCTCACCGGTGGGGGTCGCCGACGCCGTCGCCCTCGACTTCTTCGACATCGCGCAGAAGGGCGAGGTCAGTCGCGACTGGATACCCCTCGTGGACGCGGTGTACCAGCAGCAGGAGGACGCGGGCCGGTCCGAGACCGACTACGCCCACCCGCCCTCCGATGCCGCGCCCGCCAAGGCCGCCGACAGCTACACCGGCACGTACGACAGCGACTACTACGGTCGGGCCCGGGTCGTCGCCGACGACAACGGCGTCCTGACCCTCCGGCTGGGTCCCGAGCCCCAGTCGTACCGGCTCACGCACTACGACGGCGACACGTTCAGCTTCGAGACCGCGGGGGAGAACGCGGTCGGCCGGACCGGGGTGTCCTTCGCCCCCAACGGGAAGTCCTTCACGGTCGAATACCTCGACAACGAGGGACTGGGCACGTTCACTCGCCGAGGCCAGGGGCCGGGCGCGTAGCACGTAGCGGACGAAGGCTGTCGGCGAACGGCCGTGTTTTCCCGCGACTTGGGGGCATCCGGACGGCAAGCAGACGACGGACCCCGGACCGAAGGGACGGCTACCTTGCTCGCCATCGTTTCCGCAATCCTGTTCTTCCTCGCCTTCCTGATCAACGCGGCGGAGATCTCCACGAACGACGTCTTCAGCTCGACCAACGTGATGTTGCTCGGGCTGACCGCTCTGGCCCTGCATCTCGCGGGCATCGGCACCGGGTGGTCCGCACGCGGCGGCCGCAGGCGCTGAAGCCGTCCCCGGTGTCCGTACTCACGGCGGTGGCGGTCCTGTTCGGCGCGGTGGCGCGCCGGCGGCGGCCTCCACACCGACACCAGCCCGGGTTTCATCGAGGACGCGCCGACGCGTGGTGACGGCTCACCATCTGACCTGACCCGTCCCGGCGGCGCCTCACATCACGGGGTCGGCCGGTTTGCCGGCGAGGCGCCATGACACGCCGCCGGATGGTCTATCGGGACCGTTCACGGTCATTCGGGTCATAGCGTACAGAATATGATGAAACTTCATATCGCCTCCCTGGCGTGTGCGACAGCGATCACCGGGGCGGGGCTCTGTGCCGCCCCGCCGGTCGCTGCGGACCACATGATCCACGTGGTCTTTCCAGGGGATTCGATCCAGACGGCGGTGGACACCGCCAAGCCGGGAGACACCGTTCTCCTGACCCCCGGCACGTACCGCCAGAGCGTCAAGGTCACCACACCCGACCTCACCCTGCGCGGCATGGGCCGCACCACGGTCCTCAAGCCGGCCGCGACGAAGCCGGCCACGACCAGGGCGGCCGAGAGCTGCGGCGAAGGCGGCAACGGCATCTGCGTGGTCGGGAAGAAGGACAAGGACATCGAGGGCGTCACCATCGCCTCGCTGACCGTGACCGGCTTCAGCAAGGCCGGAGTGTTCGCGGTCGGGACCGACGGGCTGACCGTGCGGAACGTGACCGCGGTGGAGAACGGGGTGTGGGGGATCGCCCAGGAGCGTTCCGTCCGCAGTGTGCTCCGCAAGAACACCGCCCGGGACAACGGCGACGCCGGTCTGTTCCTCGCGAACACCGTCAGGTCCGAGGAGGGCGCCACGGACACCGAGGGAACGGTGGTCGAAGGCAACCTCCTGGAAGGCAACCGGATCGGTGTCACCGTCCGGCGTCTGCGGAACCTCACCGTCGCGCACAACCGCATCAGCGGCAACTGCGCCGGCGTCTTCGTCGTGGGCGACGAGAACAAGCCGAGGGCCGGCGCGCTGACCGTACGCGACAACCGCATCGCGCGGAACAACAAGTCCTGCCCGAAGACCGCGCGGCTCGACGCGCTCCAGGGCTCCGGCATCGTGCTGACCGGCGCCGAGGACACCCTGGTGACGAGGAACCGGGTCACGGACAACGCCGGCGCCTCCTCGCTGTCGGGCGGCATCGTCCTGTTCAAGAGCTTCGTGGGCACCACCAGCGTGCGGAACCGGATCACCGACAACGTGCTGGAGGGCAACGCCCCGGCAGACCTCGTCAACACGGACACCGGCGAGGGCAACACCTTCCAGGGCAACTCCTGCCGGGCCTCCCAGCCCTCGGGGCTCTGCTGAAGGCCATGGGGTCGCTCATGAACTCGACGAAGGAAGACGGCACATGACGACTGCGCAGACCACCAAGACATCATCGACCACCCAGACCGCACCGCCGCCGTCCATGCGGCTCAGGGAGCTCGTGTTCGGGGCGGCATGTGCGGCCGCCCTCCGCGCGGCGGCGCGGCTGAGGGTCGCCGACGCCCTCGGTGACACCCCGCTGGCCGTGGAGGAGCTCGCGGCCGCGGTGAAGACCGAACCGAAGCCGCTACGACGCCTGTTGCGAGCCCTGTCCTGCTACGGCATCTTCACCGAGCGGCCGGACGGGACGTTCACCCACACCGAGATGTCCCGGCTGCTGCGCGAGGACGATCCGCACAGCCTGCGCGACATCGCGCTGTGGTGCACCGAGCCGTGGACCTGGGACGCGTGGCCGAAGCTGGACGAGGCGGTCCGCTCCGGCCGTAACGTCGTAGAGGAGCTGTACGGCAAGGAGTTCTTCCCCTACCTCAACGAGGACGCCCCCGAATCGGCCGACGTCTTCAACCGGGCCATGACGACGTCCAGTGTGCAGTCCGCGCGGGACGTCGCCCAGTTCCTGGATCTGTCGGGGGCCACGTCCGTCGCCGACATCGGCGGTGGGCAGGGGCATGTGGTGGCGAGCCTGCTGGAGAAGTACCCGTCGCTCCACGGCACTCTGCTCGACCTGCCGCGTGTGGTGGACAACGCCGACCCGCGGCTGCGGGCGGGAGGCGCGCTCGCGGACCGCATGCGCCTCGTGCCCGGTGACTGCCGTACGGCGGTCCCGGTCCGGGCCGATGTCTACGTCATCAAGAACATCCTGGAGTGGGACGACGACAGCACGACCCGCACCCTGCGCAACGTCATCGAGGCGGGCGGTCCCGGATCGCGCGTCGTGGTCATCGAGAACCTCGTCGACGACACGCCCTCGATGCGGTTCAGCACCGCCATGGACCTGCTGCTGCTCCTCAATGTGGGCGGTGCCAAGCACACCACCGCCAGCATGGTCGGCCGGCTGACGGAGGCGGGCCTGGTCATCGACGACGTCAGCCCGGTCAACCCCTATCTGCACGCGTTCGACTGCACCGTCCCCGGGTGACCGACTCCCCCGGACGGAACACGCAGACCGCCGGTCGCCGGGCACGCAGTCCTCGCGTGCCCGGCGACCGACGGTTCGTGTTCGTGCGGTGGTTCAGGAGGGGGCGTCCCGCTCCCAGCGGTAGAAGCAGCGCGCCATCGCGTCCTTCGGGGAACGCCAGGTCGCCGGGTCGTACGCGGTGACGTACGCCGACAGCCGTTCGCTGATGTCCCGGAACTCGGGGTGCCCGGCCGCCTTCGCGATGGCCGGTCCGGGGTCCCGCTCCGACTCGATGAGGTGCAGATACACGTCGTCGAACTGGAAGAGACTGCGCCGGGCGACTCCCACGAGGTGCGGAAGCTCTCCACGGTCCGACTCGTCGAACACCTTGGCGATGTCGAGGGCCGACTCCGGTGCCATACGGGCGACGATCAGGGATTGGTGCATGGTCCTGTCCTCCGTCCGGATCAGTCGGACAGCATCGGCGCGGGCCGGCGCTCCATGGCGGCCTGCTCGATGCGGTCCCGGATCAGTGCCATCTGGACCTTGGAGTTCCGGTTGATGTTGTTCGTCATCCAGTCGTCGTCGACCGGCGCGTCCGGTTTCATCGCGAAGTCCTGGGTCCACACCATCCGGGTGCCGTCGAGCACCTTCTCGTACTGCCACACGATGTTCATGTAGGCGAAGGGCCCGGTCTCCACTCGGCGGGCCCGCACGCTGAGGGTGTCGCGGTCCGGCTCCCGCTCCGAGACCCAGCTCCACACCTTGCCGTTGTCGTCGGGGTGCATGGTGAGCCGGAAGGTGGTCCGGTTCCCCTCCTGGGAGAGGATCTCGGCGGAGGCGTACTCGCTGAACAGCTGCGGCCAGTTCGCGACGTCGTTGGTCATGTCCCAGACCAGGTCGAGCGGCGCGGCGACGGTGATCTCGTTCTGTGTGTGTCCGGCCATGTCAGGCTCCCGCCAGAAGCGCGCTGTTGACGAGTTCGAGGAACTGCTCGGGACTCTTGCTCTTCTCCGCGTCGGGGGGCATGGGTGTGCCGTACCGGTTCTCCAGCTCGCCCACGATGCCGAGCAGCGCGAGGGAGTCGATGCCGAAGGCGTCGAAGCCGGAGTCGTTGCGCCGCTGGAGTTCCTCCGGGGCAACGGTGACTCCGGCGGACTTCTTCATGAGCCCGGCGAGCTCTTCCACGGTGATTCGGTCACTCATGCGGTTTCTCTCCCTGCTTGGTGTCGGGTGCTGTGTGTCGGGTGCTGCGTGATGGGTGCTGCGTGATGGGTGCTGCGTGATGGGTGCTGCGTGATGCCTCGTCACGAGGCTTCGCCGGCGCCGAGCCGTAGCACGAGCGCCGAGTTCGACCCCATGAGTCCCCGGCTGAGGACCAGCGCCGTGCGCAGTTCGGCGGCACGGGCGCGGGAGGTCACGAGGTCGAGGTCGTGGCAGGGGTCGAAGACGTTGGGGGTGGGCGGGATCAGACCGTGCTCCAGCGCGAGCACCGCCGCGGCGACGTCCAGCACGGGCGCCGCCGAGTAGCTCCGGCCGATGGCGGTCTTCGGCGCGGTGACAGGGACGCGTCTGCCGTGCGCGCCCAGCGCGTCCGCGATCGCCAGCGCCTCCGCTCGGTCCGCCTCCGGTACCCCGAGGGCGTCGGCGAAGACCACGTCGATGTCCTCGGGGGCGCAGTCGGCCTCGTCCAGGGCGCCCCGGATGGCCTGGGCCAGCCCTTCCCGGGACTGCTCCCAGCGGGAGGCTCCGGTGAAGGTCGACGCGTGGCCCGCCAGGGTGGCCCGTACGGACGCGCCCCGTCCACGGGCCGAGGTCTCCTCTTCCACGACGAGCATCGCGCCGCCCTCGGCAGGCACGAAACCGCAGGCCGTGGCGGTGAAGGGACGGTAGGCGCGGTCCGGGTCCTCGACGGCGCTCAACTCCTCGTAGCCGAGCTGGCAGACCATCGAGTAGGGGGCCAGTGGCGCCTCGGTCGCACCGGCCACGATCACGTCGGTGCCGCGCCGCACGGCGCGCGCCGCATGCGCCAGAGCGTCGAGGCCACCGGCCTCGTCGGCGGCGACCACCCCGCACGGGCCCTTGAAGCCGCGGCGAATGGAGATCTGGCCGGTGCTCGCGGCGTAGAACCAGGCGATGGACTGGTACGGCCCGACGTAGCGACTGCCCTTGTCCCACAGCTGCTGCAGCTCCCGCTGCCCGAACTCGCCGCCACCGGAACCGGCCGCGGTGACCACGCCCACGGAGAACGGCGCGGCGTCCGTGCCGGCCCGGTCGAGGCCGGCGTCGTCGAGCGCCTGGTCGGCCGCGGCCATCGCGAAGTGCGTGAACCGGTCGGTCTGGACGAGGTAGCGCTCCTCGACCACGGACGGCGGGTCGAAGTCCCGGACCTCACCGGCCACCCGCAGCGGCAGGTGCCCACATCCTTCCCGGGTGATCCGGTCCAGGACGCTGATGCCCTCCCTGGTCGACTTCCAGAAGGTCTCGGCGCTGGTTCCGTTGGGCGCGACCAGTCCGATGCCGGTGATGGCCGCGCGCCGAGGATGCGGTTCCCTCATCGTGTCTTCTCCCTCGGCAGGTTCATGATCACCGCGGACTGGAAGCCCCCGAACCCGCTGCCCACGGAGAGCACGCTGTTCAGCTTTCGCTCGCGGGCGATGCGCGGGACGTAGTCCAGGTCGCACTCGGGGTCCGGGGTCTCGTAGTTCGCGGTGGGCGGGACGACCTGGTGGGTCAGGGCCAGCGCGCAGGCGACGAGCTCGATCGCACCGATCGCGCCGAGCGAGTGGCCCACCATGGACTTGATGGAACTCATCGGCGTGTCATAGGCGTGCGCGCCCAGGACCTGTTTGACCGCGGCCGTCTCGTGCCGGTCGTTCTGCTGCGTGCCCGATCCGTGCGCGTTGACGTAGTCGATCGCCGTGGCGTCGAGCCTGGCCTGGTCGAGGGCGTCCTCGATGGCCCGGGCCATCTCCAGGCCCTCGCTGGTCAGACCGGTCATGTGGTACGCGTTGCCGAAGGTGGAGTAGCCGCTGATCTCGCAGTACACATGCGCGCCGCGGGCCAGCGCGTGTTCCAGCTCCTCCAGGACGAGGACCGCGCCGCCCTCCCCCATGACGAACCCGTTGCGGTCGGCGTCGAAGGGCCGTGAGGCGTGGGCGGGGTCGTCGTTGTTCGGGGAGGTGGCCTTGATCGCGTCGAAGCAGGCCATCGTGATCGGTGAGATCGGGGAGTCGGAGGCGCCGGCTATGCACACGTCGGCCCTGCCCTCCGCGATCGTGTGGAACGCGTACCCGACCGCGTCGAGCCCCGAGGTACAGCCGGTGGAGACCGTCTGCACCGGCCCGCGTGCCTCGAACCGCTCCGCCACCGCCGAGGCGAGGGTGCTGGGCGAGAACGCCCGGTGCAGATGGGGGGCGGCCTCCCGGTGGTCCACGTCCCAGCGCTTGCCGCGCTCGCTGACCAGCACGTAGTCCTGCTCCAGCCGGGTGGTTCCGCCGACCGCGGTGCCCAGGGACACCCCGACCCGCCACGGGTTCTCCACGGCGAGGTCGAGGCCGGAGTCCCGTATCGCCTCCTCCCCCGCGACCAGGGCGAACTGGATGTACCGGTCGCACCGGGCGACCTGCTCCGCGTCCAGACCATGGGCCGCCGGGTCGAAGTCGCACTCGGCGGCGATCCGCGAACGCAGCCCGGACGGGTCGAAGAACGTGATGCCCCGCGTCGCCGTACGTCCGTTGGACAGGAGATCCCAGAACGCCGGTATGCCGATGCCGTCCGGGGCGACGACACCCAGGCCGGTGACCGCCACGCGCCTCGTCATGAAGGAACCTGGGATCGCTCGGCTGTCCGTCCCGCACCTCCGTGGGCCGCCTCCACCACGATCGGTACGCCGTCGGCGTCCTCGGTGTCGACATGGCCGAGCGGCGGGCTCGGGGCGAGCGGGCCGAGGTGGAAGACCATGCGGGCCTCCACCTTGCCGACGTTGCGGAAGCGGTGGCGCATGTGGGCGGGGATCAGGAGGCCCTGCTCGGGCTGGAGCGGGTGGGGCTCACCGTCCAGGTCCACCTCCAGTTGCCCGCAGAGGACGTAGATGAACTCCTCGGAGTACGGGTGGTAGTGCTCGGCGATGCGGTCGCCGGGCTGGATGATGGCCACGCCCATGAAGCCGCTGGTCGAGCCGACGGTGGTGGGGGTGAGCAGGGCACGCAGGTCGCCACCGCGCCGAGTGTTGGGCTCGACCTCGCTGACATCCACGATTCCGGGATGGCGGTTGTTCACGACGTTCCTCCGAACATGTGCAGCATCGACAGGGGGGCGCGGCCGTCACGGCCCGGGTACCGGCGGATCAGGCGTCGGGAGCTCGACGGTCGGTGACGAGGTCCATGCGGGAGCCCGTCAGGAGGCGAGCGTCGATCGCCGCACCGTCCGCCCCGAGGGCTCCGCCGTCGAGGAGTTCCGCCAGCTCGGCCGCCTCGGAGCGATCCGTGAGAACGGCACTCGGGTCGGCGTCGAGGCCGCCGCGCAGGTCGACCAGCCGTACGACGACGTCGTCACGCTGGAAGATCGTGCTGCGCAGCACCGAGCCGCGCGGATCGTCCGCCGCCGCCTCGTCCTGGCGGGCCAGCAACTCGGCCAGCCGCATCCCGCACCCCTCACGGGCCGGGTAGTACAGCGCGTGCCGCACCGCGTCCGGGCTCTCCTGACCTGCCGTCACATGGTGTACGGCGGGCAGTGCCGCTCGGGTGAAGAAGACCCGGGCGGACTCGGGGTCGTCGAGGTCCCTGTCCTGTTCCAGATAGGGGTTGATGGCCTCCTCGACGGCCCGCACCTCGGGCTGCTTGGCGACGTGGCGCAGCGCGGCGAGCAGGTCGCCCCGCACCTCGATGGCCCGGACCACCCGGTTGCCGTGCATGAACAGGGAGGTGCGGCACAGCTGGGTGGTGTCGTCGACCCTCGGCTCCGGTGATGTGTACCCGGCCAGGATCTCGGCCACGGTCGCCTCGCTGCCCGGCTTCACCGTGAAGGTGAGCGCGTGCCGGATCAGCCCGTCGCCGATTCTCGGTGCCCCCTGGAGCCGACGCGCGCCGGGCTCGGTCTCCGCCGCCGGACCGCCGGTCTCGCGGACGATGTGGAAGCGCAGTGACCTGGTGTCCCGGACACAGCTGTGCAGTGGCTCCACCATCCGCACGTGTTCCTCGCTGTTGACCCAGGTGAGGAAGGGCGGGGCGCTCTCCCACTCGCTCGTGATGAGCCATTGGGAGGGATTCTCGATGGACTGGCACAGCTGGTCGCTGACATGCCCGGGGACGGACGCGACCTGGTTGCACAGCTGCTCGTAGGCCTCCAGGAACTGCTGCTGGGCACCGTCGTAGACGTCCACCAGCAGGACGACGCGAAGCGGCGAGCCGTCGAACACGGACTGGGAGACGCGTTGCGACGCCTGTCGCATCAGAGATTCCGAAACACGTTCGGACGTGGTGGTCATACTGCGCACATCTCCTTCGTGGGGGCGGAAGCGGACGGATCTCAGTCACGTCGATATGCCACCGACATGCCTCGATGCGTTCGATCCTGAGCCCGCTCCCACAAGCGCGCGACTCGTATGCCACTGCCCGGGTGACCTGCGGCCCGGGAGGCCGGGGCCGCCTCAGGTGAGGTGGGCGAAGACCACCAGGTTGTCCGTGTAGTCCCGGACCGTGCGGTCGTAGTCACCCGCACAGGTGATGAGCCGGACCTGCGCCTGGGCCGTGTCGGCGTACACACGCCGGCTGGGGAAGTCGTCCTTGTCGAACGTCTCCACGCTGTCGACCACGAAGGACGCCGTGCGTCCGTCGGCTCGTCTGACCTGGAAGGCATCCCCCTTCTCCAGCTCTCCGAGGTCCGCGAAGACGGCCGCCGACGTCGCCGTGTCGACGTGTCCCGCGATGATCGACGTGCCCGCCTCGCCGGGGGACGCTCCCTTGGCGTGCCAGCCGACGAGGTTGGTGTCGGCGGCCGGGGGCGGTTCGAGCTGCCCTGTGCGGCCGATGGCGAGTTCCGTGAAGGGGGCGTCGACGGAGATCTTCGGAATGAGCAGGCGTACCGGCCTCGATCGCGGCAGGTGCTTCCCCGCGGGCTGTGCGGCCGGCGGAGCGGGCGCGGCGGTGTGGGCGGCCCGCGACGGGCGGGGGGCGGCGGACGATTCGGTGTCGGACGCGGTGTCGTTGCCGCCGAACAGGCTGATGGCGAGCACCAGGGCAGCCGCGGCGCCGATCACCATCGCCTTGGTACGGGACGGGTTGTCTGCGGGGGAAGAGGGACGAACTGCCATCGGACACGACCTCACCAGGGCACGGCAGCGATTGGGACGAGGGGCGGAGCACGGGGAAAGCCGGCGGGGCCGCCACGCGGCAAGAGCGTGGCGGCCACAGCGGCTATCGCATCCGGCATGGGTCAGGCCACGCTTCCGGCGGTCTTCTTGCGGCGCACCGAGTACAGACCGGTGCCGATGACGGCCAGGACGGCCAGCCCACCCGCGGTCACGGCCGGCGAGGCCAACGCGCCACCTCCGGTGTGCATTCCGCCACTGGGCTTCTCCTCCTTGCTCCAGGAGTCGCCGCCGTCCTCCTTGCTCCAGGAGTCGCTGTCGTCCTTGCTCCAGGAGCCCTCGTCCTGCTTCCCGCTACCGGAGTCCTTGCCCTGCTCCTTGTCCTTGTAGGTCTCCGGGTCGAACTTGGGGTCCTTCGCGGTGTCCGAGCCGTCGGCGTTCACCGCGGTCAGTGCCCCGCCACCGGTGTGCATGCCACCGCGCGGCGAGTCGTGGCTGCCGTCCTTGCCGTGCTCCTTGTCCTGCTCCTTGTCGTGGTCCTTGCTGTACGAGGAGTCCGTGTGGTCCTCCCAGTCGTTCCCGGCCGCGAAGGCACCAGGGGCGGCGCCGAGAACGAGGACGGTCGAAGCCGCCGCGGTGGCCAGGAGCATGCGCGCAGAGTGCATCTGACGTTCCCTCCGTCGGGGGGCGGACAGCTGGCACTTCGTCAGCTGATGTGACCCGCCCTCGACGTGATCCACCGTCAGTCAGCTGACCTGCCGTCACAACTCGGGACGATCACACGGGTGAATCCGCCCGGGTCCCGGCGGGGCGAAGTCGCGACCGCATGACACGGCCGGCCGACCCTGTCGAGGGGTCGGCCGGCCGTGTCGCCCGAGGTCAGACCGCTGCCAGCAGCGTGGTCAGGACCTGGCGCAGTACCGACTCGGCGTCCGGGTCCGGCCCTGCGGACCGCCAGGCCACGAACCCGTCGGGCCGGACAAGTACGGCACCACCGGGCTCCGTTCCATGGACGGCCGACCAGTCCGTGTCGCCCTCGGGCGTCAGCTCGGCGTCGGAGGCGCCGCCCACCCGGTACGACATCAGCGGGACGGACATCGCTTCGGCGAGCCGAACGGCGGCCTCGTGCCAGCCACTCGGGTCATCGGCGTCGCTGAGCAGGACGAACGACCGTTCGTAGAGATCGAGGGTGGAGATCCGTTCGCCTCGGTGACGTACCGCCAAGTGGGGTGCCCTGCTGCCGGGTTCGCCGGACAGGTCGAAGCGTTCCGGTACGACCGGCGCCGCGGGGTCGGTGCCGACGACGGCGCCCTGCGGATAGCGGTAGCCGAGGACCACGTTGAGGATGCCGCGCTGGGGGCCACCACCGCCGGCACCACCGCCACCGCCACCGCCGCCTCCGCCCATGCCGGGCGGTGGTGCGAAGCCGGGGTGGCTGTGCTCGACCGACCGTGCGGCGGCGCGCGCACTGGTCGCCTCGGCCACCGGGCGCCGCTCGGCGTCGTAGGTGTCCAGCAGCCCCTCCCCCGCCCAGCCGCCGAGCACCGCGGCCAGTTTCCACGCCAGGTTGTGCGCGTCCTGGATACCGGTGTTGGAGCCGAAGGCCCCGGTGGGGGACATCTCGTGGGCCGAGTCGCCGGCCAGGAAGACCCGTCCGGCCCGGTAGCTGCGGGCGACGCGTTGGGCGGCGTTCCAGGGAGCCTTGCCGGTGACCTGCACATCGAGGTCGGCCACTCCGACCGCACGCCTGATGTGCTCGACACACCGCTCGTCGGTGAAGTCCTCCAGGGTCTCGCCCTGTTCGGGGTGCCAGGGGGCGTGGAAGACCCAGTTCTCGTGGTTGTCCACGGGCAGGAGCGCGCCGTCGGCTTCCGGGTCTGTCAGGTAGCAGACGATGAAACGCCGGTCGCCGACGACATCGGCGAGGCGGCGGGACCGGAAGGTGATGCTGACGTTGCTGAAAAGGTCGCCACGACCGCTCTGCGCGATGCCGAGCTGCTCGCGGACGGGGCTGCGGGGACCGTCCGCCGCGACGAGGTAGTCCGCTCGGATGGTGGTGTGCTCGCCCGTCTCCCGGCTCTTGACCACCGCGGTGACGCCGGAGGGACCACTGTCGAACGACAGCAGTTCGGTCCCGTACCGCAGATCGCCGCCGAGCCGCTCGGCGTGCTCGAACAGCACCGGCTCCAGGTCGTTCTGACTGCACAGGCACCATGAGCTGGGGCTGAAGCGGGCCAGCGCGCCGCCCGCGTCGATCTCCTTGAAGAGCCACTCGCCCGCGTCGCCGACCAGGGTGGGTGTCTGGAGGATCCCGTGGTTGTCGTCGAGCGTGGCGGCGGCCTCCCGGATCCCCGGCTCGACACCGGCCGCCCGGAACAGCTCCATCGTGCGGACGTTGTTGCCGCGTCCACGCGGGTGGATGGAGGTGCCGGCATGACGCTCCACCAGTGTGTGGCGTACGCCCAACCGGCCCAGGAACAGCGAGGTCGACAAGCCGACGAGGGAACCGCCGACGATGAGGACCGGGACTTGATGGGTCGTGTGGTCGGATTGGCCGTCTCTTTGGTTCAAGGCTCGCCTCCAGCGCGTCGTGTCCGTCGCCTCGGCCGGGTACGGCCGCGAGCCACATGCATGCCCCGCGACACGAACGCGGGCCCAAGCTTCACCCACTCAACTCGCCCGGTTCGCCGAGTCGGCGGACACGTCCACGGTCCGTCCCCCTCCCCCGTCACAGGCGGGGGAGCTGCGTCTGCTGCCCGCCTTGCCAACGGCACAGCCGCTCGCACATGTGGCCGAACTGCTGGCACGCGGCGGCTTCGCAGCGGACCTGACGCGGTGTGAGGCCGCCGTACTCACCGGCCATTCGCCGGAGACTGGAGCGGGAGCGGGAGCTGGGCGTCAGGCCGGACGGACCGCGCCCTTGATCGCGGCCTGGCCGGCGAAGAACACCGACTCCTCACGGATGGTCGCTCCCGGGCCCGGGGCGTGGATCATCATGCCGTCCCCGCTCCAGATGCCCACGTGCCCGAGGTCGTCGTGGAAGAAGACCAGGTCTCCGACCCGGACGTCGGCGAGGGAGACCTGCATCCCCCCTCCGCACTGGGCCGGGGCGGTCCGGGGAAGCGTGACTCCCGCGGCCTTCCACGCGGCCTGGGTGAGACCGGGGGCGTCGTACGATCCCGGCCCGACCGCACCCCATACACAGGGCCGGCCGATCTGCGCCCGGGCGAAGGCGATCACCCGCTCGGCCTGGGTGCTGTGGCCCGGGTCCGCCGACCGCCACGATCCGCCGGGGGCGGCGGGTGCGAGGGGGGTGGAGAGGGCTTCGGGTGCCGCGTAGGTGACCGGTTCCGCGTAGGTGAGCGGTGTCGCGTAGGTGACCGGTTCCGCGTAGGTGACGGGTGCCGTCGGGGCGGCGGCCACGGCCGGTGCGGCGTAGGCGGGAGCGGCACCGGCCATGGCCGGTGCGGCGTAGGCGTAGACGGGTGCGGCGGCCGTCTCGACGGGTGCCGCCTGCGCAGGGACCGCCCAGGCGGACGCGGGGACGTCCGGCAGGCCGGCGCCGTAGGTCGCGGTGGTCATGTCGGCCGGTGGGGCGGTGAGGTAGGAGGCGGTGGCCATCTCGGTCGGCGAGGCGGTGAGGTAGGACGCGGTGGTCACCTCGGCCGGTGCAGCCGTGAGGTAAGAAGCAGCGGCCATCTCGGCCGGCGAGGCGGTGAGGTAGGACGCGGCGGCCATCTCGGCCGGTGAAGCCGTGAGGTAGGACGCGGTGGGACCGGCCGACGGAGCCATGCCGTACGTCGCGGTCGCGCCGGTCGCCGGACCGGCACCGTAGGTCTCCCCTCCGCTCGCGGGAAGCTCCGCCCAGTAGGCAGTCCCGGCGGGGTCCGGGGCGGTTGCCGGTGTCGCGGTGGGCTCCGGGGCGGGCGCCGGGGCCGGCTGGTACACCGGCCACGCCGCCCCGTCGCCGCCGAGGACCGGCTGCGCTCCGGTTTGCCAGGCGCTCTCGTCCCACTGGGGCTCGGCTGTCGCGGCCGGCGCGACGGATGGGGCGGGAAGCTCCGGAAGGGATCCCGTGGTCGGTGCCTGGGTCGCTCCGCTGGTCAACTCCCGGACAGCGCCCGTGGGCGCCTTGGGCGCTTCGAGGGCGAGGGGTTGCGCGGGACGTTCCGTCGGGCGTGCGGGTCGTGCCCGCTCGGGCGCGCGGTCGGGACGGGCGGGCGTCCTCCTGTCCGGCTGTGCGACCGGCACGGTCGGGCCCAGCTTGGAACGGGCGGCGTCGAACCACTGACGGGCGAGTGCTCCGACCGCGGGCTGCATGTCCTCCTGGGACCGGTCGCGGCCGGCCTCGCCACGCTGGCGCGGGATCGCGGCGGCGCGGGTCGCATTGAAGGTGCCGGTGTCGCTCTCGGCCCGGTCGTAGAGGCTGTCGATCTTGCGCCGGACCTCGTCGCGACTGGGCCCCTCGGCTTGCGCGAGCCGGGCCTCGGCGGTGAGAGCACCCGATGCAGGGGAGTCGTCCCTGCCCGGGACGGCGATCACTCCGGTGGGCGAGGTTCGTTCCGGCGCCATGGAAACGGCACTCCTTCCGTACGAGAGTGCACGAGTCCACCTGTCTATCGGAGGAATTCGTGCAGACAGTTTCAACTTAGCCAACTTGTGAGCCTTCCGTGAAGATCGAAGCACTAAATGCCCGATATGCTTCTGTGACCTTCGCCCCTCCAATTGCTTCCGGCCCACGATCCGCTGAGCGACTGTCAGCTGACACCGGCTGGTTTGCCGGACCGGCAACAAGGCTGGCAATCCGATACGTGGTGGGCGACGGTGGGCTCGTGACCGACAACATCGCAGCAGTACCGCCCGCCGACGGATACCTCGGAGACCCCGCGGTGCGGGCGGAGTGGGACAACCGCTATGCCGACCGCCACCAGTTGTGGAGCGGCCGGCCCAATGGCGCACTCGTGGCCGAGCTCGCCGGGCTCACACCCGGGCGTGTACTCGACGTCGGCTGCGGTGAAGGCGCCGACGCCGTCTGGCTCGCGCGCGGCGGCTGGGACGTGACCGCGGTCGAGGTCTCCGGCGTGGCACTGGAGCGGGCGGCCGGGCACGCCCGGGACGCCGGCCTCACCGTCCGGTGGGTCCACGCCACTCTCACCGAGGCGGCACTCCCGCCGGCCTCCTTCGACCTCGTCTCCGCGCAGTACCCGGCCCTGCTGCGCACCCCCGACGCCGCCGCCGAGCGGGCGCTGCTCGCGGCCGTCGCGCCCGGCGGCACACTGCTGCTCGTCCACCACGCGGGAATGGACACCCAGCACTCGCACGACAGCGACTTCGACCCGGCCGACTACGTCTGGCCCTCGATGGTCGCCGACCTCCTCGACGAGGACTGGGAGATCCAGGTCGACGAGCAACGGCCACGCGTCGCACCCGACGGAGGCGCCGGCGCGCATCACACCGACGACCTGGTCCTCCGCGCGCGCCGACTGCGCTGAGCCCCTCGGGGCGGCTGGGGAGCGGGTTCCGCCCGGGAGGCGAGGCCTTCTGGGGCCGCGCGGTCCGTCATGATCGCCGCTGGCATACTCGCCGCCATGACATCGATGGATCCGTTCCGTGACGAAGCCCGCAGCCGTGACTTACCGCAGGACGAGGTCGAGCGGTGGCTCACCACCGTCCGGCACTGCGCGATACTGAGCCCCGCCGGTCAGGAGCCGCCCGCCGGTCCGGTGGCCGGACGGCTCGGCGGGCTGCCGCCGATGCCCGAGGGCGAGCCCGTGCCGGAGCTGCCGTTCCTCGCCTCGGTCGACCTGGCAGCCATCCCGCCGGGTGCGACGGACATCCCGCTGCCGACGGACGGCGCGCTGCTCTTCTTCGCGGACACCGAGGACCCGTGGAGCGACGACGACTGGGCCCGCCTGGTCTACGTCCCGCCCGGCACGCCGGTCTCCGAACGCGCGCCCGACGGCGAATGGCCGCCGACCGTCCACCCGGCCCAGGATCTCCGTCTGACGACCGAGCCCTCGCTGCCCAACCGGGGCTCGGACACGGAGGAGTTCCCGCACGGCGACGAGCTGGGCTCGGTGTGGTGGAAGAGGTGCGGCGAGATGCAGCCAGGCGGGCCGGTGCAGATAGGCGGCTATCCCTGGGTGTGGAACGCGGATCCCCTCACCGAGCACGACCACGGACCGGGCGACTGGGTGCTGCTCGCGGAGATCGGCGGTGAGGATCTGACCGAGGGTGACCTGGGCGTCGCCTACTGGGTGATCCGCCGGGACGACCTGGCCGCCCGCCGCTTCGACCGGGTCCGCGCCTGCTACGACATGGTCGGCTGAGGCGGTCTCCGACGAGTCGCGTGCCCTCACGTGGACGCTGGGCTCCAGGGCGATGCGGGCGCCGGCGCCGAGCAGGCGCACCGCGGATGCGGGCCGAAGAAGGCTGCCGAGCCCACGGGCGCGACCTCGGGCATCGTCACCGTTCGGCGGTGGCGTGCCGCGCGACATGGCACAGCAGCAGGCATACGTCGTCGTCGCGCTCGGAGTCGCTCAGCAGTGGGCCCAGCACGCGGTCCGCCGTGCCGTCGAGGTCCTCCAGTTCCGCGGGCCCGAACGCCCCGAGTGCGGCGGCGAGGCGGGCGATGCCCGGATCGATTCCCTGGGCGCGGCGTTCGACCAGGCCGTCGGTGTAGAGGGCCAGGGTCGAGCCGGGTGGGAGGTGGACGGTGTGGTCCTCGATCCGCTGGTCCAGTGGGATGCCCAGCATCGCGCCGGGCTTGGCGTCCAGCGTGTGTACCCGGCCGTCGGGGGTCCGCAGCAGCGGCGGTGGGTGACCTGCGGCCGCCCAGGTCAGCGTGGGCTCGTCGGGGTGGAAGCGGGCGATGACGGCGGTGGCGTACAAGTCGGGCTGGAGGTGGTGGAGGAACGTGTGCAGTCGGGTCAGCAGGGTGCCGGGGCTGCTGCCGTCCACGGCGTAGGCGCGCAGGGCGGTGCGGAGTTGGCTCATCATGACGGCGGCGCGCAGTCCGTGTCCGGTGACGTCTCCGATGACGGTGACCAGCGAGCCGTCGGGCCGGCGGAACGCGTCGTACCAGTCACCGCCGATGTTCAGCCCGTGGGTGGCCGGCAGATAGCGGGCGGCCAGTCGGAGCGCCGGTGTGGTGGGCAGGTCCGTCAGCAGGGCCCGTTGGAGCGTCTCGGCGATGTCCCGATTGCGTTCGAAGCGCCGGGCGTTATCGATCGCGATGCTGGCGCGGCGGACGAACTCGATGAGCATGACCGCGTCGTCGGGGTCCCAGCGCTCGCCGGGCGGCGCCAGGGTCAGCACTCCCAGCGGTGCCCGGCGGGTGGGCAACGGGACGCACAGCAGCGGACGTCCGGGATCGAGTGCCGAGGGCGGCTGGTCGTCGACGCCGGGCAGTTCGCCGGGTTCTAGTGCGGCGTACTGGGGCCGTCCGGTGCGGGCCGCGGTCACGGCCGCGGCGGGGTGGGATGTCGGGGGGCGGCGGTCGTCGTCGCCGTCGAACAGCCAGATGTCGACGCTGCGGGCGTACTCCGGCACGAGCAGTTCCGGAAGCCGGCGTACGACCTCGTCGTGGTTGAGGGAGGTCAGGGCCGCGCTGGCGTCGGCCAGGAAGGTGAGGCGTCGGCGGGCGTCCTCGGCCTGTCTGCGGGCCCGGTGCTCGGCGGCGAACGCTTCCCTCTGTGCCTGTCCGGCCGCGTCCAGTTCGGCGTGCAGGGCGAGTACGCCCTGATTGGTCTGATGCAGTTCCTCCCGGTGGAAGGCCACCAGTCGTTCCTGCTCGGCGAGTCTGTCCAGCAGGACGGCCGTGTCCTCGTCGGCGTCCAGCAGCGACTCGGCCAGCACCGCCGGGGAGTCCGCCACCGACGGGTCGTCCGCGATCGGCGTCAGGGCGCAGGCGGCGCTCGTCCGCCACGGGGGATGTGCGGCGGGGTCCGTGGCGGTGACCGTGACATGCAGATGCGCCTGCTCGGCGGCCGTTTTGGTGACGTGGAGCGTGAGCAGCCAGGAGCCGTCCTTGGCCAGGCACTCGCGCAGTTGTGCGCTGAGCGCCGTGGTGAGGCGGGTGCGTTGCAGCGGTGACAGTCCGTGCGCCGCGGCCAGGCGGGTGGTGGCGATGCGCGCCAGGGCCGCGTCGGTGGCGGTGTCGATCGGCCAGGTGTGCTTCAACGGCCCTCCTCCGGTACCCGGGTCAGGACCGCCACGGCGGTGTCGTCACGTGCCGGCCGGGCGGCGCTGCCGCTGTCGCGCAGGGTGACCGCCGCCATCAGGGCGGGATCGGCGAACAGCAGGTCCGGTGCGGACGGCGGCTTCTGACGGCTGGGGAGGCCGTCGCTGTGCAGGAGCAGCACCTGGCCGGTGCCCCAGTGTCTGAGGTCCTCGGGCAGTGTCCGCGGCCGGTGGACGCCGGCGATGCCGGGGCGGGACAGCAGGGGGTGCCAGGCATCCGCCTCCCAGAGCCAGGCCCCCACGTTCCCGAGGCCGGCGAAACGGAGCGTCCCGGTGCCGGTGTCGACCTGGGCCACGGCCACGGCGGCACCCCGGGTGCCGCGCAGAGCGGTGTCGAGTTGACGCAGGAGCTCTGCCGGGGCGAGGTGGGCTGATCCGCGCAGCGCCTGTACGGCCGCCGTCGAGGCGTGGGCCGCCTGGGATCCGTGGCCCAGGCCGTCGGCCAGCAGCAGCGTCACGCGGTCGCCGGATCGGGCCCAGGCCCAGGCGTCCCCGGAGTGTTCGGCCCCGCCGAAAGGGAGGTTGACGCCGCCAGCCCGTAGTCCGTCCGCCCGTAGTCCGTCCGCCCGTGGTCCGCCCGTCTCTGGTGCGGTGTCCCGTCCGGCGGGGCCGATGCGGGCCAGCGCGACCGTGCCCCGGCCCGGGGCGCTGTGCACCGCGAAAGCGTCGGCGACGCGTCGGCAGGTGCCCAGGCCCGCGCCCAGCGACCGGGTCGTCGTGAAGCCGTCGCGCAGGGCGGCGGTGACGTCGGGTATGCCGGGGCCGTGGTCGATCGCCGCGATCTGCACGAGCCGGCTCGGGTCGCCGCCGTCCGCCGGCACCTGCCCGGGCACGACGTCTAGGAGCAGGCGGCCTCCCTTCGCGTGTTTGAGCAGGTTCGTGGCCAGTTCCGTCGTCACCAGGGCGGCGGCCGCGGTCCGTGCCTCGTCGAGTCCGGCCAGGGTCGCGGCGTGCTCGGCGGCGACCCTGGCGTCCCGTATCCGGGTGGAATCGTGGACCGGTACGTCCCACACGCGCGGCATCAGACGCCTCCGTAGGAGCGCGGCGGCGAGGCCCAGCAGACCACCGTGACCGTGGTGCCCGCTCCCGGTGTGCTGTCGATGGTGAACTCGTGGACCAGGCGCCGGGCACCGCCCAGCCCCATGCCCAGGCCGCCGCCCGAGGTGTAGCCGTCGACGAGCGCCCGCTCCAGGTCGGTGATGCCGGGTCCTTCGTCGGCGAAGGCCAGCCGGAGGCCGCGCGCGCGACCCTGTGTCACCTCTGCCGACTCCATCCGGCCGCCCCCGCCGTGCACCAGCGTGTTGCGGGCCAGTTCACTGGCGGCGGTGACCAGCTTGGTCTGCGCGACCAGTCCGAAGCCCAGCAGGCCGGCGGCCTGCCGCACGTGCTGGCGCACCCAGGCGAGATCCATCTCGGAACGGATCGGCAGGATCGCCTCGGCGGCTGTGGACGATGGCATCAAGGATGCTCCTGAGGCGATCCACCGGGGTCGGCCGCCGCGGTGCGGGGTGCCAGCAGCTCCAAGGCCGTCTCCGTGGTGAGGGCGGTACGCAGTCCGGGCAGTGTCAGCCCCAGCTCGACCAGGGTGATCGCCACTGCGGGCCGCATGCCGGCCAGTACGGTCCGGGCCGCCAGCAGCGAGGCGTTGGCCGCGATCTCGGCGAGCACGCGGCCGAGGAAGGAGTCGACGACCTCCACTCCCGAGATGTCGATGACCACGCCGGTCACCTGGCTGTCCGCGATCGTGACGGCGATGTCCTGCTGGAGCTGCTGCGCCATGCTGTCGTGCAGGTCGCCCTGGAGGGTGACCAGGAGAACCTCGCCCAGACGCAGCACCGGTACGTGGACCGCGACGCCGTGGTGGAGCCCGTCGCTCATCGTGTCCCCGCACCGCCGGAGGCCGGCGCGACGATACCGACGCCCAGCTCGTGCAACGCGTGGGCCAGCGCGTCCGCCAGGCTGGCGCGGGTGACCACCGTGCCGAGGTCCAGGCCGAGATGGACGATGGTCTGGGCGATCGCCGGGCGGATGCCCGACACGACGCACTCCGCGCCCATCAGCCGCGCCGCCGCCACCGTCTTCATCAGGTGCTGGGCGACGAGCGAGTCCACGGTGGGGACACCGGTGATGTCGAGGATCGCGAAGCGGGCGTGCTGGTCGACGATGGCCTCCAGCAGCGTCTCCATGACGACCTGGCTGCGCGCGCTGTCGAGGGTGCCGATCAGCGGTACCGCCACGACGCCGTCCCACAGCTTGATCACGGGGGTGGCGACCTCCAGCAGCTGGAGCTGTTGGCGTTCGATGAGCGCCTGCCCTTCGGACAGTGCCGTGTCCAGCACGACCAGTCGCAGTGTCCCCATCAGCACGGTGAGCGCGGTCGTGCACTCACGTACCCGCTCGGCGGCTTCCTCCGGGAACTCCTCGACCAGGAAGCCCGCGACGGGCGGGCGCAGGGCCTCCACCTCCCCCGACACCTGGGCCATGGTGATCCCGGCGCGGGAACGCGCGGCGGCCATCCGGGCCAACTGCTCGCGCACGACCGCGAATCCGGAGGCGTCCGTGTCGTACACGCGGTCCGACTCGGCCACCTGCGCCAATGCCTCGACCACGGTCCGGGCCGCCTCCACGGCCTCGTCCCGCGAGAGGGTGAACACACTGCGGAACAGCGGCTCGTCGGCCCAGCGCTGGGCGATCCGTTCGCGATGGCGGTACAGGAAGTCCCCGACCAGCCGCGCCGGCGTTCCCTGCCGTACTGCCGCTTCGTGCTCCGGCACCTGCTCTCACCTCATCCGAGTAGTGCGCTCGCGTGGCCCGCGATGGCCGAAGTCCGGCCGCGGGCGACACGAACTGTTGCCGAACGACAACTGTAACGAGTCCGCGCCGTGCCAGGTGTCCGGGGTCGGCCGGTCCGCTAGGGCATCGGCTGGTCGCCGAACCAGTCGAGGCAGACCACCAGCGCGTCGTCGTCCGGCTCCGGGCGGCCGCGGTGACCGCTCAGTTCCCGCAGTACCGCGGCCGGTACGTCGGCGGCGGGCAGCAGCCGCGTGGCCGTGATGGCCCGGGCGAGCGCGTGGTCCCCGTACGGTTCACCGCCGGGCGCGGCGACCGTGTGGACCCCGTCGCTGACGAACAGGACACGGTCGCCCGGGTGCAACTGGTGGTCCTGCGCCACGTAGTCGGTCTCCTCGAACATGCCGAGGGGAAGCTGCGCCTCAAGATCGACGGGTGTCACGGTCCCGTCGCGCAGACGCAGCATCCGCGGTGAGCCGGCGTCGATGATCCGCACGCGCCCGGTGCTCAGTTCGAGATCCACGAGCAGGACGGACAGGTATTCCTCGCCCCGGTACCGGGCGTAGACGGCCTGGTCGGCGAGGGCCGCCTGATCGGTGATGGGGACGCCGGCCCGCCGTGCGTTGCGCAGGGCGTTGATCCCGAGGTTGGTCAGCAGGGACGCCTCGATCCCCTCGCCCATCCCGTTGGTGACGTAGAGCAGGAGACGGTCGGCGGACACCGACCAGTCGAAGTTGTCACCGAAGATCGCGTAGGCGGGCTCCAGTTGGGCGCCCAGGGCGTACTGCGGCCCCGCGCAGGAGCGGGCCGGGAGCAGCTGCCACTGCATCTCCGCGGCGAGCGTGAGCCGCTCCTCGCGCCGGGCCCGCTGGTAGATGTCGGTGTCGCGTTCGGCCACCACCACCTCGTGTCCCAGGACCTCGGCCACCGCGGCCAGTTCGGCCAGGTCGTCGCCGGGCCGCACGCCGGGCGGCAGCGTGACCGACAGCACTCCCAGCCGGTCGCCGCGCACGGTGACGGGGAGGTACACCTGTGTGCGCCCGTCCTCTCCCTCGGTCACGTACGGCTCCTGCGACCCGAAGCAGCGACCGGCCGGGCCTGCGTGCACGGGCAGCGCCCGCGACGGACCGGCCGTCGCGGACACGGGCCGCAGCACCGTCGCCCCGTAGTCGACCAGGAGCAGGTCCACGCTCTCGGCGCCGTACTGTCCGCACAGCACTTCGCGGACGGTCGTCGGCAGTTGATGCGGAGCCGCGGAGCGCAGGGCGCGCTCGGCGGCCATGAATCTGTTCACGTCGTCGGTCATGCCATTCCGTGCGAGGGTGCGCCGCCGTGTCCGTGGTGCGACGGCGGCTGCACCCGTTTCTGCTGAACCATGCCCGCTCCCGCGCCTCGTGCGCCGGGGCGGGCTGACAGCGCCGGGTAAGACTGAGAAGGTGTCGGGGTGACGATCTCGCACCCCCGCCCGCAGCCCCAGGAGGTCGCGCGCGTGACCTCCGAGGCGGCCGAACTGCTAGAGGTCCTGTGGGGCCGGGCCTCGACGGCGCCGGTCTCGGCCTCGCAGCTGCGGGTCCTGTTCATCCTGGAACACAACGAAGGCATCAATCTGCGCACGCTCGCGGACGCGCTGGGCTCCACGCCTCCGTCGACGAGCCGGCTGTGCGACCGGCTGCAGGCCGTGGGATTCGTGGAACGCCGGGCCGCCACCGCGAGCCGACGCGAACTGGAGCTGTACCTGAGCCGACGCGGGCGGGTCTTCCTCACCGACCTGCGCGCCCGCCGGGAGAGCGCCCTGCAAGCCGTACTCGAACAGATGTCGACTCCGCAGCGGTCCGCGCTGTTGAAGGGACTGGAGGCGTTCTGTGCCGCGGCGGCGGCGCAGATCCACGAGGACGGCGATTCCGCAGCCCGCAGCGCCTGACGCCACTCCATCCCCGACCCCTCCCGCGCGTGCGAGCTCACTCTCTTGCCTTGACTTGACAGTTGTCAAACGGCAACTATTGTCAGGGGTCTGGGCAACGGACACGTTTACCTCCAACAGCAGCGTGTTCAGCGGCCAGGCGTGATGGCCTTCTCGTCTGCGGATCGCGATACGCGCCGCGGATGCGCGATTACCCCTGAACACGCACGTCATGCACGCGGTCGCGTCTACGCGCCCTCCGGATCGGCATGCCTGACCGAGATGCGGGGGGCCGCAGTCCCCGCGACGGCCAGCGCCGCCAGGTAGCCGTCCGGCACCGGCAGATCGCGCACCGACCAGGCGCCCCGGATCCGCCCGGACGGATCGCGGACGACGGCGGCGTCAGGGCCGGGGCCCGCGGACACCGCAAGGCCCAGACCCTGTGTGAGCCGCGCGCCCGCGGCCTTCACCACGGCCTCCTTTCGGGTCCACAACCGCAGGAACCGCTCGGCGCGTTCCGTGGGCCCCGCGCCCGCGGCCACGAAACGGACGTCGGTCGCGGGGAAGAAGCGCTCGGCGAACGGCTCGACCGCCAGACCCGGCCGCAGCCGGTCGACGTCCACCCCGACCTCGGCGTGCCGGGTCACCGCCACCAGAGCGAGCTCTCCGGAATGGGAGAGGTTGAACCGCAGACCGGGGCTGTCCACGAGCCGTGGTTTGCCATGACGTCCGCGCTCCAGGCGCAGTTCTCGGGGAGGAACGTCGAGGTGGTCGGCCAGAATCCGCCGCAGTGTGCCGCGCGCGATGACGAAACGTCTGCGGTCGGCCTCGAAACGGCAGCGGTCGGCGCGCTCGGTCTCCCGCCCCGACAGGATCCGGGACAGCCTCGCCACCGTGGCCGACGGCCCGTCGAGCGGCACCGTCCAGACGTCCACCGTGGGCTCGTCCATGTCAGAACGGTCCGGCCGGTACGAGGCCCGCGTCAGTCACGGCGAAGCCCTCCCTGGACCAGGCCGGTGAACAGGTTGAGTTTCTGGATGTTGCCGGTTCCCTCCATGAACTCCACACCACGGGCGTCCCGGGCGAGCTTGTCGAGCAGGGGGTGGTCCAGTCGGGCGCCGGGGCCGAAGTGGCCGAGCGCTTCGAGCGTCGCCTCCTCGGCGAGACGCGAGGCGCGTGCCTTCGCCGCGGACGCGAGGTAGCCGGCCGCCGGTTCGTTGTCGTCCACGGCGATCGCCGCTCGCCAGATGAGCTGCCGAAGCTCCGTCAGGCGGAGGCCGAGGCGGTCCAGTCGGTGCCGTTCGGACGTGTTCGGAGTGCGCCGGTTGTCCAGGACGTACTCGTAGGCGGCCCGCGCGATGCCCAGGCCGAACGCGGCGACGCCGGGGCGCAGGCGGTTCAGCCCCTGCACCGCGCTCCACATGCCGCGCTGGGTGGCCCGCAGATGTCTGCCGAGCACCTGCTCGGCGGGGACGCGGACGTCGTCGAGGGTGACGGCGGTGAGGCGCAGGCCGCGCAGCCCGATGGTCTCCAGGGGCTCGGCGGTGAACCCGGCCGCCGAGGTGTCGATGAGGACCGCGGTGACGCCGAGCGGTCCTGGACGGGTGCGGGCGAAGACGATGCCCAGGTCGGCGCGGGCCGCGTTGCCGATGTAGCGCTTGGCTCCCCGGAGCACGAAATGGTCGCCGTCCGGGGTGAGTGTGGTGTCCATCGCCGCCGCGTCCGAGCCGCGGTCGGGCTCGGTCAGCGCGAAGAAGGTCCACGTGGGTTTCTCCATGACCCGGCTGTAGAACCACTTCTTCTGCCGCTCGTCGCCCATGGCGTCGACGAGCACGCCCGACATCACCGGCCCCGGCGACGCCAGCAGCATGCCGGCATCGCCGACCGCCGCCTCCTCCGCGAAGACGACCCGCTCCAGGGTCCCGGTGCCGTAGAAGCGATGGCCGTCGATGACCACCGGATCGGGATTGAACTCGGGCGGCACCGTCATCCTCGTCAGGTACGACACGATCGCCACGTCCAGATGGCGGTGGATCGCGTCCGGATCCTGGTCGAGCTCCAGGGCCAGTGGCTTGAGCTCCTGCGCCCACGCGCGGGCCTGGCGCTGGAACGCCCGTGTCCTGTCGTCCAGTTCGATCATGCCGCTCCCCCGTGCTCAGCGCGGGCCGGGCCGAAGTAGACGTCGGTGATCAGCTCGGACACCCGGGCGACCTGTCCGGGCCCGTCCGCCAGGAAGCTCATGGCGCCGAGCAGTCGCAGCAGCATCCGGTCGGTCTCGGTGATCTGGGTGTTCAGACCGGCCAGGACGCCGTCGTCGAGGTCGCCCGGCGTGGCGTCGGCCAGCATGGTCCCGATCTCCAGCTGTTCGATCACCACCTCCGCGACACCGCCCTTGACCATCTGCTGGTGGAGCAGCTTCGCGTCGCCGACGGTACGGCCGCCGAGATGGGCGAGCACGGCGTCCAGCAGCCGCTCCGAGAGGCCGAAGCGCAGACAGGTCACGCCCAACGCCCATGCCGCCCAAGGGGTCCTGGACCCGCTCGGTGGTTCGGCCCGGCATCGCGACGCGACGACGACGCCGCCCTCCACCGTCATGGTCGCCAGGACGTCCCCCGCGTCGGCACCGGCGACGCCGGCGGGCGCCACCACGTGCCCACCCGGGCCGCGTGGCGGCGCCCCGTCGCAGACGGTCTCGCACAGCAGGGCCAGCGCCGGGACGAGGCCGTCGTGGCGGGCGGTGCGCCGGTACCGGATCCATTCGTCGGTGGCGACCGTGCGACGGCCGGTCATGTCCCCTCCTCAAGATCCAACGTGGTCGTGCTCAGGTACCGCAGAGTGCTGTCGTATTCGGCTACGACCATGCGGCGGGGCCCGCTTGCCGCGCATTCGGGGAGCACCTCGGCCAGGGCCGACCAGGGGCCGGTGCACGGAAGGCCAGGCGGCGCGGGACGCACGTCGATTCCCGGACCGAACCGTTCGGCGTCGATGTCGAGGCCCTGGCCGGTGATGAGGGTGACGGGCAGGCCGGCACCGCCGCCGTCCGGCCCGTTCAGCACCGCGTCGAGGGTCGCCCGGACCTCGTCCGGTGCCACGTCGGCGAGTTGCCGCGTGACCGGTTCGCCCGCCCGGCCCTCCGGACCGAAGAGCAGCGCCACCGCGCGGTCCTGCCGGGGCACGTCACGTGCCCCCGCGGTGTCGAAGAGGAAGGTCCGCTGATCGAGCAGGACGACCAGGGCGCGTCGGAAGGCGTCCGCGGCGGCGTACTCCGAGACGAGACGCAGGGCCGTGAACCCGATGGCGGTCCCCTGGTCGGAGAGGTTGAAGGCCAGCGGGTCGCCGGGCAGTACATCGGCCAGATAGCAGGACGGGGAGCGGCGGGGATCGGCGTCCGGGGCGGTGTTGGCCACGAGCACCAGGTCCACGGGCTCCTCCAGCGGGGGCAGGTCCGTGAGCAGTCGCTGGGTCATCTCGATGAAGGTGTTGCGCTCGCCCCGCTCGAGAAGCTCCGGGCGGTACTCCACCGGGTACGGGCGCACGAGGTCGGCCTGGAGCCGGCTCAGGCTCGGCTCCAGCGGATCGGGCAGGAAGGGTCTGCCCCCGGAGAAGGTCCGGCTGACCAGGTGCGACAGGCGCAGCGGCGGCCGCCGGGCGGGCGCCGCTGCGTCGGCCGAGCCGGGAGACGTGGTGAGGTACATCGGCGCTCAGGCCCCTGCCTGCTCGGCGTCCTGCTCCCGGACGAGTGCGGCGAGCGTCCCCACGCTCTCGAAGTGGCGCTGTTCGAGGTCGTCGGTGTCGAACTCGATCCCGAGTTCTTCCTCGATCGTCATCAGCAGTCCGAGCACGGTCGTGGAGTCCAGGCCGAGTTCGTCGAACAACCGGCTGTTCTCCGTGATGGTGGCGGCGTCGACCTGCATCGCCTTGGCGAGCGAGTCGGCGATCGTGGCGACGGCCCGGCCGTACAGGTCGGCGGTGTCGGCTTCCGGTGCGGTGTGCTCCATCGTTCACCTCTCGTGTACCTGGGGGTTCAGTGGGATATGTCGTGCGCGGCCGGGTCGTAGAGCCGCTGTCGCCGCAGCAGGTCGTCGGGGCTGTCCCGTTCGCGGACCAGATGGCACCGGCCCTCGTGCACCAGCACCTCGGCCGGGTAGCCGTGGCTGAGGAACAGCCCCGGCGAGGCGGTCGGACCGTAGGCCCCGGAGCGGTGCACGCCGATGAGGTCGCCGGGCCGCACCGGCGGCAGCGGGACCTTCTTGCCGATCGTGTCGCCCGGGGTGCAGAGCGGCCCGGTGACGTTCCACTCCTCGGTCGGCGGCTCGTCGAGCCGGTTGAGCACCGCCATGGGGAAATTGCGTTTGACGAACGAGCCGATGCCCACGGCCGCCATGTGGTGGTGGGTGCCGCCGTCGGCGACCGCGAAGCGCTCGCCCATCGAGGTCTTGGTGTAGCGGACGGCCATCACATAGGTGCCGGAGTCGGCGGTGAGGTAGCGGCCCAGCTCCATGATCATCCTGGTGCCGGGGTGCCGGGTCGTGAAGTCCTCGATGACGGGGTTGAGCCTGTCGGTGAGCACCTTGGCGTCCAGGTCGCTCTCGCCGTCGAAGTAGGCGACGCCCAGACCGCCGCCCACGTCGACCATGCGCAGGTCGAGGTGGAACGCCGTCGTCAGCCGTTCGGCGAGATCGAGGATGCGGGTGGTGTTCTCGACGATGACGTCCTCGCTGAGGATCCGGGTGCCCATGTACACCTGCACGCCCATCAGGTCGACGTCCGGGAACCGCCGCGCCAGGTCGGTCTGGGCGAACAACTCCTCCTCGTCGATGCCGAACTGGCGCGGCTTGCCGCCCATCGCGAGGCCGGACCGCTTGACCGCGAAGCGCGGGTTGACACGCAGCGCGACCGGCGCCCGCACCCCCCGCTCCCGGGCCAGTTCGTCCACCAGCGCCACCTCGGGAAGGGATTCGCACACGACGGCGTGGATCCCGGTGTCCAGGCAGGCGGCCAGCTCCTGCCGGCTCTTGCCCGGGCCGAGGAAGATGATCTGTTCCGGGGGTACGCCGGCTCGGAGCGCGGTCGTCAGTTCCACCAGTGACGAGACCTCGGCCCGCGCGCCGAGCGAGTGCAGCAGGGCGCAGACCGAGATGTTCGGGTTGGCCTTGAGCGAGTAGAAGATCTCCATGGCCGGGTGCAGCCGGTCGCGCAGCCCCTGGAACCGATCCCGCAGCACATCCCCGTCGTAGACGAACAACGGGGTGCCGTACCGCCGGTTCAGTTCGGACACCGGCACGCCCTGCACCTGGAACTCGCGTGTCATCCTCGTCCCTCTCCCCTGGTGCTCTCCGCGACGGCGGCCAGCCTGCGGCCGATCTCGTCGTCCAGTGCCGCCGTCCGGCCCGCGGAGTCGGCGACGACCACCCCGTGCAGACGCCCGTCGAAGCCCGTCCCCGGGGCCCGTTCTCCGGGCGGCGCGGCCGCGTTGACGGTGGCGTAGTTGTTGATCAGCAGCCCGGTACCCCGGGCGGGGTCGAACAGCAGGTCCGCCATGGCTCGGTGGAGCGTCCCGAACGGCAGCGGTGCGCCGAGCCGCACGGGGTATCTGCGCACCAGCGCCGTGCTGCCCGACCCGATGAAGGCTTCCTGGAGCGATGCCTGGTACGTGGACATGTTGTGGCGGGCGTTGATCTCGACGATCGGGTAGAGGCCGCCGTCGGGATCGATCATCGCGTCGACGCCGACGACTCCGAAGTAGCCTTCGCCGGCCAGCCGCCCGCCCAGCCGTGCGGAGGTGTCCGTCAGTTCGGCGGTCTGCCGCTCGGTGAGCCGCGCCGGGATCCGGTGGCCCAGGTGGACGCCGCCCTCGGTGAGGGCCTCCTTGACGAAGTCGAAGTGCACACGAGCGTCCCGGCCGACGGTGAACTGGTAGTTGAGGTCGGCGCGTTTGGCCACCCACTCCTCCACCACCAGGCCGACCCGGTCGGTCCCGGCCTTCCGCGCCCGGCTGTGGATCATGCGGTGCAGCCGGTCCAGGCGGCGTTCGTCCTCGACCACCTCGATGCCCTTGCCCGAGACGCCGAAGGCGTCCTTGAGGACGACCCGGCGGCCGTCGGCGAGCAGCGCGCGGGCGGCCTCGACCGCCGCGTCGAGTTCGGCCAGGCTCGCGCAGGTCCAGCCCCGGGACTGCCGGATACCCAGTTCGTCGGCCAGCCGCCTGCTGTAGATCTTGCTGTTGACCGCCTTGCAGATCGCGGCCGGCGGGGCAGCCAGCGGGATCCCGGCCCGTTCGGCCAGCCGCTCCTCCAGCTCGCTGATCCCGTGCGCGCAGACCACACCTCCGCGAGCCCCGAGCCTGCCCAGCTCGCACAGCACCGACCGGTCCTCCAGCGCGTCCTGGGTGACGGTGGCGCGCGGGTCCTGACGCTCCACCACGAGGATGCGCGGCAGGTCGAGACCGAGCTCTTCGAGATGGCTCAGGTAGTCGGTGTCGGGTTCGCCCTTCAGTACGACGTGGTCGCCCTTGCCCGCGAGCAGCAGCGCGAACTCGTCCATCCGGTTGACAATGACATTGCCCGAGCCGAACCCGAGCCTCGGCAGCCCCGTCTCGCCGCGGGCCCACTGGTCCTCGACCTCGAAGTTGCCGAGGAACACCAACTCCGCGTCGGAGGTCCCGGTCAGGGCCGTTTTCAGGCGGCCGGTGAAAGTCCCGATCATCTCGCCCCCTTGTTTCAGTGCTCGAAGAGCATCGCCGAGAAGGTCGAGCCGAGACCGACCGTGGCCAGCAGATAGCGGTCCCCCGGGCGCAGCAGGCCGAGGTCGAGGCCCGCCCGGTAGTTGAGGAAGGGATCCGCGGCGAAGCAGTGCCCGGTGAGCGGCACGTTGTCCAGGAAGAAACGCTCCAGCGGAAGCCCGAGATGCTTGGCGAGCCGCGTCCACGACAGGCGGCTGACGTTGTGCGGGAAGATCATGGCGAGGTCGCCCAGCTCCAGCCCCGCCTTTCCGACCGCCGCCAGCATGACCTCGGCCAGCGCGTCGGTGTAGATCCGCTGGTACTCGACGGACAGTTCGTGGGTGAGCGACAGGCAGTCGTAGAAACGGCCGTGGGTACGGGCGGCATAGCTCAGCATCCGGTCACGGTCGTCACGGGTCCCGACGAGCACCGCGGCCGCGCCCTCGCCGTTGATGGACGAGCCCGGCACCACCTGTGCGGCCGGCGTGAAGGTCTTCTCGCCGGTGAGGACCAGCGCCAGCGCGTCCCGGTCGCCGTCGCTCGCCAGCAGCTTGCCGGCCAGGTCCACCGCCAACAGCCCCGAGGCACAGGCGTGGTGGGTCACCGCGAACGCCGTGGCGTGCCCGAGTCCGAGCGTGTCACACACCTCGTGCACGGGGTTGATCGGATGGGGGACGGCGATCGGCATGGTCCGCGCCTGGATCACGTACCGCACCTGCTCCTCCCTGCCGCGCAGTCCTTCGAGCTTGCCCGCGGCGGCCAGCAGCAGATCGATGAGCGTGCCATCGGGCTCGCGGCGGATCTCCACCAGGCCGTGGTAGCGCCGGTACACCCTCATCTGCGCCTCGCTGATGGCCAGTTCCTCGCCCAGCTCGTCGATGGGTACACGCTGCGAGGGCAGGTGGGCCGCCACCTCCTCCAGCGACGTCATCGGTTCTCCCCCGCCGGGGACACCTGGGCGAGCGTTTCCTCCAGGTGGCGCGTCAGGGCGTCGATCGTCGGGTGGTCCCAGGCCACGGTCGGCTCCAGGACCAGCCCGAGGTGGTCCTCCAGGTCGCCGCAGAGGGTCAGCGCGTAGACCGAGTCGAGGCCGTAGGTCGTCAGCGTGACGGTGGTGTCGATGTCGGCGACGTCGAGTTGCACGTAGTGGGCGACCCGCGTGCGCAGCCAACTCCGCAGATCGGTGTCCGACGCGGTCGACGGGGCCGATTCGGGGCTGTTCATCGCAATCTCCTTGTGGTCAACGGCGGTGGCTCTCCATGTCGTCGAGGGCGCGGCGCTATCCGGGCGGACGCCGGTTCGACAGGCCGAGTCCGCGGCGGTCCCGGTGCCGGGAGAGGACCTCCGCCGACAGCCGTTCGGTGATGTGCCGGGGCCGCTGACCGGGGTCGCGGCCCAGCCGTTCGGCGATCCGGCCCAGCGCCGCGACAACCCAGCGGGGATCGCTGAGGAACGCGTCCTGCCGCCCCTGGTTGTGGAGCCAGACATTCACGCAGGCGGTCGCGGCGAGCACCGCGGCGTACCGCGCCGCCGGCCGCAGCGCCTCGGGCCGGGCGGCGACGGTGAGGTCCCCGGGGGGCAGTGCGGCGCATTCGCGTCGTACGTCGTCCTGTCCGGCCGCGATGACGAGGACCAACCGGCGTAGCTCGCCGTCCAGTTCGGGGGAGGCGAGGGCCGCCGAGAGCGAGGCGCTGAGGCTGTCCCGGCCGCCCGAGCTGATCGACAGCCGCTCGAAGGGCAGTGGCGGCAGGTCCGCGCCGAGGTGGAACACCCCGGCGGGCGGCTGGGTGTCGTCCAGCCATCCCTTGCGGGCCAGCCGAGGGAGTTGCGGCAGCACCGTGCTGAGACAGGCCACGCGCGCGGTGTGGCCGAAGCCCGCGGGCGCCAGGTCGCGCAGGTGCTTCTGGAAGATCCCGTAGCGGCCGTCGCGGATGTAGAACTGGGCGCCCAGCACCCGGGACAGCGCGTCCATGGCGTCCATGAGGAGGGTGGTCACGAAGTACTTGGCGGCCGAGGCGTACAGGCTGGTCTCGCCGGGGATCAGATGCACCGAGCGCGCGGTCACGGTGGCCAGGCAGTCGCAGATCAGCAGGTCGGTGAAGGCGTCGGCGAGGATCGAGCCGATGTGCGGCATCCCGGCCAGCGGCCGCCCGTACAGGACGCGCTCGTCGGCGAACCGGGCGGCGACGTCTAGGCCGGTCTCCAGGATGCCCACGGTCATCGCCGGAAGCGCGGTGCGGGTGATCTGGAAGGAGCGCAGGGCCGTCTCCATGCCGAGCCCGGGCGCGCCCAGCACCGCGTCCGCCGGGATCGGGCAGTCCCGGAACTCCAGCCCGCCGAGCTGGACCCCGCGCATCCCCGCGCTGTGGAAGCGCGGCAGGTGGAGCGGCGTGCCGTCGGGCAGGTCCGCCATCTCCACGAAGAGCTGCGAGTGGCTCCGGCTGCCCGGAGCGGCCGACGTGCGCGCGAAGAGCACCATGGCCTCGGCGCGTTCGGCGTTGGCGATCACTTCCTTGCGCCCGTCGAGCCGTAGCCGCCCGTCGTCGCCCGGCAGTGCCGAGAACTCGGCCCGGGCGACATCGTTGCCGTGCGCCAGTTCGTGGTAGCCGGAGGCGGCTCGGCCACCCGTCAGCAGGACCTCGGCCATCCTGTGGCGCTGCCGTGCGTCGCCCGCGGCCCAGACGTTGACCGCGGGGATGAGGCTGCTCGCTCCGTATCCCAGGCCCAGGCAGGGGTCGTGCCGGAAGACCACCCGCAGCACCTCGATGAGCCGGTCGAGCCGGGTCAGCCGCCCGCCCAGCTCGGGCGGGACGAATTCGGCGTTCAACCGGTAGTCGTCCAGCAGCCGTTCGCCCGCGGCGAGCATCTCGCCCGCCTCGTCGGCCGCCAGCACCGCGGCATGGCCCGTCGGGTTGTCCGGGTCCCAGGGATCGCCGAAGCGGCGTTCGAGGTCGTCGACGGAGGGGAACGCCGAGGCGTCGACGGAGTCGGGCACAGGGGTGTCGACGGAGGCGGGCACGGGGACGTCGACGGAGGCGGACGTGGGCTCCTCGTCCGGCCGTGCTGTGCTCGCACGGGCGTCGCGCGACCCTGTCCCGTCGATCACGAGGCGACCACCGAGGTCGGCGGAGCGGCGGGGCGACCGGCCGCACGAGCGTCGAGGAGCCGGTCGAACACCTCGCCGTCGGTCGGCCGTCCCGGTGGGCGTACCGACCGCAGCACGTAGGTGAGGACCGCCTCCAGCCACAGCGGGTCCTGGCCGGGCGCGCGGTTGTGCAGCCACATCCGCAGGGCGGCCGCACCCGCGAAGCACTGCTCGTAGCGGCGCGCCGCCTCGAAGGCCTCCGGCGGTACGTCCTGGGACGCGGGCGGGATCAGCGCCAGCTCGCCGTGGAGCCGGTCGCAGCTGTCGGTGAGCTCCTCGGCGAGCTCTGCCACGCGCGCGGGCACCTCTCCTACGGCCGCCGACGCACGCAGTTCACGGTTCGCGGTGCGCAGGCTCTGCGTGAGGCTGCATCCGCCGCGCGCCAGCAGGCTCAGTCGGTCGAGCCGGGCCGGGGGCAGCGGGGCCGAGAGGTCGGCGGCACGGGCGACGGCCTCCTCGTCGGAGGTGCCCTGCCGATGCCCGCGGGCCAGCACCGGGAAGTGGTTGATGAGGACGTGCTGGTTGACGAAGGTGCTCCCGTCGAAGATGCCGACCACGCGATGGTCGCGCTCCAGCTTCTGGAACGCGCCGTGCTCGTGGACCTCGGTGAGGAACGCGCGGGCCCCCAGCAACTCGCCGCAGGCGGCGATCAGTTCGTCGACCCGGGTCGGGACGTACGACTTGGCCACCGCGGAGATGACGGTCATCTCCTGCGGCAGGGTGTGCACGCTGCGGGCCGCCAGCACGCTCACGATCTCGGCGGCGTGGAGCGCCGCGTACGCCTCTCCCAGCACACGGCGTACGTGCGGCAGCTCGATGAGCCGACGGCCGTAGAGCTCGCGACGCGCGGCGAACTCCTCGGCCAGCCGCACCGCCTGGTCGGCGGCGCCGAGCGACAGGGCCGTACAGGCGGTCCGGGTGAGCTGCAACGCCTTGAGCACGATCTCCAGGCCCGCGCCCTGCTCGCCGATCAGCGCGTCGGCCGGGAACGGGCAGTCGTCCAGTGCGATCCCGCTGATGTCGGCGCCCCGGATGCCGTGCGTGGGCACCTTGGGCAGCGGTCGCCAACGGTCCGCCGGGAGGCGCCGTTTGTCCGCGAGCAGCAGGCTGAAGCCGCGCGGCCCGCCCTGGGGCCGGGTGCGCACGAGAAGGCAGAGCAGCGTGCCACGGGTGGCGTTGTTGATCAGCCATTTCTCACCGTGCACGCGGAAGCCGCCGGGCTCCGGCGTGGCGGTCGTCTCACCGGCGAGCAGGTCGCTGCCGTGGCCGCGTTCGGTCAGGCCCCAGGACACCGGCTCCCCGGCGATGATGTCGGCGCCGAGTTCGCGCGCCTGCTCCGGGCTGCCCGCCAGCCACACGCAGACGCCGCCGAGGAACGTCTTGCCGTGTCCGATCGCGACCGTCAGGTCGCGGCGCGCCACCGCCCGCAGCGCCGCGACCAGTTCGTCGTAGCGGGTCAGCGCGCCACCGAACTCGGCAGGCACGTACAGGCGCGGCAGCCCCCACCGGTCGAGTTCCCGGCAGATGTCGGCGGGGAACCGCTCGTCGCGGTCCAGCTCGGCGTTGCGGGCGTAGGAGAGGGGGGTCGCGGGGTCGGTCGGATCGCCGAGGGCCCGGTCGAAGGCGTGGAGGTCGACCTGGCCCGAGTCGATGAGTGGGTCGGTGACTTTCACGAGGCGTCACCGCCCGCCGTGTCGACCAGCCTGGCGCGGACGGCCGGCGACAGCTCCGCGTGCAGGATCTCCAGCTCACCGCCGAGAAACCGCCGGCGCAGCAGCCGACGCTGGATCTTGCCGCTGGTGGTCCGCGCCACCGTGCCCGGAGGCACGAGCACGATGTTGTGGGCGGGCACCCCGACATCCCGCACGAGGCGGTCGCGGACACTCGCGGCGGCGCGGGCCAGCTCGTCCGGCGTCACCTGACGGGCCCGGTACTCGCGCACGACCACGACCTCCTCCTCGGGCACCGGCACCGAGAAGGCCGCCCCGACGCCGCCTTCCAGAGCCGGGTGGGCCTCGCGCGACGCCGCCTCCAGGTCCTGCGGGTAGAGGTTGCGGCCGCGGACGATGATCAGCTCCTTGCTGCGGCCCGTCACGTACAGCTCGCCCTCGTGCAGGATTCCCAGGTCCCCGGTGCGCAGGAAGCCGCTCTCCCCGTCGGCGGTGACGGCGCCGAAGACGCGCCGGGTCTCCTCGGGCTGCCCCCAGTAGCCCCGGGCCACGTTCGGGCCGCGCAGCCAGATCTCACCGACCCGGCCGTCCGGCAGCACCCGTCCCGCGTCGGCGTCGATGATCCGGACGTCGAGGTACTCGGCGGGGCCGCTGCTGACGATGCGGTGCGCCGGCGTGCCGGGGGCCGGGGGCAGCAGTTCGCCGCGCTCGAACGCGGCGGCGTCCGCTTCGGTGATCACGGCGCGGCGGGCGGGCCGGTCGCCGGAGACGACGAGGGTCGTCTCGGCCATGCCGTAGCCGGGGAGCATCGCCTCGGGTCGCAGCCCCGCGGCGGCGAACCGTCGGGTGAACGCCTCGACGGTGGCGGCCTGGACGGGCTCGGCGCCGTTCACCGCGCACCGCCAGCGCGAGAGGTCGAGGCGGGCCAGCTCCTCGTCGGTGATCCGCTGGACGCACAGGTCGTAGGCGAAGTTCGGAGCGGGAGAGAAGTCGATGCCGTGCCGGTCGATCAGCGTCAGCCAGGTGTGCGGGCGTTTGAGGAAGGCGGTCGGCGGCATCAGCACGCTGCGACCGCCCAGGATCAGCGGCGTGAGCAGCAGCCCGATCAGCCCGAAGTCGTGGTAGAGCGGCAGCCAGCCGCCCACCGGCCGGTCGGCGCTCATACCGGCGATCGCCGCGAGGATCTCGGCGTTGGCCAGCAGGTTGGCATGGTCGACCATCACGCCCTTGGGGTCGGCGGTGGACCCCGAGGTGTACTGGAGGAAGGCCAGAGCGTGCGGGTCCGCCGGAGGCTGCCGCCAACGGCTCGCCGCGGGCAGCTCGTCTTCGGCGAAGTCTCCGGCGCGGTCTTCGGCGCGGTCTCCGGCGGAGTCGGGCGCGAGCACGGTCACGCCCGGGAGGTCGTGCTCCTTGGCCCAGGACGCGAGTGCTTCCAGGTCCGCGCCGTCGGCCAGGGCACCGGCCGCTCCCGCGTCCCGGGCGATCGCGGCGAGCCGGTCGGCCTGCCGCCGCTGCGGGCCGTCCGGCGGTGGTGCGGGCACCGGGACCATGCCCGCGTACATGCACCCCAGGAGCGACCGCGCGAATCCCGGCCCGGAGGGATGCAGGACCAGCAGGCGGTCGCCGACGGCGAATCGATCCTGCAACAGCGCGGCGACCCGGCGGGCGGCGCGGTCGAGTTCCCCGTACGTCAAGGTCTCGTCGGCCTCGGCGCGGAGCGGGTCCACGCTGAAGATCAGGGCGGTCCTGTCACCGTGCTCGTCCGCCCTCGCACGCATGAGTTCGACGAAGGTCTTGTGCTCGTGCATGCAGTGTCAGCCTCCATCGGCGGGACGGTTGGCAACCGAGCGTCACCCGGGGGCGGCGCCGTCCGTCCACACCGACCTGCGAGAGCGGCCCATGTGACAGGAGGGACGGATGGGGCTGGCCACTGCTCACACTAAAGGTCATTCCGGCGCCGCCGGATGAGTAATTGGCAAGACTTCTCGGTGAGTTGAGGCTCAGACGGCTTCGAGTCGCCCGACAAGAAGGCCGTTTGGTACTCCTCGGCAGAAGGGCGGGCAGAACGCGACAAGGCGAGTCACGCGGCGCTCCCTTCCTCGCGTCCCGCCCTCGTCGGCGTACGGGCCGGCCTGACCCGACGGGTGGTCTTCGACGGGTCGGTGAGGGGTTCGCCCCAGGCGATACGCCCGCCGGAGCGCAGTTCCTCGCAGACGCCGGTCGGCAGAGCGACGTAGCAACCTCCCTTGCCCGTCGTGGAGTCGACCGGGCGCCAGTAGCCGTAGCGGATCCGTCCGCCCGCGTGGACGGTGACGAAGACGGGCGTGCGGGAGTCGGACACGATGCGCAGCACGTCGGCCGCGAGGGCGGCGGGCGCAGTGGTGGATCTGGACGGGTACAGGACGGAGGGCGTCCTCGGGCGGGTGACGTCCGAACGTGACGTCCGTCCGGCGGGGCCACTTTCACCGCGGGTCGGGACATCGGCGGTCGAGACGAGGCGCGGGGCGTGTGCGGAGGTCAGGGGCATCGGCGCAGCCTTTCCAGGGCGGAGGAACGGACACCGTTCGCCTCGTTCAGGTCCAGTGTTGATCTTGCTGATCGCATTCTGGCGCCTGCCACTGACAGTGCGCTCCCGCGGCCTCGCGCCGTCTGTTCAGTGGCGCCGTCCCCGCAGCCTGGCGAGCAGCCGCTGAGCCTGGGCTCGGCGGCGTGGATCGGCGGAGGCACGCCGCACCTGCTCCGCGGCACGTCGCCCCTGCGGACTCCTGCTGAACTGCTTGATCTTGGCCAAGATGCCTGGCACGGCTGTCCTCCTCAGACGGTCGGCGACAACTCCTCGGCGACGAGGGCGTCATACGGGCACGGCTACCCCGACGCCGCCCCCTCACGCCCTCCCCTCAGCGAGAAGGAACCCGTCCGGCCGTCGCCGCCCGCCTGCTCCGCCGAGCCCGGTCGAGACACCACACGGCCAGCCGCGTCACCACGGCCGCCCCTCCCCCGTACACCGGCAGCCACCGGGTCGTCGTGGCTGCCAGGCAGTCGGCGACGGCGGCATGGCTCTGCGCGTCCCTCAGGTAGGCGAAGGCGGCACGGTCGAGGCCGCCCAGGCTCGCCATCTCGGCCTGTGCCCGGATGCTCTGGTACCTGCCCAGTTCGGGACACCCGGCGCGGGTACCGGGCATCGGGAACAGCCACGGCCAGCGTTGCAGCGCGGGAGCCAGCGCGATCGCCGCGCACAGGCCCACGACCATCGAGTACGCCGTCAGACTCCCGACGTACGCGGAGCGCGGGCCGGGCATCAGGGTCGGCGGCCGGCAGAAGGCGAAGATCACCGCGAGCAGCGTCGCCCCGATGTACGCGGCGAACCACTCCCACGAGCCCTGGGCGAGGGCGAACGTCAGCACCGCGGCGAGTCCGATGCCGACCACCCCAGCCTGACCGGGACCGTCACGGCCCGGGGCGGTGGACTCGGAGGGCGGCGCAGGGACTCCTCGAAGACGGGGATCGACCACGGACTCTCCTGGTTGACGGGCCATCAGCATCCGGGCCCCGCACGCCGTTCACCCGACGCCATGCCGGACCGGCCGGCCCCGAGGACCCATCCGGTCGGCAGCGCACCCCGAGCCGGGCACGGCCCTACGTCCCGAACGCCCCGTCCCGCCCGAGCCCTTGTCACCCACGGACGAACCACGGCCCCGCGGGACTCATCTCCCCCAAACAGAACGCCGATCGCCCCGGTCGGCCCCTCCGACGCTGCCATATTCGGAAGCCACTTCGGAGGTGGCCATGACACTTGAGGTGGAGATATCCAGGGCGAGGCCGGTGGCGGGGAGAGAAGCCGACCCGTTACCCGACCCGATCGCTGGACGAGGCGTCGACCGAACCGCCGATCGCATCACCGAGCTGGAGCGCCGCCGCATGCGGGCGGTCGCCGCGAACGGGCCCAGGAGACGTGGTGAGTACAGCGCCCGGGAGCGGATCGATCTGCTGCTGGACGCGGGCTCGTTCACCGAGACGGGCCTGTTCGTCCGCGCCCGGCCGGCCGGTGACGGTGCCGGGCGGCCGTACGGCGACGGGGTGGTCACCGGATACGGCACGATCGACGGCCGAGCCGTCTGTGTCTTCGCCCAGGACGCCACGGTCTTCGGCGGCAGCATGGGCGAGGCCTTCGGGGAGAAGACCCTCGCGCTGATGGACCTCGCCCTCAAGACCGGCTGTCCGGTCATCGGCCTCAACGACGGCGGCGGCGCCCGTATCCAGGAGGGTGTCACCTCGCTCGCCCTCTACGCCGAGCTGGTGCGCCGCAATGTGCAGGCGTCCGGAGTGATCCCGCAGATCTCGGTCGTCCTGGGCCCGTGCGCCGGCGGGGCCGCGTACTCGCCGGCCATCACCGACTTCACCGTGATGGTGGACGGCGCCTCGCACATGTTCGTCACCGGGCCCGACGTCATCGAGACGGTCACCGGCGAGCGCACCAGCGCCGAGGAACTGGGCGGCGCCCGCACCAGCAACACCGTCAACGGCAACGCCCACTTCCTCGCCGACGACGAAGTGAACGCCCTCGACACCGTGCGCGACCTGCTGTCGTACCTGCCCGCCAACAACCTGGACCGGCCCCCGCAGTACGCGCCGGGCGCCGCGCCCACCGGGCTCTGTCTGGACAGCGTGGTGCCGGACCGGCTCGGGCAGGCCTACGACATGCGCGACATCCTGCGCGCGGTCGTCGACGACGGCGAACTCCTGGAGGTGCAGGAGCTGTTCGCGCCGAACATCATCTGCGCCCTGGCCCTCGTGGAGGGCGGCGCCGTCGGCGTGGTCGCCAACCAGCCGCTGTACGCGGCCGGGGTCCTCGACATCGACGCCTCCGAGAAGGCCGCACGGTTCGTACGGTTCTGCGACGCGTTCGGCATCCCCCTGCTGACCTTCGCCGACGTCCCGGGCTATCTCTCCGGCGTCCGCCAGGAGCAGGCCGGCATCATCCGGCGCGGCGCCAAACTCCTGTACGCGTACGCCGAGGCGACCGTCCCCAAGGTCACCGTGGTCGTGCGCAAGGCGTACGGCGGCGGGTACGCGGTGATGGGCTCCAAACATCTGGGCGCCGACATCAACCTCGCCTGGCCCACCGCCCGCATCGCCGTCATGGGCGCCGAGGGCGCGGTCGGCGTCCTGCACCGCCGCGAACTCGCCGCCGCGGCCGATCCCGAGGCGTTGCGCGCCCGTCTCGTCACCGCGTACGAGTCCACGTACGGCACCCCCTACCTCGCTGCCGAGCGCGGCTATGTCGACGCCGTCATCGCCCCGCGCGACACCCGCGCCCACATCTGCCGCGCCCTGCGCGCGCTGCGCGGCAAGCGGGCGCCGATGCCGGAGCGTCGGCACGGCAACATCCCGCTCTGACCCTGCCCCGGCGGCTCCTGGCAGCCGACCCCAACGGCTCACGCCTGTCCGCCCGTTCATCGACCGAACATCCAAAGCCCCCTCCACCCGAACCACCCGCTCTGACCGCTAGCCGTCCCCGCGACGTGAGGAGCCCATGCCCGATGGACAGCCGCCGCCCCCCGCTCGCGCCCGTGTTCCGGAGTCTGCCGGAGTATGTGCGGCACTGGGCCGAGACCACCCCCGACCGCCGGGCGTTCACCTTCGTCGACCATCCCGCGCCGCACTCACGCGGCGTCCACCGCACACTGACCTGGCGTCGGCTGGATCTGCGGATGCGGGCCGTGGCCGCCCGGCTCGCCGCCGAGGCGGAGCCCGGGGCGCGCGTCGCGGTGCTGTGTCCGCAGGGGACGGACCATGTCACGGCCTTTCTGGGGGCGTTGGCGGCCGGTCTGGTCGCCGTACCGCTGTATCCGCCCGGTCTGCCCGGGCAGGGCGACCGGTTGTCGGCGGTCCTGGCCGACGCCCGCCCGGCGGTCGTCGTGACGACGGGTCACGCTCTCGCCGAGGTGGGCGAGTTGTGCCGGGGCCGGGACGTGAAGGTCGTCGCCGCGGACCGGGTTCCCGACGCCGATGCCGGCGATCGGCAGCCCCGCACCCCGGATGCCGAGGCGGTCGCGTATCTCCAGTACACCTCCGGCTCGACCCGCACGCCGGCGGGTGTGGAGATCACCCATGCCAATGTCGTCGCCAACGCCCGCCAGGCGCTGGCCGCCTACGGTGCCGACGTGCATCCGGTGACCTGTGTGGGCTGGCTGCCGCTGTACCACGACATGGGGCTCGTGCTGAGTGTCGCGGCGCCGGTGGTGCGCGGGCTGTTGTCGGTGCTCATGGATCCGGTGGCGTTCCTGCACGAACCGGCCCGCTGGCTGCGGCTGTTGGCCGCGCACCCGGGCGCGCTGAGCGCGGCGCCCAACTTCGCCTACGACTACTGCGCTTCGGCGGTCACCGAGGCGCAGAAGGCCGACCTGCGGCTGGACGGTGTCTTCGCCCTGATCAACGGAAGCGAGCCGGTCCGTGCCGGGACGGCCGACCGTTTCCACTCCGCGTTCGCCGCCCAGGGGCTCGTCGCGGAGACGCACTGTCCGTCGTACGGGCTGGCCGAGGCGACCGTGTTCGTCAGTGCCGCCCGGCCCCGGCGGCCGTTGCGCAGATTCGCGCTCGACCGTGACGCCCTGGCCACCGGGAAGGCCCTGCCCGCGCGGCCCGACGATCCGAGGGCCGTGCTGCTGACCGGCTGTGGGGCTCCGGCGGGCCAGCGGGTGCGTATCGCCGATCCGGTGTCGCGGGAGTCGCTGGCGGAGGGGGAGGTCGGCGAGATCTGGGTGCAGGGTCCCAACGTGGGGCGGGGTTACCGGAACCAGGAGCGACAGACCCTGCGTGTCTTCGGCGCCGTACTCGCCGATGTCGCGGCCGGGCCGGGCAAGTGGCTGCGCACCGGCGATCTGGGGACGGTCCTGGACGGGCAGTTGGTCGTCACCGGACGGTTGAAGGACCTCATCGTCGTCGACGGGCGCAACCACTACCCGCAGGACGTCGAGGTCACGGCCCAGGACGCCCATCCGGCGGTACGTCGCGACCGGCTCGCCGCGTTCGGGGTGCCCGGCGGTTCCGGGGAGCGGGTGGTCGTCGTCGCGGAGCATCCGCGGACCGTGCGGCTCGCCGACATCGACGTACCTGCTCTCGTGCGGACGGTGCGCGCGGCCGTCTCCGCACGGCACGGGCTGCGGCTCTCCGATCTGGTGGTCGTCCCGCCGGGCACCGTGCCCCGTACCTCCAGCGGAAAGGTGTCCAGGGCGCTGACCCGCGAGCGCTATCTGGCGGGTGTCTACGCGGCGGAGGTCGCGGGATGAGGATCGCGGGCGAGGGGGAGGGCGGCCCGCGCCACCCGGTGGCCCCAGGCGAGGGGGCGAGGCCGCGCGGGCCTGTCGACCCGGGTGAAGAGCGCGCGTTGCGTCGGCTGATCGCCGAGAAGGTGGCCGCCTGGAGCGGAATCGCGGTCCGGGACGTGCCGATGGACCTACCGCTCGCGGATCTCGGGATGTCCTCGCGGGACGCGGTCGTGCTGGCCGGGGAGCTGTCCCGGGCCACGGGCCTCGACCTGCCGGCGACATTGCTGTGGGAGGCGTCCACGGGGGACGCGCTGGTGGCGCGGGTGTGCGGTGCCGCGGCGGACATCGCGCCGGTGGCGGGTGCGGCCCCGCCGCCCACGGCTGCTTCGTCCCAGCACGGTGAGCCGATCGCGGTCGTCGGGGTCGGCTGTCGGCTGCCCGGCGGTGTGCACGGCCCGGACGAGTACTGGCGGTCGCTGTGCGAGGGCGTCGACGCGATCGGGCGGGTCCCGGCGGACCGGTGGCGGGACTTCACGCCGTACCCGCCCGCGGACGCGCTCCCGTACGGCGGCTATCTGGACGACATCGCCGGGTTCGACGCCGACTTCTTCCACATCACGCCGCGCGAGGCCGCGGTGATGGACCCGCAGCAGCGGATCCTCCTGGAGGTCGTCCAGGAGACCCTCGACCACGCGGCCGTTCCTGCCGCGTCCCTCGCCGGTACCTCCACCGGTGTCTTCGTCGGGGTGTCCGCCCCCGAGTACGGCCAGCTCACCGGGGCCGCCCCGGAGGCCGTCGATCCCTGGGCTCCGGCGGGCGGGGCGCTGAGCGTGGCGGCGGGCCGGCTCGCGTACGTCCTGGACACGCGCGGGCCGAGCATGGCCGTCGACACCGCGTGCTCGTCGTCGTTGGTCGCCGTGCACCACGCGTGCGTCAGCCTGCGCACGGGCGAGAGCGACCGGGCGATCGTCGCCGGCGTCAATCTGTTGCTCTCCCCCACGGTCACCGTCGCGTTCCGGCGGGCGGGCGCGCTCGCGCCGGACGGGCGGTGCAAGCCGTTCTCGGCGACGGCCGACGGCATCGGGCGTGGCGAGGGCTGCGCGGCGGTGCTGCTGAAGCGGCTGTCCGACGCCGAGCGGGACGGCGACCGCGTGCTCGCCGTCATCCGCGCGACCGCCGTCAACTCCGACGGCCGCTCCAACGGTCTCCTGGCCCCCAACCCGGCCGCCCAGCAAGCCCTCTTGGACTCCGCCTACCAGCGAGCCGGGCTCTCCCCCGCGCACATCGACCACGTCGAGGCGCATGGCACCGGCACCCCGCTCGGCGACCCCATCGAGGCGGGCGCGCTCGGCGCCGTGCTCGGCGCGGGCCGCGACCCCGACCAGCCGCTGCTCCTGGGCTCGGTCAAGGGCAACCTCGGCCATCTGGAGTCCGCCGCGGGCATCGCCGGTCTGGTGAAGACGGTGCTCGCGCTCCACCACGACCTGATCCCGCCCTCGTTGCACTGCGCCGAAGGCAGCCTCCTGGACGGCGACGTACGACTGCGAGTGGTGACGGAGGCCGAGCCATGGCCCCGGTACGGCGGTACGGCCACGGCCGGGGTGTCCGGATTCGGGTTCGGCGGCACCAACGCCCACGCCGTACTGGAGGAATGGCGACCCGGCGCCCTGCTCCCGCCCCCGGCCGGCGGTGTCACGGACACGTGCGATGTCGGCGTCGGACAGGAGGTGGAGGCGGGCGGGGGGTTCGCCGGCCGGCTGGCGGACTGGCTCGGCACGCCCGCGGCAGGTGCCACGCACCCCGCCGACGTGGCCCGTACACTCGCCGGGCGGACGGGGCGCGGGCCCGTGCGAGCCGCGATCGTCGCCGGTGACCGGGCGGAACTGGCAGACGGCTTGCGTGCGTTGGCGGCCGGACGACCCCACGCGCGCGTCCTGACGGGCGACCGGGATCTCGTCGGGCGCGGCCCGGTGTGGGTGTTCTCCGGCTACGGCAGCCAGTGGGCAGGCATGGGGCGGCGGCTGCTGGAGGAGGAACCCGCCTTCGCCTCGGCCGTGGAGAAACTGGACGCGCAACTGGCCCCCGAGTGCGGGTTCTCCCTCTGCGACCAGCTGGCCTCCGGCGACGGCCTGGACCGTCTGGAGATCTCCCAACCCGTTCTCTTCGGCGTCCAGTTGGCCCTTGCCGAGCTGTGGCGGGCGCACGGCGTCGAACCGGTCGCCGTCATCGGCCACTCCCTGGGCGAGGTGGCGGCCGCGGTGTGCGCGGGCGCGCTGGAGGTGTCGGACGCGGCCCGCGTGGTCGCCGTACGGGCCCGGCTGCTCAGCGGACTGCGCGGAGGGGCGATGGCGGTGGTCGACGTCGACGACGGCGAACTCGGCGCTCTGGAAAGGGACTTCCCCGGTGTGCAGGTCGCCGTGCACTCCTCCCCCCGCCAGAAGGTGGTCACCGGGGAGGAGGCCGCGGTGGCCGGGCTCGTGCGTCGGCTTGAGGCGGAAGGGCGGGCCGCGCGGGCGATGCGGGTGGCCGGGGCGGGACACTCCCCTCAAGTGGAGCCGCTGCTGGCGGAGTTGGCCGACTCCCTGGCGGACATCCGCGGCGGCCGTCCCCGAATCCCCGTCTACTCCACCGTGTTGGACGATCCGCGGGGCGACTGTGTCTTCGACGCCGCGCACTGGGTCGCGAACCTGCGGCGGCCCGTGCGCCTCGACCGGGCCGTGGCCGCGGCCGCCGACGACGGCCACACCGCGTTCGTCGAGCTCTCCCCCCACCCCGTACTGACCCGAGCCATCGCCGACACCGCGCCCGGCGCCCTTGCCGTCGGCACCCTCCACCGCGGCGCCGACACCTCGGCCGACTTCCTCACCCGGCTCGGCACGCTCCACGCCGCCGGGTCGCGCCTGCCGCTGCCGCCCGGCCGGGTCACCGACCTGCCCGTCCCGCGCTGGCGGCACGTGCGGCACTGGTGGACGGACAAGCGGGCGGAGGCTTCGGCCGCGGGCTTGCCGAGGGCGTGGTCGGCTGGGGCCCGCGCGGGGGCCGACGGGCACACTTCGGAGCAGGGCCGCGCGGCGGAGGACACCTCGGTCTCCGCCCGCCTCTGCCACCACATCGCCGCCGTCACCGGGCATCCGCCGACGCGCGTCACGTCCACCACCGCATTCGCCGAACTGGGCCTGGACTCCCTGATGGCCGTGCGTATCCGCACCGCCCTGGAGCGTGAGTTCGCCATCGAACTGCCCCTGCGCGACCTGCTGGGCGCCACCACGGTCGGGGACACCGCGACCCGCATCCAGCAGGCCTTGCCGGGGAGCACCACGGAGCCCGAGGCCATCCGGAGGCCCTCGAAGAAGTCGACCAGCGAGAACCCCCCACTCCCCCCCCCCCCCCCCCCCCCCCCCCTCTCTTATCCACACCTCCCAGCCCACGACACTCCTGATCACCTCGT